>JAADFE010000086.1 GCA_013153055.1 Campylobacterota bacterium
TTTTTGCTAGATTATTTGGCTCACCCTGATAGAAAAAAAAGTATATTACCAAAAGGTGTTCTAAAAAACTTTGATACAATGCCACCAATTAAAATCACCGAAGAAGAGGCTGAAGAGTTAGCTCCATATATGTTTGATATAAGCGAAGAGATGATAGTAGCTCACTCTGTCAAGAGATATAGCTATCAAGATGCACTCAAAAAAGCCAAAAAAGAGAATAAAATAGTAATGATAGAGGGGTATATCCCATTTTGTAGAGGCTGTATGAAGATGGACAGAGAGGTTTTTGTAGAGGATAAAGTCAAAGATACCCTCAATAAAAATTTTGTTGTAGTCAAAAAAAATGTACTACTAGAAAAACTTCCTCTAGGTCTAAAATCTCTAGGAACTCCATCTTTTTATTTTATAACTAATAATGGAAAGAGAGTGATAGACAAAATCAAAGGTACAGGTAATGTTGAGGAGTTTTTAGAGTTACTAGAAGATATCAAGCAGAGTGCTAAAAGTGGAAAGTTTTTAAAGTAGATGAATTTTAATTTTGTGTTATAATACGCCAAATTTAAGGACAACACAATGAGACTAACTCTGCTTTGGACAGATATTATGATTTGGATTTTACTGTTTGCTATAGTTGCTTGGGGGTGGGTGGTTGCTCGTTCTCCTCAGGTTCAAAAACAGTGGCATACTATTTTTAAATCATCTATTGCACTCTCTTCTGCTATTATTTTGCTCTTTTATCTACTATTTGCATTGATGGACTCTATACATTTTAGGTTTGATAATAGTAGCAATATGGTTAGTCTATTGGATATGGCATTTGAACATAGGATTAAAAACAGAGAGAGAACATACTCTGCTCCATTTGCTACAAAAGAATATACAAAAGATATAGCTATAGATAAAAATGGAGAGACTATCCAAATATACAAACCTCTAAAGTATGTTCATAGTGGTAATATAGTCAAAAACTCTATAAAAGCTTTGATAGTAGGTAGTGCTATCTCATTTTTGTTTATATGGTTACATATATTATGGCGTAAAAAGAGAGGTTCACTCAAAAATGATATAAACTGGAGAGTGGGATATATAACATTTTCTACTCTTATAGTGCTATTTAGTTGGCTATATATTATGAGCTTTGATTATCATGTATTGGGAACTGATAAAGTTGGTGGAGATGTGCTATATGAGAGTCTAAAGAGTATAAGAACAGGTGTTCTTATAGGTGTTTTGACCACTTTGGTTATGCTTCCTATGGCTGTAGCTTTGGGGGTTAGTGCAGGATTTTTTAGGGGTTGGATTGATGATATTATCCAGTATATATATACTACTCTAAACTCAATCCCTAGTGTACTGCTTATTGCTGCTAGTGTACTACTTATGCAGGTGGTTATGGATAATAATCCTCAATGGTTTGAGACCACTCAGCAGAGGTCAGATTTGAGATTGCTATTTTTGGTGATTATATTGGGTGTAACCTCTTGGACTGGGCTTTGCAGATTGCTTAGAGCTGAGACTCTAAAAATATCCCAAGTAGAGTTTGTAAAAGCATCTAAAGCTTTTGGGGTAAGCAAATTTACTATTATCAAGCGACATATTATTCCAAATCTAATGCACATTATTCTAATATCTGTAGTACTTGATTTTAGTGGATTGGTTTTGGCTGAGGCTGTACTCTCTTATGTGGGAGTGGGAGTTGACCCTACTATGTATAGTTGGGGAAATATGATAAACCAAGCTAGATTAGAGATGGCTAGAGAGCCTATGGTTTGGTGGTCTCTCTTTTCCTCTTTTGTTTTTATGTTTGTATTGGTGCTATCAGCTAATCTATTTTCAGATAGAATACAGGTAGTACTTGACCCTAGAAATGATAGTTAGCAATATAAATGCAAAGAGTGTTTTAGCTATAATGTAAAAAAGGAATTTGAATGCAAGAAGTAAATATAAATTTTGAAAATTGTTATGGTATTAAAAAATTAGAATTTGAGTGAAATTATGACAATAAAAGAAAAAATCAAAGAACTAGCAAAAAAATATTCTGATAATCTAAAAGCTAAAATTGATAACAGAATGGAAGAGATGAAAGAAGATGATAAATCTCATTATTTGATTTATCAAGTTTTAGGTATCTCTGATGAAGAGGGAAGATTAATAGACCTATATCAAAATAAAGGACGATTTTTATACAAATATGCAGGTTCATTTTTAGAAGAAGCTACAAAGCTTTGTTTTTTAGAAACATTTCCAGACTCTGCAACTACAAAAATACCAAATACCCTAGGAATTAGACCTAAAACTTTTGAAATTGATTGTTTAGAAGGTAACAATGCTATTGAGATAAAATGGAGAGATGCCACAACAGATGGAGACCATATAACAAAAGAACATACTAGAATAAAAGTAATCAAAGATGCAGGATACAAACCAATTAGGGTTATGTTCTATTATCCAAATAGAGCTGGGGCGATTAGAATTCAAAATACTTTAGAAACTCTATATAATGGTATTGGTGGAGAGTATTATTATGGTGATAGTGCTTGGGAATATGTTAAGGATAGAACAAAAGTTGATTTAAAACAGATTTTAGAAGATATTGCTAAAGAAAACTTTGGAGAATAAAATGGAAAAAGTAATTCTTGGTGATTGTTTAGATATTTTACCTACGATTGAAGAAAACAGTATAGATTTAATCTATTTAGACCCACCTTTTTTTACAAATAAAATCCAAAAGCTAAAAACAAGAGATGGTAAAAAAGAGTTTTCATATAGTGATATTTGGCAAAGTCATGAAGAGTATTCAAAATTTTTATTTGATAGATTAGTAGAGTTAAAACGAGTATTAAAAGATGATGGGAGTATATTTGTTCATTGTGATAGAAATGCTACTCATATTGTAAAATTTTTGCTTGATAATATTTTTGGAGAAAAAAACTTTCAATCTGAAATTATTTGGTATTATAAAAGATGGTCAAATTCAAAAAAAGGACTTTTACCATCTCATCAAACTATATACTTTTATAGTAAAACTAAAAATTTTAAATTCAACAAGATATATACTGATTACTCAGAAACTACAAATATAGACCAAATTTTACAAAAAAGAGTTCGAGATAAAAATGGTAAAACTATTTATGCAAAAGATGAAAATGGAAATATTATCAATAGTGATGAAAAAAAAGGTGTTCCATTAAGTGATGTCTGGGAAATACCATATCTTAATCCAAAAGCAAAAGAAAGAGTAGGATATCCTACACAAAAACCAATACTTTTGCTTGAAAGGATAATCGAAATAGCTTCCAATGAAGGAGATACAATACTTGATCCATTTTGTGGAAGTGGCACAACTTTAGTTGCAGGAAAATTAAAAAATAGAAAAGTCATAGGCATAGACATTTCAAAAG
>JAADFE010000158.1 GCA_013153055.1 Campylobacterota bacterium
CAGATTGTGAAGATAGTGAACTTCTCTCTATTGTAAAAGGTCCTGATTTTCCTACAGGTGGGATAATATTTGGTAGAAAAGGTATAACAGATGCTTATACCACAGGTAGAGGTCGAATAAAAGTCAGAGCCAAAACTCATATAGAGGAAAAAGGCAAAAAAGAGATAATAGTAGTTGATGAGCTACCATATCAAGTTAACAAATCCAGACTCATAGAAAATATAGCTCAGCTTGTTAGAGACAAACAGATTGATGGTATATCAGAGATTAGAGATGAGTCTGATAGAGAGGGTATGCGTATAGTTATCGAACTCAAACGAGATGCTATGAGCGATATTATCCTCAACAATCTATTCAAAAGTACACAGATGCAGGTTACTTTTGGGATTATTATGTTGGCTATTACAAACAAAGAGCCAAAAATCTTTAAATTGCGTGAACTTTTAGAGCTATTTTTACGACATAGAAAAACTGTAATCATCCGTAGAACTATATTTGACCTAGAAAAAGCAAGAGCTAGAGCTCATATATTAGAAGGGCTAAAGATTGCTGTTGATAATATAGATGAAGTTATCCGTATCATCAAAGAGAGCGAAGATAGTGAGAGTGCTAGAACAGCACTTATGCAAAAGTTCTCTCTATCTGAAATTCAAGCCAATGCTATATTGGAGATGAAGCTAAGACGACTAACAGGACTAGAGAGAGAGAAGATAGAAAATGAGTTAAATGAACTATATAAACTCATAGAGTACCTAGAGTCTATCCTAAAAAGCGAAGAGATACTCAATGGAATTATAGCTGATGAGATAAAAGAGATACTCAACAACTATAAAAGCGAAAGAAAAACCGAAATAGTTGATGATTATGACGATATCGATATAGAAGACCTAATTCCAAATGAGCCTATGGTTGTAACAATTACTCATAGAGGATATATCAAAAGAGTACCTGTAAAACAGTACGAAAAACAGAAAAGAGGTGGAAAAGGTAAAATAGCAGTCACCACTTATGATGATGATTTTATCGAGCAGTTTTTTATCTCAAATACTCATGATACTTTGATGTTCGTAACAGACCTCGGACAGCTATATTGGCTAAAAGTGTATCGTATTCCAGAGGGTAGCAGAACAGCCAAAGGAAAAGCTGTAGTAAATCTTATCAACCTAAAAGCTGATGAGAAAATCATGTCTATTATCCCAACAACTGACTTCAATGAAGACAAAGGTTTAGTATTCTTTACCAAAAAAGGGATAGTCAAAAGAACAAATCTAAAAGAGTACTCAAATATCAGAACAAATGGTGTTAGAGCGATTAACCTAGATGAAGATGATAGTATAGTAACAGCTCAGATAGTGATGCCTGATACCAAATGGCTATTTATTACAACCAAAAAAGGTCAATGTATTAGATTTAAAGTCGAAGATGCTAGAGAGATAGGTAGAGTGGCTAGAGGTGTAGCAGGTATTAAGTTTAAGATAGATGATGACTTTGTATGTGGTGCCACTACTATCAATGATGAAGAGAACGAACTATTAATGCTAAGTGAAAAAGGTATAGGTAAGAGAACAACAGCCTCAGAGTATAGAGAACAGAGCCGTGCAGGAAAAGGGGTTATCAGTATGAAACTAACTCCAAAAACAGGTGATGTAGTAGGTGTTGTAAGAGTAGAAGATGACAAAGATATGATGTGTCTAACAAGTATAGGCAAGATGATTAGAGTAGATATGCAAACTATCCGTAAAGCAGGAAGAAACACATCAGGTGTCAAAGTAGTTAATGTTGAGAAAAAAGATATAGTCGTCAGCATGGCAAAATGTCCTAAAGAGGAAACAGAAGAGCCAGATATTGTTAATGGTGATGGATTAGATAGCTAAAAAGGGGATAATTTCTTATCCCCTTTTTAAATTTAACATAGAGTTCAAAAACTCTTCTAATGGTTTATTTTCAAAATTAATAAAATTAATTTTTCTAACACACTTTATCAAATAATCCATCTCTTTATTAATAACTCTTGTTATAGTTTCTCCTAATTTTCTATTTTTTTCTAAATCTACAGAAAAGAAAAAGTCATCACTAAGATAAAAATAAATCTTTTTACCTTCATGAATAATATTTAAATTCTCTTTTCTATCAGCATTATTTCTTTTTAAAATATAGTATATAGTTGCCCCTATACCAACTATCACTACTATTGTAATAATAGTTAATAACATTTTTTTATCCTTTATAATTTGATGATGAATTGTATCAATCAATTGTGGAAAAATTATAGCTCTCTATATTGCAACTTTAAACCCTCATCAGTCATAAAAAATCCCATAATCTGTATTTTGCCTCTATGTACCATATCATGATGTCTTTTGCATAATGCTATGAGGTTATATTTATGATTTTTGTCTATATATCCTATCTTGCCATTTTCATCTGCCATATTTTGAGGCATGATATGGTGAATATCATCTACTATCTCATCACACAAAGCACACTTGGTTATATATAAATTTTTGTTATATCTACTTCTCTTTTTCTCTTTTAGTTTTTTAAGCTCTGAACTCTCTCCAACTATAGAGTCTCTAATCTCATAGGCATTTTTCAAAAAAGTTTTGTCCATATGTAGAGATTTCGCAAACTCCAATCCATATAGAGAACTACCCATTCCAAACTGCAACTCTCTATTGTATATCAATCTATCATTTTGCTCATCATATTTAACACCTAGATGCAAAAAGATAAGATTTTTGATATTCTGTATCTGTTTTATATTTTTGAGCTGATGTAGATGTGTTGCAAATATAAATGAAGCATTCAACTCTAGTAGTTTTAGTATGCTACTAGATACGATAGCTAAACCTGATTGTGTCTCAGTCCCTTGAGATATCTCATCTCCTAAAACAAGGCTTTTTCTACCTGCTCGGTTAAATATATTTTTTAGCTCCATCATCTCTATAGAAAATGTAGATAGCCCTTTATATAGATTATCTTTTGAGACGATACGAGTAAATAGTTTATCATACATACCAAACTTTAACTCAATAGCAGGGACAAAAAAACCAGCTTGGGCTAGTATGATTGATAGCCCAATACTCTTCATAAGTGATGATTTCCCTGAGGAGTTTATACCATATAGCAAAACCCCCTTAATAGCCTCTCCACCACTAGCATTTAGCATTATATGGTTATGTTTGGTCTCTATCCCCTCACCTAGATAGATATCATTTGGTACATATATACCACTGTTTTCATTGGCTTCTATAATAGGGTGTCTAAGCCCTATAGCTTCATATCCATCAACATCATCTATAATAATAGGACGAGTCAGTTGCATACTCTTTGCACACTTGGCATTGGATATAGCTACATCTATATTGG
>JAADFE010000145.1 GCA_013153055.1 Campylobacterota bacterium
TTATGAAAGGGTATCTAAAAGATAGAGATAAAACCAATTCAGTGATAAAAGAGATAGATGGAATTAGATGGTATGTCACAGGAGACAAAGGTCATATAGATGAAGATGGATTTGTAACGATTGTAGATAGATATAGCAGATTTGCCAAAATCGGTGGAGAGATGGTTAGTTTAGGGCTTGTAGAACAGGAGATAAATAGATTAATAGATGAGGAGTCTCAAATAGCAGTTACAGCTATACCAGATAGTAAAAAAGGAGAGAAGATAGTACTACTACTAGAGGGAGAAAAAGATTTAGATGAGTTAAAAAAAGAGATAAAAGAGTTAAATATAAATCCACTATATATTCCATCAGTCTATTATAAAGTAGATGAAATTCCAAAACTAGGAACTGGTAAAGCAGATTTCAAAGGTCTTAAGAGGTTAGCTATGGAATTAAGCAATTAAAATAAAATATCTTTTAAGATACAATACGAATAATATTAATATAGAGGAATATATATGTATCTTTTTACAAGTGAAGTTGTAAGTGCTGGGCATCCAGATAAATGTGCTGATATTATTGCTGATAGTATCGTTGATAAGTTAATTATAGGTGATAGCAAATCAAGAGTAGCTTCAGAGGTTTTTGTAGCAGGAAAGCATGTAATAATAGGTGGAGAGGTAACATCAAAGACTCTTTTGACTACCGAAGATTATAAAAAAATAGTTCACGATGCACTAGTAAAGATAGGATATAATGGAAATCCATACTTTACTAAAGAGGAGTGCTTACACCCTGAAGATGTAGAGGTACAGGTTCTTTTAAACTCCCAATCTCCAGATATAAACCAAGGTGTTGACCAAGAAGACGGAGAGACAGGAGCTGGAGACCAAGGGATTATGTTTGGTTATGCAGATATTGAGACACCAAACTATATGCCAAGTGCTATTACATATGCTAGAGTTCTTATGGAAAAAGTATATGATTATGCAAAAGCAAATCCACATAAATTAGGAGTGGATATAAAAACTCAAGTAACTATGGACTATGGTACAAAAGATAATTTTGAAAGCTGTAATCCTCAAAAAATTCACACTATAGTAGTATCAGCTCCATGTGTTGCCAGTATGAGTATAGATGAAGTCAGAGAGCTTATTGGTGGACTTATAGATGAGGCTGGATTGCCAAGTGAACTCTATAATAGAGATGATTGTATTATCCATATAAACCCAACAGGAAAATATGTATCTCACTCATCATTGCATGACTCTGGTCTAACAGGTAGAAAGCTGATAGTTGATAGTTTTGGAGGTTATGCCCCTATCGGTGGTGGAGCTCAATCAAGCAAAGACTATACCAAAGTTGATCGTTCAGGATTATATGCAAGTAGATATATAGCCAAACACATTGTAGCTTCAGGACTAGCTAAAAAATGTGTAGTTCAAATCTCTTATGCTATTGGTGTAGCAAAGCCAACTTCAGTGGCAGTTGATACCTATGGAACAGTAGTTGATGGAGTAGATGATGACAAACTCTCATCTTTTGTAATGGAAAATTTCCCACTAACACCAAATTGGATTACTAAAAAGTTTGGACTTGATAAACCATCAGCTGATACCTTTTTATATGCAGATGTGGCAAGTCGTGGTCAAGTTGGACAAGAGGATTATCCGTGGGAGAGATTGGATGA
Source organism: Campylobacterota bacterium (assembly GCA_013153055.1). GTDB lineage: Bacteria > Campylobacterota > Campylobacteria > Campylobacterales > Sulfurovaceae > UBA1140. The sequence goes on from JAADFE010000145.1 coordinate 1,673, forward strand.
TTTGGAGCTTTTTGAAAAACTTAGAGAGAATTAAAGTTCATATAAATATAATAATATTAGAGAATAGATAATTTTAAGGATTGAAAATGGATGAAAAATCATTTGAAGAGTTAAAAGCTAAAATTGTAGAGAGACTAAAACCACTCAATCCTCAAAAGATTATTCTCTTTGGTTCCTATGCTTATGGAACACCACATAAAGATAGTGATATAGATTTGTATGTGGTTACTAATGATGATTTTATGCCTCAAAGTTGGAGAGAGAAGAGTAGAGTTTATTTGAATGTAGCAAATATGTTAGATGATATTATGAAAAAGTATCCAACGGATTTAATAGTCCATACTAAGGCTATGCATAAGAAGTTTTTAGAGTTAAATAGTTATTTTTCAAGGGTTATTATGAATGATGGTGTAGTTTTATGAATATAAAAATGGCAAAAGAGTGGCTCAAAGCTTCTCAAGATGACATTAAAGTAATTAGAAATATAATTGATTTGGGTGATTTAACTCATATAGTAGCCTTTCATTCACAACAATCTATTGAAAAATCTCTAAAAGCTTTACTTGAATATCAGAATAAACCTGTTCCTAAAATTCATAAGATTACTAAATTAATAACTAATCTTGATGGTTTTATTATATATGATAAAGAGTTAATAAAGTTATTAGATAGTTTATATATAGAATCAAGATATCCAGGAGATATGGGATTGCTACCATATGGAAAACCAACCTTAGAGGATGCAAAACAGTTTTATGAGTTTGCAAATGATATATTTAATAAAATATGTAAAGTCTTAGATGTAGAAAGAGACTCTCTAAAATGATTAGACCTCTTTTAATACTTCTCTTACCACCACTACTTTTTGCCCAAAAGCCAAAACTTCTACTTCTAAAAGTCTATAAAGACCAGAATATATCAGGTTGGGTTATGAGTGAAAAACTTGATGGTATTAGGGCTTATTGGGATGGTAAAAAACTATTAACTAGAGGTGGTAAAATAATCCATACTCCCAAATGGTTTACAAAAGATTATCCACCATTTGCTATAGATGGAGAACTTTGGAGTAAAAGAGGAGATTTTGAGAATATAAGCTCTATAGTTAGAGATAAAACTCCATCTAAAAAATGGAGAGAGATAAAACATTATATTTTTGAAGTTCCAAATCAAAAAGGCAATCTATTTGAGAGATTAGCTAAAGTAAAGCCATATCAAAATAGTATTATAAAAATAATTCCTCAAATTAAAATCAAAAATAAAAAGCATTTAAAACAATTTTTAATAGAGATAGAAAAAAAAGGTGGAGAGGGTGTAGTAGTTAGAGACCCCAATACACCATACATTGCAAAAAGGACAAATAAAGCACTAAAAGTAAAGAGTTTTAAAGATAAAGAGTGTAAAGTTATAAATTATAATATAGGTCATGGAAAATATAAAGGACTAATGGGTTCTATAAGTTGTATTATGGATAATAATATATCTTTTAAAATAGGTAGTGGATTTAGTTTAAAAGATAGAATAAATCCTCCACCCATTGGTAGTATTGTAACCTTTAAATACAAAGAGATGACAAAATATGGAAAGCCTAGATTTCCTACTTTTTTGAGAATTAGAGAGAAGAGGTGATTATTTTTT
>JAADFE010000119.1 GCA_013153055.1 Campylobacterota bacterium
TTTTATCATGATAGGCTATCTCTATATCTCTTTTTTGGGCTATTTTCACCATCTTGTTTAGTTGAGGGGATGGTTTATTAGATTTAGATAGATGAAGTTTATATATACTCAAACTATCATCCTCTAATGCTTCTAATACAGCATTACGCCCATAAATTGTTAATACTCTATCAAAAAATTTTAAACTGTTCACTTAATTAGTCTGTCCCATTCCATGCAATAGTAGCTTTACCTTTTTCATCAAACTCAACAGCAGGAAGTCCCATAATATTAAATCCAGCATCAACATAGTGAATTTCTCCTGTAACTGCTGAACTCAAATCAGAGAGAAGATACATACCAGAGTTACCAACCTCATGAATTGTTACATTTCTTTTTAGTGGTGCGTGAGCTGTATTCCATTTAAGCAAGAATGAAAAATCACCAATACCAGCAGCTGCTAGAGTCTTGATTGGTCCTGCACTAATAGCATTGACTCTAATTCCATCTTTTCCTAAATCTTCTGCTAGATATTTAACTGTCATCTCTAAAGCAGCTTTTGCAACTCCCATTAAATTATAGTTTGGAATATATTTTACACCACCATAGTATGTTAGTGTAAGAACAGATGAGTTATCTGATAGCACAGGTTTAAGCTCTCTTACTACCTCTATAAGAGAATATACCGATATATCCATAGCTATATCAAAAGCATCTTTTGGGATATTGACAAATCTACCACCCAAACCCTCTTTTGGTGCAAATGCTATAGAATGAACTATAAAATCTATCTGACCCATATCTTTTTCTATTGACTCTTTTAGAGCTTTTATCTCTTCTGGTTTACTTACATCACATGGATAAAATCTAGCACCACACTCTAAATCTTCTGCTATTGGAGCTAATTTTCTCTCAAATCTCTCATTGAGAAATGTAATAGCCATCTCGGCACCCTGCTCGTGACACGCTTTTGCAATCCCATAAGCGATTGATTTCTTGTTTGCAATTCCTAGGACAATTCCTTTTTTGCCTTTCATTATCATATCGTTCTCTCCATAAATAAATTAATTGCGTATTTTATCACGATTAGATAGAATATTATATAAATTTTCAAACAAAGGTGATACTTATAATGCAAAAAATATTAATTATCAGTACTGGTGGCACATTTAATAAGATATATAACCCAATTACTGGAGAGTTGGATATAGACAAAAACTCAAAAGCTCTTAAAGATATAGCTAAAAATTGGTTAACTCAGTTTGAAATTGTAAATATAATTGGGAAAGATAGCCTAGATATGACAGATAGTGATAGAGAAGAGATTTTAAAAATAATCAAAAGCTCTACATATAAAAAAATAATAGTTATTCATGGTACAGATACTATAGATATAACAGCACAATATCTATATAGTGGTAAACTAAATAAAACTATTGTATTAACAGGTGCAATGGTTCCATTTTCTATAAACCCTATTGAGGCTACAGCCAATTTAGCTTCTGCTTATGGCTATATCCAAAGTTTAAATCAAAATCATATCTTTATCGTAATGAATGGCTTAATGAATAGTTACGATAAAGTTATAAAAAATAGGGAAAAGGGATATTTTGAATTAAGGTGCAACAACATATCAGATTAAATCTAATCTCTAGCGATTTAGAAATAGGGGGATACTAAAGATATATATGTTGTTGCAAATGAATTATAACAAAAAAAAACTTTAATAAAATTAAACATTAGCAAAAAAACTAGAAAATTTCTATTTTTTTTTAATTTAACAGTAAATTAATCTTTTAAATACTAATATAATAAAAATTTTAATTAGATATAGGAAAAAATGAAAGCGATAAAATATATAACTATTATAGGAGGATTAGTAGCTATAATAGTAGCTACAGTCTTATCTCTATCAAGTAAACAACATATGATAACTATAGTAAAAGGGAACAACAAAAAAAAACCTATAGATATAGAACTTCATAAATATCAAGATAGTCAATGTGGTATGGTCATAGATGGAATAGAGTATGCGTCAGAAGTTATATCTCCAGATGGTAGAACTTGGTTTTTTCATGACCATGGTGGTATGGTAAAATGGCTAGAGAGACAACCTTTTAAAAAAGATGCTACAGTTTGGGTTCGTAGTAGAGATACTAATAGATGGATAGATGCTAAAAAAGCTCACTATACCAGAGATGAAGAGACTCCTATGCACTATGGATTTGGAGCTTATGAGAAAGCAAAACAAAATACAATTACATTTGAACAAATGAGACTTCTAACTCTAAGAGGTGAAACAATGGAAAATCCAATAATTAGAAAACAGTTACTCAAAACCAAAAAGGAACAAGATGGATACAATTAATATACTTTGGATTATAGGTATAGCTTTTTTAGGCTCATTTAGTCACTGTATAGGAATGTGTGGAGGAATAATCATAGCCTATAGTAGTACAAAGATTGATGACAAATGGAACAAACCTAAACAAGCAATAGCCCATCTGCTATACTCCACAGGAAGGATATTTACATATGTAGTCTTGGGTGCAATGTTTGGTTTTTTAGGTGGCGTAGCAATGTTTAACAATTTAGCAAATGCTTTATTACTCATTATCGCTGGTATTTTTATGATTTTAAGTGGATTATCTCTTTCTGGTAAAATAAAATTTTTAACACTTATAGAACACTCTATGTCTAGTGCACCTTGGTATAGAAAAATATTTAGAGAACTACTACACACAAAAAGTTTATTTAGTTTTTTTGTTTTAGGTATGATAAATGGACTACTACCATGTGGATTAGTATATTTTTTCGCTGTCACAGCTGCTAGTACAGGAAGTGCATTTTATGGAGCTTTGGTTATGCTTATTTTTGGGCTTAGTACAGTTCCTGCTCTATTTAGTTTAGGATTTTTTGTAGGACTTTATAAAAATAGTAACTTTAGAAATCTAATTATCAAAATAGCATCTATTAGTGTTATAATATTTGGAGTTTATACTATAAAACAGGGATATGATTATATTCGATATCCTCAAAAAACTATTAGTGAGTGTTGTGAGTTTGACCCTAATGCTATTAAAGAACATAATAATACTAACAAAAATTAACCTACAATAAGGTAAAATTCCTCATATTAATTATGAGGCTCCTATTTTGAAAACTATCACTATTATTGATACATTTGGATTTTTTTTCCGTTCATATTTTGCTCTGCCACCTCTTAGAAACTCTGATGGGTTTCCTACAGGGCTTTTGACAGGATTTATAAACTTTATTGACTCACTACGAAGAGAACATGCTACTGATTATATTGTTTTTGCACTTGATAGCAAAGGTAAAACATTTAGAAGTGAAATATATCCAGAGTACAAAGCAAATCGCCCTACTCCACCAGAGGATTTGACCAAACAGCTCCCCGTTGCTATTGATTGGATAGAGGAGATGGGATTTGCAAATCTAAGCAAAGAGGGATATGAGGCTGATGATGTGATAGCCACAGTAACCAAGTTTGCCAAAGAGAGAAATCTAAAGGTCAAAATCGTATCTCATGATAAAGATTTATATCAGATGATAGATGATAAAAAAGTGGTCATGTATGACTCTATCAAAAAAAGAGAGATAGATGAGCAGGGTTGTATAGAGAAATTTGGTGTTCACCCTAGAGATTTTATAGATTTTCAAGCGATACTTGGAGATAGCTCTGATAATGTACCAGGAGTCAAAGGGATTGGACAAAAGGGTGCTAGTAAACTAATCAACGAGTTTCATACGCTAGAGAATATCTATGCCAATATAGAAAAGTGTGGAACCCCTAGAACTCAAAAGCTACTACTAGAGAGTAAAGAGAAAGCATTTCTATCAAGAGATTTAGTCAGAATGCGTACAGATATTTTTAAAGATTTGGATTTTGATAGTTTTGAATTTGAAGATAAAAACTATCTAACCCCACTAATAGATGAGTTTGAAAGATATGAGATGAAACAGGCTATAAAAAAAGCTCAAGTAGGCACAACCATCCAAAATCAACCCCAAAAACCAAAGCTATCATTTGAAACAATCACACTAGATACTCCCCAAAAGCTATCTGAAGTTATAGATACTATTAGTAGTGATAGAGTTGTAGCATTTGATACTGAGACTTTGGGACTTGATACCAAAAGAGATAAAATAGTAGGGTTTTCATTTGCTATGGATGAAGAGAGAGCCTACTATGTACCAATAGCTCATAACTATCTAGGCGTAACTCAACAAGTAGATATAGATAGTGTTATAGATGCTATCAAAAAGATACTAAAAGCAAAAGTGGTTGGACAAAATCTAAAGTTTGATTTGTCACTTCTATACTATCAACACAATATAGATGAGACTATACCATATGCAGATAGTATGATAATGGCATGGCTACTAAATCCAGGTAGCAAAGTTGGGCTTGATGTTTTGGCTGATAAGTTTTTTGGCTACAAGATGAAACCATTTAAAGAGATGGTAAAAAAGGGTGAGACGTTTGCCAATGTAGATATACAATCAGCCTCATTTTATGCTAGTGAAGATGCTTGGATGACATACAAACTATACAAAAAACTCGATAATCTACTCCTACCCCAACTAAAAGATGAAGCCAAAATGGTTGAGTACCCATTTATCAATGTACTAATAGCAATGGAGCAAGAGGGTATCAAAGTAGATATAGAGAAGCTAAAAACTCTACAGATAAATCTATCATCGACTATAAAGAGTCTAACCCAAGAGATTTATGATATAAGTGGTAGTGAGTTTAATATCAAATCAACCCAACAGCTAGGAGAGATACTATTTAATAAGCTCGGTTTAAAAGGTGGCAAAAAAACAAAAACAGGCTATAGTACAAATGAAGCTGTACTAAACTCACTAAAAGATGAGCATGAGATTATCCCAAAGATATTAGAGTATAGAGCTGTTCAAAAGATACTATCAACATATGTAACTCCTCTGCTAAAACTAGCAAAAGAGGATAAAAAAAATAGAATATACACCTCATTTTTACAAACAGGAACAGCCACAGGAAGGCTAAGTTCCAAAAATCCAAACCTCCAAAATATACCCGTTCGCTCAAAGCTTGGAAAAAGTATCCGAGAGACCTTTATAGCCAAAGATGGATACAAACTCCTAAGTATAGACTACTCTCAAATAGAGCTTAGACTACTAGCACACTTCTCACAAGACAAAGCCCTACTAGAGGCATTTCAAAATGGCTTAGATATTCACTTAGCAACTGCTATTAAACTATTTGGAGAAGAAGAGGCAAGAGCCAAAAGAGATTTTGCTAAATCTGTAAACTTTGGACTACTATATGGTATGGGACCAAAGAAACTATCAGAAGAGTTAGGTATAAGTAGAGCTGAAGCAAAAGAGATTATAGATAACTACTTTGCATCATTTCCTACAGTCAAAAACTTTTTGGCACAAATCCAAGATAGAGTAAAAGAGGAGGGATATGTAGAGACTATCTTAAAAAGAAGAAGGATATTTGACTATGCCAATGCAAATGGTCTGCAAAAATCTGCTTTTATGAGAGAGTCTATCAATACCCTATTTCAAGGAAGTGCAGCTGACCTTATCAAACTATCTATGTTGGAGATATATAGCTATATAAAAGAGAACTCCATAGATGGAAATATGCTTCTACAAATCCATGATGAATTGATATTTGAAATCAGAGATGATATAGTAGATGATATATCTTTGAAATTTAGAAATATAATGGAGAACATTATGGAACTAAGAGTTCCTCTGAAATGTTCTGTATCTATTGGGGACTCTTGGGGGGAGTTAAAATAAAAATATAAGAGCCTTTTATTAAGATTAGGATGGGATATAGAGACTATGACACTGATTACAAATATTTATAATATTTTGAACTTGTGGTTCAACCCATTCTGTTTTTTTGATTTTAACAATCTTATAAAGTTTAACAACCTCTTTATTAAGTGCTTTGGAAAGTCTAATATATTCATCATCTGCATTTGGATATAAAAATTCTACTTTTTTACTATCTTTTATAAAGTCTTTTAAACTAGATTGAATATTCTTATCAAAAAACATATCTTCTTCTCCCTCTTGAGCTTCTAAATTCAATTTAGTAAATATCAAATAATCAAATTTACGCATTAGCTTTTTTAACTCAATATTCTCTTGAACAACAACTGGATTGTCCGATATTATAATAGGTTCCTTTTCGGTAATTGATATTTTTTTAGATAAAAAACTACAACCACTCATTAAAAATATAAACAAACCCGAGATAAAAAAATATTTCATAATAACTACTTCTTTTTATTTTATTTACCAAATAGTAACATATTATCATTAAAATATAATAATTTTTACTAATTAATAACCTATTTTAGTAGCTGTTAAAAAAATATATTCCCTCCCTGTAATAGTTACCCTAAACTTCTTTTGCTGTAGATATTTTTTACAAAAAATAACATCATTGAAAACTAGTGACATTTCAGAATAAGCATAATTTGGTGCTTTTGCACCATATATCAACTCACAATCAATCCATCTACTATTTGGAAACCCTAAAATAATAGCTCCATCATCTGTTAAATAATTTTGAACCAGGGACATAAAAAATGGCTTAAAATTTATACTAGGAGTTTGTAGTGTTCCGATAGATATAATCAAATCAAATTTACCTAAATTCAATCTATCTATCTTATTGATATCCTCTTTAATAAAAAGATACTCTCTTGCTTTAAAACGATTTTTAGCAAAATCTAAAGCACTTTGCGAATGGTCTATACCAACCAATCTATTTTTATTTATATTTGAAATCAATTCAAACTCATCAGCTCTATTTATACCTAAATTTAATATATCAGTTCTACTATTAATTCTAACCGCATCTAATGCTCTCTTATAAGCTAATAAAAATGTAGGTTCTTCATTTTTATTTATAGAAAAAAATTTTGAATTTATACCATATTTTTCTGTTTTATCATCAATATTAGAATTATGAAAAGAGTTTTGAATATTAAGCTTTTTTAGAGTTATCTCAATAATATTATCATCTATCTGAACAGGAGTCAATACTCTACAATACAATAACTCTGCCAAATTTATCCATACTTTATATCCACGATATATATAGCTCTGATTATCTATCGTAACCGTATTACCACTAAAAAGATTAAAATTTATATCAGGATTAAGAGTCCTAAAAGTTACTTGATTTTTAGTAGAAAGTTTTAACTCTATCCACTCTACTACTTCAACAAGTGATTCATCTGTAAATATTTTGATACTATCCCCTTTTGATTATAACTATATTCAATATTGTAGTATGATAACCTTTAAATTTTTAATTAAAAAAAGGGAAAATTATGATGAAAAGGTTATCAATGGAGAGCCCCAAGGGGAAATAAGGGGGAGTTAGGGAATGAGGCTCTCACAAGAAAATTATAGCAAATATTTTTAAGAAAAAGAAGTAATTTTTAAAATTTATTAAAAAAAACTTAAATCTTAAATATTAAAAATCTTTTTATGTTTAAAGTTATTTTTAGCTAATTTTATTCAAACATTTTAAGTTTATTTTTATTTTATATATCAAATTTTGAGCTTTTCAATACTCCTATAATTAAAAAAGCAAACAGAGATAATGCTGATATAAGTATAATAGAAGCCCCAGAAGATATATCATAACTATACGAAAACACCAAACCAATTAATGTAAAAATAGAAGAGAAAATACCCGAGAGTATCATCATCATATATAGCGTATTGGAGAGCTTCTCAGCTATATAGACAGGAATAGTAAGAAGTGCGATAACCAAAATAAGCCCCACCACTTTGATAGCCACTACTACAGTCAAAGCAGAGAGTATCAAAATCAAAGTATAAAAAAACCTCACATTTATACCTCTAAGTGAAGCATACTCACTATCATAAGAGACTGCTAAAATATCCCTATACCAAAAAACCATAATAAAAACTATCAGAGCCAATAACCCACCCATATAGTATAAATCATTATGACTTACAGCCAAAATAGAACCGAATAGATAACTCATCAAATCAACATTATATCCTGGTGTCAAATCAACCAATACAACACCAAGTGCCATACCAACAGCCCACATCAAACCTATAAAAGTATCCATCCTATGTCTATGATTTAGAGTAATAAAAGCTATAATAAACGCTGATACAACAGCAAAAATAGAAGCACCCAAAAATATAGGCAATCCAAAATATATAGCCATACCAATCCCACCATAAGCCGTATGAGCAATACCTCCTGCTAAAAATACCATACGATTTACAACTATTAGTGAACCGATAATTCCCGAAGCAATAGATACCAATATCCCAGCAATTAGCGCATTTTGAACAAACTCATAAGATAGTGCCTCTATCACTTCTCTTCTCCTTTAAACATATTAAACAGCTCCACTTCACAAAAGTGACCTGATTTATCTAATTTATCTTTTTCTCCACTAGATAGATTATGATATATAAGCCTTTTGTTAATATGTACCACCTTATTTGCATAAGCCAAAACTACAGATATATCATGACTAACCACTATAATAGTTATAGTCTCATTTAATTTTTTAAGTAATTCATAAATTCTCTTTTGACCATCTATATCAATACTAGCTGTTGGTTCATCGAGTATTAATATCTTTGGATGAGCACATAAAGCTCTTGCTATCATAACTCTTTGTCTCTGTCCACCTGAGAGTTCACCTATCTTTTTTTGAGCAAAATCTTGCATACCAACTTGCCCCAATACACCCATAGCACACATTATCTCCTCTTTTGCATAACCAAATAGAGGGCGTTTTGTGCCTATATGCCCCATCAAAACAACCTCCAGTACTTTTATAGGAAAATCTGTATTTACATTTGTATTTTGAGGTACATAACCTATCTTTGATAGGTTTTTTTGAGGTTTCTCCCCAAAAGTTCTAATAGTACCTTTTTGAATAGGATTAATCCCCAAAATAAGTTTAAGTAGAGTTGACTTACCTCCACCATTTGGACCAATAATGGCTAAAAAATCTTTATCCTCTACTCTTAAACTTATATCTTCTAATATTGTATGTTTCTCATATGCAAATGTGAGATTTTTGATTTCTATTACAGGCTTAGACATATACTATTTGACTCCCAAAACAATCCCACGAGCTAACATCAAAAGGTTATCAGCCCAATCTTTAGCTAGTGGAGAGGCTTTGATAACCTTGATACCTAGCTCTTTGGCTATAATCTTGGCTGATTTATCTGAAAACTCAGGTTGAGTAAAAATTGCTTTTATATTCTCTTTTTTGGCTTTTTTGATTATCTCTATAAGCTCTCTTGGTTTTGGGGATTTTCCTTCTATCTCTATAGAGAGCTGTTTTAGACCATATTGAGTCAAAAAATATCCCCATGCAGGATGAAATACCATTACACTACTACCTTTTGGAACATCTTTTAAGATTTGAGTTATATTTTGGTCCAATTTGTCTAACTCTACTAGATAATTATCTAGGTTATTTTTGTAATATTGAGTATTATTACTATCTATAGTTGATAGTGCTTGATATATATTTTTGGCTATCTGTTTGACATTAATTGGATTTACCCATATATGAGGGTCTGATTTTGACTTGTTTATATCTTTTGATATATCAAAAACTCTCAAATCTGGATTTTGGTCTTTAAATCTATCTAACCATACATTCTCAAACTCTACTCCAATGGCTAAGTATAAATCTGCTTTGCTTATAGCTCTCATCTGTGAAGGTTTTGGCTCATAAGTATGAGGTGATTTTCCAGCCTCTACCATTAAAGTAGTCTCTACCTTATCACCTCCAATCTTATTAACAAACTCGACTTCAGGTTGAATACTGACAGCTACATCCACCTTTGCAAAAGATAGAGTAGCAATAAATAAAAATAGTATAACTCTCATCTAAAAAGAAATCCCTGCAGATACTTCAGGATAGCCTCTACTAGAGACATCATCACCATTTTCAGTAACCTCTTGAACCCATCCCATAGATACATAAGTTCCAGTTCCTGTTTGCATAGTAACCCCTGCTCTACCACCATAACTATCATAGTTACTATAGTTATAATTCTCATCATGTCCCATCATTGTACGACTATAAAAACCACCTATATATGGACGAAATGGTAAGTTTTCTATAGGAATATGAAAAGTTATAGGAACTGTTAGTTGATTTATAGATGGGTCACTCCCTAACCAACTACTAAAAGATAAACCAACTGATAGGTTATCTACAACAAAATAGTGTGCATTAATACCAAGAACAGAGTATGTATTACCATATGCTGAATCTGTACCTGCTGTTACACTAATATTCTTATGCCCTACAGAAAATATACCTCCTGCATAGATACTACTACTTAAAATCGTAGCCAATAAAATTTTTTTCATTTTTATCTCCTGTTAATTATTATGATATTATATCATCTTTATATTTTTGTATCTCTTGAAAAATTTCATCTTTTGAAAGCACCCATCTATCTATAAGCTGGGTTGCTAGATACTCTATAAGCTCTATATCATCTATAAGCAAATCGATAGTCTCTTTATATAGTTTTTTTGATTTCTCTTGCATCTGTTTATATGCCTCCTCTTTTAGAGGCTCAATATCATCAAGTTTTAATTTACTATCACTATAAGCAGAGGTCTCTACAAATAGATGTCTAAGTATCTTGGTGATTTTCTCTATATCATTGGCTGAACCTGTTGTTATATTTTTTTTGCCAAATATAAGCTCCTCTGATGCTACTCCACCATAGAGTATTCGTATCTCTTTTTCTAGTTCAGATATACTGCTTAAAAGAATATCTTCAGACTCATTTAGTACATACCCTAGAGCATTTACCCGTGAGATATTCTCTGAAGATATTTTTATAATCTTCATCTTATCTTTTGTTTTTTGCAAATCTCCACCATTTTCTGCTAGAGTTTGATTAAAGTCAGCCATAAAATGACCAATCTCATGAATAGCAATTACTCTTCTATCCTTTTCTCTATTTTTGGTAGTTTTTCGATTGGATTTTCCTATCATTACCACCTCAAAGGCTTTCATTAGATGCTCATCATTTACTTTTTCCTCTTTGGCTATAGCTAGAAGTGAAGCCTCTTGAACAATAGTCTGCAAAGTTCTTGGACTTGTATTTGAAAATGCTTTAGAGAGTCTCTTTAGGTTAATATTCTCCTCTTTGTTTTCTACCTTTTGTAAAAAGTGTTCTAATAATTTCTCTCTCTCCTCTTCATTTGGCAATCTAAAGTGTATTTTCTTTTTAAATCTAGCAGACATAGCCTCATCTAGCTTCATATTGCTCTCATCAAAGTTTGAAGCTACTATAGTGATAATCCTAACATCATGAATAGTCTTGACCCCCTCTAAGTGAGTGAGTAGCTCATTGCTTGTATCATCTGCCCATTTCTCTCTAAATTGACCTCTCTTCATAAGTAGGGTTTGAGCCTCATCTATAAAGACTATACATGTATTAAACTCATTCTCTTTTGCTAACTCTTCTGCTTTTTTATAGATACTCTTGATAACTTTTGCTCCACCACCTACAAAACCTGTTTCTATATTTCCTGTGGTAACTAGTATGGGAACTTTTAGCTCTTTGGCTATCTGAACAGCCATAGTGGTCTTTCCTGTTCCTTGAGTACCAGAGAACATTATATTGAAAAAATCCTCTATACCATATTTGGCATATAGATTTACATTTTTTAGCATATTAACTAGATGGGTTATCTCCTCTTTTACATCCTCATAGCCTATAATATCATCCATACTACCTTTTATCTCTTTTGGTTTATAGACTTTGAACTTATCGCTATTAAGAAGCATACCACTCGTTTGAAACATAAATAAAATCAATGCTATTAGGATAATATTGACAATATTATCAGATATAAAAGAGAGGATTACAAAGTTATGTAGTCTATTTTCCTTTTCTACCCATTGGTAGTTTACATCTTTTTCTATTAGGATTTTTTCTATATTTCTAGTGATACTATAGATTGGGATATTTTTTATCTCTTTTGTTATATTGTTCTCTTTTAGTAGTACATCTACATTATAGTTATCATCAACTATAAAAAATACCCTGTCTGCTTTTAGTATCTCATCAACAGCCGAGCTATTCATATCAAAATATTGTATCTCTTTGCTACTCTTTAGCAGTTTTTGAAGCTCACTCTCTTTTTTATGATTGAGAATATTTGATACAAAAAATATAGACAAATCTAAAAATAGTATCAACACTATAGAGAGTAGTATCTTCTGCTTTAGAGATATCTTTTTGAGGTCTTGGTTTAACTCTTTGAGTAGTTTTTTATATCTTTTACTATTTTTTATCTTTTTGATTAACTTTTTTAGCCACTTTAGCAATATCTAATTCCCCCAACCGTGCATTTTTTTAGATATGACTATCTCATAGTTTTCAAACATATCTATACTATTAGTAGCTACAAATAGTGCCTCATCGAGATACTCATACCATTGATATTTTGATTTTCTATCACCTTTTGGCAAAAACAGAATAATATTGGCTCCATTTTTCATATGAGAGTTAATCCTTTTTCCAAACTCCTCTTGATGAGGCTTGGGTACATTGGCTGTAACAAAAACGAAATCATACATCTTTGCCATAGTTACATATCTTCGTTGTTCATATCTCATTAGATTAACTTTGCACCAATCATAACTCTCATACTCTATCTTTTTCTTCTCAAAAAAGTCTCTATCGGTGATATTTAATCTATACTCATAATCATTTTGGGCTGTAAAATCTTTTAGCCTATCACAAAACTCATCACCACCATCACTAATATGCAAAATAGCAGTAGCAGGATGATTTGGAATAATCGATAATAGTTGTTCTATTGATTTTTGTTCTAAATTTTTCATAAAAGGAGTTTATCAAAGTAGGCTTAAAATTTAAAAGTAATAAACTAAAAAGTAGATATTTTGTAAAGATATATTACTTATAAGTGAATTAATCCCTAATCTCCAAAATATGCTTAGTACTTATATCATTCCAAGGTTTATTAAGCTTGACAAACTCATTATAACTTTTCAAAACTCGTTTAAAATCTTCACTCTTTTTAGCTTCACTAGCTAAAACCTCATCGAGTGCCACTTTGGCTGCATCCATTATCTCTTTTGGAAAATCTTTTATCTCTATATCTTTTGGTAACTCTTGAAGAGCTTTTGCATTTTTATATCTAAACTCTTGTACCATTATAGATGTCATCTCTTCTGATGCTGATGTGATTATAGCTTGATGCTCTTTACTTAGTTTCTCCCATCTAGCTTTATTAAATGTAATCTCCAGAATTGAACCAGGTTCATGCCAACCTGTATAATAGTATTTTGCAGCCTTATCAAATCCCATCATTCTATCAAGTGCTGGTCCTACCCACTCTGTAGCATCTATAGTTCCTCTATCTAATGCTGTAAAAATCTCTCCAGCTGGAAGTAGTATAGGATTGACTCCTAATTTTTTCATAACCTCTCCACCTAGACCTGGTATTCTCATCTTTAGACCTTTTAGGTCTGATAGGGAATTTATCTCTTTTTTAAACCATCCACCCATCTGTGGTCCTGTACTACCACCAACTAATGGATATAGATTAAATTTAGCATAAAGCTCTCTCCAAAGCTCCATACCTCCACCAAATCTTAGCCATGTCATCATCTCTTCACTAGTAAGCCCCAAAGGCATACCACCAAATATTGAAAAAGCAGAATTTTTACCTTTCCAATAGTAAACTCCAGAGTGAAAAGCATCTAACTGATTTGCTGAGGCACTATCAAAGACCTGCATAGCAGGAACCAGTATATTTTTAGGATAAACTTTTATCTCTAAAGTTCCTCCACTAAGCTCTCTACACCTTTTTGCAAAATTATCAACTCCTGTACCCATAATAGGAAAGTGTGCAGGCCAAGAGGTAGCGAGTTTTAGTTTTGTAGTTTTAGCTCTATTGATATTTACACCTTTAGCGATAGATATTTTCTCCTCTTTATAACATCCGGCAAATCCAATAGCTCCAATAGCTATAGCTGAACTACTCAAAAACTCTCTTCTTTTCATAAAAATCATCCCTCTTTTTTTTGACTATTTTGCTTTTGATAAAAATAATTTGTAGCCTCTACAAATCCATCAATAGAGCCACAATCAAATCTCTTACCTTGAAATTTAAAAGCTACTACTCTATCATTTTTTGCCTGTTCCATCAGTGCATCTGTTATCTGTATCTCTCCACCTTTTCCCTCTTTTGTATTTTTTAAAATATCAAAAATATCAGGAGTAAGAATATATCTACCTATTATTGCCATATTGGTTGGTGCATCTTTTGGGTCTGGCTTTTCTACCATATTATGTACACGATAGATATCATCTCTACCATGAACTAAATCACCATCTATAATACCATATTTGTAAGTCTCCTCTTTTGGAACCTCCTCTATAGCTACAACAGAACATTGATACTTATTATAAACCTCTATCATCTGCTTTAAAACACCATCACTATCATCATTGGTACACAAATCATCAGCTAAAATAACAGCAAATGGCTCATCACCAATTAGAGTTTCACCTGTTAATATAGCATGACCTAAACCTTTCATCTCTATCTGTCTAGTATATGAAAAGGTACATTGAGAGATTAACTTACGAATATCGGATAAAAGAGGCTCTTTTGAACCACCTTTTATCTGATGTTCTAACTCATAAGATATATCAAAATGGTCTTCTATTGCTCTTTTACCTCTTCCTGTTACTATAGCCATTGTTTTTATACCTGCTTCAACTGCCTCTTCTACTCCATGTTGAATAAGAGGCTTGGTCAAGATTGGTAACATCTCCTTTGGAGTTGCTTTTGTAGCAGGTAAAAATCTAGTACCATATCCAGCAGCAGGGAATAAACACTTTCTTATTGTCATTATAACTTCTTTAAAAATTTACTAAGCAGTACAATCCGAGTTCCATTTACTCTTCCCTCAATAGCTTCAGGAGACTCTATATGAATATTTTTGACTGTAGTTCCCTGTTTTGCCGTAAAACCTGCACCTTTTACTACTAAATCTTTGATAATTGTTACACTATCACCCTCATTTAGTATGGTTCCATTACTATCTCTAGTTGGTTCTATCTCTTCTGTGACTAAACCATCTTTTGCCCACTCTAACACCTCAGGTTCTAGGTACATCATATCTAATAAATCTTGGGAACCTAATT
>JAADFE010000045.1 GCA_013153055.1 Campylobacterota bacterium
ACATAAAAATGAAATACCAACAGATAACAGAAAAAACAGTATCAGATAACTCATATAACTTAATAAACCTTTATAATAAAATTATGGTCGCAAGACCTAGAAAACTAAAAAATCCAACAACATCAGTAACAGTTGTCAAAATAACAGTACTCCCAATAGCTGGGTCTATATTCATCTTTTTTAACAAAAGAGGAATAGTCGCACCAAAAAAACCAGCCATAAAGAGATTTACCACCATTGATATAGCAATTACAACACCCAACATTCCTTTATCAAACCATATGGATGCAATAATTCCCATGATTATAGCAAATAAAATACCATTTAGTAATGAAATACTCACCTCTTTTTTGATAATTCTCCTAGCATCACTATAAGAGATATCTCCCAAAGCTAATTGTCTAACGACAACTGTTAGTGTTTGTGTTCCTGCATTACCACCCATAGATGCAACAATAGGCATCAAAACAGCCAATGCTACCATACTATTGATAGTATCTTGAAACATACCAATAACAATAGAAGCTAGTATCGCTGTAATAAGATTTATACCCAGCCATGTGGCTCTGGTTTTGGTAGCTTTGAGAACCTCTTCATCCTCTTCTGCCTCATCATCAACCCCTGCTAGGTTATACATCTGTTCGGTTGCTTGTTCATTGATAATATCATAAATATCATCAGATGTAATTCTACCTAATAGTATATTATCCTTGTTAACAATAGGAATAACAGATAAATCATACTCTTTAAAGTAGTTTACAACCTCTTTGATATCCTCTGTATCATAAGCTTTGATAGGCTCAAATTTTTCAGCACTATCTTTTATATTCTCAGCAAAAGTCAAAGAGAAATCAAAAGTCAAAATATCATCTAAATCTATACAGTATAGCAATTGATTTTTGCTATTGGTGATAAATACTGTATGGACATTCTCTATCTCATTGGCTTTTTTAAGCTCAGCAAACCTCTTAATCGCATCTTGAACTACCTCATCAACCTTTGCTGTAAATAGCTCAGTTTGCATAAATGCACCAGCTTCATTATCGTTATATTTTTGAAGCATGGTTATGTCTTGTTGGTCCTCTTTATCCAAGTTTTCAAAGACCTTAGAGGCTATATTTTTGTCAACCTCTTTTAACTCCTGCATAAAGTCAGCTTGGTCATCACTCTCTAGCTCTTTTACAGCTTGGGTTAACTCAGAGACTTCAAGTGACTCAACAACATCATCAAAATATCTATCAGGAAGCTCAAGAGCAACATCCCCCACGATATCTTTTGGAATAAGTTTAATAGCTTCACTAAACTCATCCTCATCAAGTTTTTTTAATATTTTTGCAATATCAGAGGGGTATAACTCGCTCTCTTCGTGTGAGCTGAGATACTCTTTTAACTCTTCCATAATATCACCCCTTTGTCAATATTTTTATGGGATTATAACCGAAGAATATTAAATTATCAACATAGCATCACCATAAGAGAAAAAACGGTACTCTCTATCTATAGCTTCATGGTAAAGCTCAAGAGTTTTCTCCCTACCAACAAAAGCAGAAACCAGCATAATAAGCGTACTCTTTGGCAAGTGAAAGTTAGTAAGCAGATGGTTCACTCGTATAGGTGGATTTGATGGATTTAAAAACAAATCACACTCACCACTCTTTTTATGAGTCCTAGCATAATACTCTATAGTCCTAGTAACAGTCGTTCCTATGGCTAAAATCTCTCTATCACTATCTAAAACCTCTGCACTACTATTAGGAATTTCAAAATACTCAGAGTGCATAGGGTGTTCTAGTATATTTTCAACATCCACAGGCTTGAAAGTCCCTGCTCCTATATGAAGAGTAAGTTGATAAGTTTTATGTCTATCTTTTAACTCTTGAAACAGCTTAGGAGTAAAATGCAATGAAGCAGTAGGAGAGGCAACAGCCCCAGCATTTTTTGCAAATACACTCTGATAATCTATCTCATCTTGTTTTTTATCTTCTCTTTTCATATAAGGAGGTAGTGGTATATGCCCTATCTCATCTAATACCATAATCAACTCCTCAAACCGAAGCGATTTACCCAAGTGTTCAAATCTCACAACTCTTGAACCATCACCATTTAGTTTGATAACCTTAGCCACTAGACTGTTATCAAAAAATATCTCTGTACCTATTTTAACTCTACCTCTTATCATCACTAGATACTCCAAAGCATTTAGAGGTTTGTTAAATAGTAGCTCAATCTTTGCACCTGTGCGTTTTCTACCAAATATCCTAGCTTTGATTACTTTTGTATTGTTGATAAATATATCACACTCTTTTGGTATATACTCTAACACATCTCTAAAAATAGTATGAGTAATAGTATCTCTTTTTCTATCATAAACCAAAAGCTTGGCACTATCTCTAGGTTCTACCGGGTATTTAGCTATTAGGTTTGGTGGTAGGTTATAATCGTAGCTTGTTGTTTTTAGGTCTTTCATTTGGTTCCTTCATATATTAAAAAATTGAACATTATTTATTTAAACTCTCCATCTCATCTTCTATAAACTCTCTAATCTCTTCAATAGATGGTAAATTTATCTGATATTTAGATACAAACAGCTGACTATCAAGCCCTGCTGTAGCATACTCTACTTTAGTACTGTTTTTATTGGCACATAGTATCAATCCAATAGGTGGGTTATCATTTGGCTCACTTATCTCATTTTTAAAATAGTTCAGATAAAAATTCATCTGTCCTACATCAGCATAAGAGAACTCTCGAATTTTCAAATCAATAAGCACATGACATTTCAATATACGGTGATAAAATAGCAAATCAATCCTATCATGTTCATTCTCTATAGATATTCTCTTTTGTCTTGCTTCAAAACAGAACCCATTACCAAGTTCTAATAAAAAATCTTGCAGATGATTAAGCAAAGCCTCTTCTAAATCATTTTCACTATATTTAGCTTTGACCTCTAATCCTGTAAACTCCAAAATATAAGGGTCTTTGATAATCTGTTGAGGTAAAAGCTGTTCACTTTTTGATTGGATAGAAGCTATTAGCTCTTTTTTACTTTTTGATAGTCCTATTCGCTCATAGGTTGCAGAGTTTATCTGTCTTTTTAACTCTCTTACACTCCAATTTCCTTTTATCGTCTCTACTTCATAAAATAGTCGTTTTAGAGGGTCATCTATTTTTAAAAATTCAATAAAATGGCTAAATGAACAACTATTTAAAAGTTGTTTTACTGGTATTGCTATAGATTTAACAGACACTGTCTGTTGAATTTGAAATTGGTCAGTCAC
>JAADFE010000109.1 GCA_013153055.1 Campylobacterota bacterium
GTAGGGTTGGAGTAGGGTTGGCTTCAGCCGACCAAATAAATAATT
Source organism: Campylobacterota bacterium (assembly GCA_013153055.1). Classification (GTDB taxonomy): domain Bacteria; phylum Campylobacterota; class Campylobacteria; order Campylobacterales; family Sulfurovaceae; genus UBA1140. Next base: position 46 of record JAADFE010000109.1, read on the forward strand.
AACCCAAAAAATAATAAACGGTAAACAGATGAGAGATGAAGAGATAAAGAGAAAGAGAACAGAGTCTAGGCTTGTAGAGCTAATCCCTGAGGCTCTTTCTACTATGAATGATAATAGAATTAATGGTTTAACAGTTACAGAGGTAGTATGTTCAAGAGGAAGATATGATGCCAAAGTTTATCTGGATAAATCATACTTAAATGAACAAGAACAATCAGAAGCTCTTAAACAGCTTCGTATTGTTTCAGGCTACCTATCAACCTATATTAGAGATAGTGAGGGATGGTTCAAAGCACCAAAGTTTACTTTTGAGTTTGATGACCAACTAGAGAGGATAACTCATATAGAGGATTTGTTTCAGCAGATAGCCAAAAGAAAAAGTGAGGATAAATCAGATGAGTCTAAATGAGCAGATTGCCAATATAGTCAAAGCAAATGGAGCAAACTTTTATGGAACAGAGACTATCCAAGAGGATAGTAATACAATATTTAGAGTATATATCACAAAAGAGGGTGGTGTGAGTCTGGATTTGTGTGCTGATATTTCAAATGAGTTATCTCCTTTTTTAGATGTCAATCCTCCTTTAAATGGAGCATACTACTTAGAGGTAAGTTCACCAGGTATCGAGAGAAAGCTTGAAAATCCTGTACATTTCACATCAGCTATTGGTGAGAGAATAAAATTCAAAGTAAAAGGTGGCGATAAACTCAAAGGAGTTTTAAAATCAGCCGATGAAAAAGGATTTGTAGTAGAAATCAAAGGTGAAGAGAAACACTTTGATTATGCAGATGTATCCAAAGTCAAAACCTATTTTGAATGGAATAAAAAGTAATTTAGAATACCTATTTTAAATTACTACTTTTCAATAAAATCTTATAACACATTTATATAAAAAACTTCATATTTAAAACCAGCTATAATTTATAAAATAGGAGAAAAAAGATGACAGTATATGGTATAAAAACCTGTGGAAGCGTAAGAAAAGCACTAAAATTTTTCAAAGAACACAATATAGAGTACGATTTTGTAGATTTCAAAAAAGAGCAAGTAGATGAAGCAAAGATTAGAGAGTGGCTCAAAAAAACTACTATAGAAAAGCTATTTAACAATAGAGGAACAAAATACAGAACTCTAAAACTAAAAGATTTAAATCTTGATGAAGAGGGTAAAATAGAGTGGTTAGCAAAAGAGAATATGTTAATCAAAAGACCTGTGATTGAATATAATGATAAGCTTATCGTTGGGTTTGATGAGGAGCTTTATCGTGATGTGTTTTTGTAAATGCTAAAATGAAAATAGAAAAGCTTGAAAATTCATCATTGCCAGAGAAATCAGATGAGGAGTTTATAGATAGATTTTTATTAGAGTTGGTGGGTTGAGTAAATAATTCTGTGGTATAATTGAGTAAAAAATGGAGATGGATAATGACGATACAGATAAACGACCCTTGGTTTGAAAGTCTCTACTATAAAGAGTTTGGAGGAGATAAAGATAAATTTTTAGTTGAAATAAAAGAGATTTTAATGCAAAAATATCAATCAAAGCTTTCAAAAGATGAGATAAAAAAAATAGTAGAAAATTCTCAACGAATTGAAGGGTATGAGCCTGGATAATGTACCCTTTTGTCAAGACCACTTAAATCAACATTTTTATTCCATTAACCTATGACACCTTAAGTAACATATCCATAGCATCAAACTCATAATTATTCTATTAGTATATTGAGTTAAGAGTTAGAACTATTTAGCTTCTCTTTTAGTATGATTTTACCTGCTTCAACACCTGGTTGATTATATGTATTTACATCCAAAAGCTCTCCAACTAATGAAGTTAGAAGCTCATAGTAATAGATTAGCTCACCTATGCTTTTAGCATCTACAGCAGATATAACTATCTCATCTATTGGTATCTCTTTTTCATTTAGTAGAGCCTCTTTTACCGAATCACACTGCATATTTATGAGTTTATGAAAATCTATACTATTTAGTGTATCCAATGACTCTAAATGAGGTAGAGATATATTAGGGATTTTCATCTTTGGAGTAAACTTTTTTAGTTTTATAAATGTGACAGTTTTATCTCTTTTACCTTCCATAATCAGTTGTAAAAATGAGTGTTGGTCTTTTGGTCCTATTAGTCCAATAGGAGTTAGTCCTATATTGGCAATAGAGTGTCTCTGTTTTTTACCAAGACTCTCTCCCCAGAGTTGAACAAACCACTCTGTAAAATATTTTAGACTTTCTGAGTATGCAAATATACAGTTTATACTATATCTTTCATGATTTTTTGCATAAAATAGGGCTTTGTCTATCAGCGTATCTCTTAGTTTTCTATTTTCAAAAAATGACTTGTTGATTTTTTTTGCACCATTTAATAGAGCTTGGATATCTATACCAGATAGAGCTAGAGGGATAAGTCCTACTACAGATAAAACTGAAAATCTACCACCTACATTAGGAGGTAGATAGAAAACTTTTGAGCCTAAATCTTGTGCAAATTTATCAAGATTTGAGCCGATATCAGTTATAAATGTATAGTTTTTAGCATCTGAATTTTGTGCAAATATATATTTAAATATAGAGATAGTCTCTACAGTTCCACCAGATTTACTTATAACTAAAAAGTGTGTTTTTTTTATATCGACTTGATTTAGTAGAGTAGATATATTTAGAGGGTCTGTACTTTCAAAGAAAAATAGATTTCTTTTGGGTTTTTGAATAGGTTTTAAAAATTCATATACAGCCTTTGCACCGAGTGAACTTCCTCCAATCCCAAGCACCATTATATTTTCTATATTAATGTCAAAATCATTTACAAATTCTAAAATTTCATATATATTCTGTTTTGGGAGAGTGTAGTATCCTATATTTTCTCTCTCTAGTTTAATTTTATTGAATAAATCATCTTTGATTAACTCATTATCTAATCTATCAAAATATAATCTATTTTTCATGTTATCTCCTCACAATCAATTATATGATTATATCTTATTTTAAATAGTAGGGAATAGCAAAATATAGATTATAAAATATTTTTTGAAAAAGTGAGTAATTTTATAAAAAGTTAAGCATCTTTTCTCTATAATCTCATTCCACAAACACTATGGACAGTTGGGTGAGCTGGCTGAAACCACATCCCTGCTAAGGATGCGTACTGGTAACGGTACCGAGGGTTCGAATCCCTCACTGTCCGCCA
>JAADFE010000110.1 GCA_013153055.1 Campylobacterota bacterium
GTGGCTGTACGCTGGGCTTCAGACCCAGAGTTGGACTTCCAATCCAGTTACGCGGGTTCGATTCCCGTCACCCGCTCCAAAAGAGACTCAAGATGGCTAAACATATATTACATATCCCTATACAAAAAGCTCAACTATTTATCAAAAATCAAAAAAGAGAGTTCAACTCTATACTAAAAGAGAAAAGATATATAGAGTATTATAAAATTCTCGGTAAGGGTTACTATACTATTGAGATAGAAAAATTTATCAAGTTTTTCAAAATCGACAGAGATATAATCTATGCACTAAAAACCATAGAGTATCTCAATAGCAAATTTTTTATACAAGAGATAGCCAAGATATTGAACTTTTCTCAATTTAAACTATTAGAAAATAGAGTTGAAGAGAGAGATTTTTTTTATATTTTTTGTTATATCTATGCTAGATATGACTTTGAAGCGTTTGGGTTATTTTTGAGCAAAAGCTTTTTGCACTACCATTCACTACTCAATAGAGACTCAAATATCAATTTAGATTATAAAGATATAGCTATAGCATTAGCTAAAAATAGAAAGATAGAACTAAGGGAGTCATTTGGTGAGACCAAAGAAAGAGATTCATTTTTCAAGATATCTTTTGATGGTAAAATAGTGGTAAACGAAAGAGGAAAAAGCATCAAAACTCTTAGAAAAGTGGCTTATAGAAAAGTCATTGATATTTTGTTGGGGTAAATTTTAACTTCATAATTTAAATCATGATATTATTAGTAAAAAACAATGACACTAATACACACAGCACTATTTGCCGAAGCAAAACCAATTATAGAGCATCTAAAACTGAGATTTATCCAAAAGAAACCATATAGACTATACCAAAGAGACAATATAGTTTTAGCAGTAACAGGCATGGGAGAAAAAACTCTAATAATAAAAGAGATACTCTCTCAATACTATATAAAAAAGGCTATAAATATAGGCATAGCAGGATGCAAAGATAAAAACATCCCCATAGGAGCTTTATTTTGTACCACTCATAATTTACCTCATATATCTCATAGCACCATAACCACAGTAAAAAAGCCACTAAACAATCCCCATAACCTAAAAACAACTCTAGTAGATATGGAGACTGACTATTTTTTAGAGGCTACAAAAGATATAAAGGAGGTATATGTTTTTAAAGTTGTATCTGATTATCTCGATACTACAATTCCATCTAAACAGTTTGTTTGGGAGATTATAGAGAAAAGTTTAAAAGATATAGAGGTTTATTTTAAATAAAATAGTTTTAATATCTCACTCTATCTCTTCAAATCTCAAACAGAGAATCTCCATAATCTCTTTGCGAGTAATAGGATTATCTATAGTTGTTAATCTCTTAACTAGTCTTTGTTTGGATATGGTTCGTATCTGTTGACATAAAACGATAGATGGTTTCTCTAGTTCATATTTGAGTAAAAACTCATTTGGATAGACTCTTCTATTTTTTTTAAGAGATGTAATAGGTAAAATAGTCACTACATCTAAAAGATTTTCATAACTGTTTGAGATAATTAATACTGGGCGTTTACCCCTCTGCTCTCTACCAATAGTCGGATTTAAATCGGCTAAATATACATCATACTGATTCATAGGCTTTTCTCATTATCTGCATAATAAAACGCTTCTTCTATCTCTCTCATATCTTCTAAATATAGTTTATCTTGTGATGCTTCTAACATTGCTCTTTTGTATGCCTCTTTTTTCTGTTTTTCAATCAAAAGTTGCAAAGCAGAAGAGACCATCTCTGAAAAAGATTGATACTGATTGATAATTTGATTAAGCTCCAAAGCTTGAACTATATCGGGCTGAATGGTTACTGTTTTTCTTATCATAACTCTAACTCCTTTTATATGAATATATTCATACTTTTATCATACTGCTATATGACTTATAATTAACTAAATAATACAGAAAACACTAAAATAAATTCAGCTACCATTTCACCCATGCAGACAACAAAAATAGACCAACCAAATTTTAATAAACTAGACAACCAAACTCAAGATTTTATAGAACAAAAAGCAAAAGAGTATAGACTCTCATTTCAAGATATAAAAGCCCTAATAGATATGGCGATAGATTTAAATATGTGGCAAGAGTCAAAGCTTATGGAGCTTTGGGAGGATAAGCCAAACCGTAAACTCGCTATCAAAGCTATCAAGCAGAGATATAACACCATTCAAACCAAACCCAAAAATTATCAAAACTTCACTGCCTCAAAAGGAAATAGAAAATTTAAACTCATAGAGATAGAAAAAGAAAAAGTAGGCTTTGGACAGTGTCCTGTGGCTTCACCAAAGACAAGATGCTGTAATCTGCTTACCCTTGATGCTGTTGAGAGTTGTGGATTTGACTGTAGCTACTGCTCTATTCAATCATTTTATAACCAAAATCAGATTGGATTTGATACCAATTTTAAAAGCAGACTCCAAGAGCTAAAACTTGACCCCACCAAAACCTATCATATCGGTACAGGACAGAGTTCAGACTCACTTCTTTGGGGAAATAGAGGTGGTGTTTTAGAGGCACTCTTTGATTTTGCTAGAAAATATCCCAATGTAATTTTAGAGCTAAAAAGCAAATCAGACAATATCAAATATCTACTAGAAAACGATATACCCAAAAATATCATCTGCACTTGGTCACTTAATCCTCAAACTGTAATAGACAATGAAGAGCATCTAACAGCCTCGCTAGAGGATAGGATAAAAAGTGCCAAAACAGTAGCAGATAAGGGCAATCTAGTAGGGTTTCATTTTCACCCTATTATTGTATATGAGAACTATTTAGAAGAGTATAAAGAGATAGCCCATAGACTCCTTAATGAGTTTAATCCTAATCAAGTGGCTATGGTCTCTATGGGAACGCTCACTTTTATCAAACCTGTTATTAAACAGCTTCGAGAGAGAAATTTTAGCACCAAAATACTCCAAATGCCACTAACCAATGCTAGTGGAAAACTCTCCTATCCATTAGAGATAAAAGAGGAGATGTTTAGAGAAGTTTATAACTTTTTTAAACCTTGGCATAGTAAGGTCTATTTCTATCTATGTATGGAAGATGCCTCTTTGTGGCAGAGTGTGTTTGGATTTGAGTATCATAGCAATGATGAGATGGAAAGAGATATGATAGACTCATACCTAAAAAAGATAGAGGCAATCAGATGAAAACAGCACTAATTACAGGCTCAAGTAGTGGCATAGGTCAAGCCATAGCC
>JAADFE010000111.1 GCA_013153055.1 Campylobacterota bacterium
CTAGATGCACTCTTGTTTATATCTTTTGGGTCAAAAAGCTCTATCATCTCTTCTATAGAGAATATCTCTTGGTCTCCATGACTCCAACCAAGTCTAACCAAAAAGTTTAGTAGTGCTTCAGGCAAAAATCCAAGCTTTTTATACTCCATAACATCAGTTGCACCATCTCTTTTTGATAGCTTTTTACCCTGCTCATTATTTATCATAGCTACATGGTAAAAGTTTGGAATATCAAACCCCAAAGCGTTATAGACTACTATCTGTTTTGGGGTATTGTAGAGGTGGTCATCTCCTCTAATAACATCACTCATACCCATTAGTGCATCATCAATAGCCACTACAAAGTTATAAGTAGGAGTCCCATCACTTCTAGCTATGATAAAGTCATCAACCTCACTAGAGGCTATAGTTATCTCTCCTTTTACCCCATCAAAAAAGGTTATAAACCCTTCAGTTGGAGCTTTGATACGAACTACAGGCTCAATCCCCTCTGGTGGAGTTCTATCAAAATCTCTATATCTTCCATCATATCTAGCCCTCTCGCCTCTTGCCATCTGCTCTTCTCTAAGTGCTGTTAGTTCATCTTTTGTCATATAGCATTTGTAGGCTTTTCCCTCATTTAGGAGTTGTTCTATATACTTTTTGTATAAATCAAATCTCTTAGATTGATAGATAACCTCTCCATCATAATCCATTCCAACCCAATCAAAAGCTTTTATTATAGCCTCTAGTGCCTCTTGAGAATTTCTTGATAGGTCTGTATCTTCTATTCGTAGTAGAAACTTTCCACTATTTTTTCTCGCCCACAACCATGAAAATAGAGCTGTTCTAAGTCCTCCAATATGTAAATACCCTGTAGGAGATGGTGCAAATCTTGTTGTTATCATAACTAGCTTACCTTTTTTAAATCTTGTGAAATTGTATCCTAAGAGCTATTAATATTGCGTTTATTACCCCATTTATAGCTTAGTTAATGTAAAATTATATAAATAGAAGGAAAATTAAATAATATGATAATTTTAGGTGATAGATATTCATTTACAGAGGTGGAGATAGAGAGGTTATCAAAACAGTTTGATAATATAATACATATAAGTTATAAAGATATATCTGCATCAAACTCTATAGATAAGCTAAAAAAAATATTAAAAGATAATAATACTTCGGTTATTGTTTTAAATACTAAAGCTGTATTGTCACCTAATCTTATTACATTTTTGACTAAACTTGAGGTACGAGGTATTCAATATTTAACTATAGAAGATTTTTTAGAGAAGTATTTACATAAATGTTTTATATCAGATAACTCAAAAGATACTCCTAGATTAGATAATATTAAAGGTTATACATTATTTCAATATATACAGAAAAGATTAGTTGATTATATTAGTGTATTTGTTCTTTTTATTCCTACTATTTTAACTATAATATACTCTAAGTATAGAGTAGCAAAAGAGTGTCCAGGGTCTCTGTTTTTTAGACAGCTTCGTGTAGGTAAATATGAAAAAGAGTTTGTATGTATTAAATTGCGTTCAATGGCATTAGATGCAGAGAAGGATGGTGCCAAATTTGCGTGTGATAATGACCCAAGAGCTTTTCCTTGGGGGCAAAAGCTTAGACATAGTAAACTAGATGAGCTTATACAAATATGGAATGTAATAAAAGGAGAGATGCACTTTGTTGGACCTAGACCAGAGAGAAAAATATGGACACAAGAGTTTGAGAAATCTATTCCATATTATTCTCAAAGACATGTAGTGGCACCTGGAATTACAGGTTTAGCACAGATAAAGTATCAATATGGTTCAGGAAAACTTGATGCTCAGCAAAAATTAATGTATGATTTATATTATATTAAAAACTGGTCATTAAAGCTTGAAATAGAGATTATCTGGAAAACGGCTCTTTTTGTTTTAACTAAAAAGAGAAATAATTTATCTAATTTTTAAGGAGATATATATGAGAATTTTTTTATTTAGTATATTGTTATCATTAATCTTAAGTGCGGACACTTCGTGGAAGGATATGTTAGATGATAGCAACACTTTTCTTGAAGGAGGAATAATTTATCAAAATATAGATAATTATGATAATACTCAGGCTCTACATTTATCGTATAGTTATATGAATTTTAATAGGTGGGGAGTTGATGTTGGATTTTCTCAGAGTTTTTATAAAGGAAAAAATAAAACTACAGGAGAAGAGAGAAATTTCTCATCAGCCTATCTTTTTACTAGTTATCTTGTTCCATTGAACTCTTCACTTGGATTTAAATCTAAAGTAGGTTATGCTAGAAATGAAAGTAGTGAAGATGGTTTAGGTTATGGAGTAGAGTTAATTATCCAAATGAATCAGAGAAGTGGTTTTAGTTTTGGTTTTCAAAAAATGAATAAGCATATTAACTATTTTATAATAAATACTGTTTATAAATTAAATTAAGAAAAAAAATAAAAAAAGTTAAATTATTTGTCACAATTTAACTTTTTCAAATATAAAAAAACAATTTAAAAGTGCTTTTTTAATACTCATTTCACAATTATTACACTATAATTATCAATCTACAATCAAGGTATCTGAATGTTTATTGAAAAATTATTTTATCCTATATCATTTATATTAACTATGTTACCTTTTAATCTTTTTGGTGATAATATGGGAAAAAACTTTTCATTTTTAAATGCTTATAAAATGGCAATAGATGAGACTAGTATAGTTTCAAAAACAGATTTAAATGGAACTATAACTTATGTCAACAAACAATTTTGTGAAATATCTGGTTATGAAGAGTATGAACTTTTGGGTGTTTCTCATAATATTGTTCGTCATCCTGATATGCCAAAAGATGTTTTTGCTACTATGTGGAAGACTATTCAGAGCAATAATATATGGCGTGGAGTAATTAAAAATAGAAAGAAAAATGGAGATTACTATATTGTCAATGCTACCGTAATACCTATAGTTGATAGTAGTAATAATATTATAGAGTATATCGCTATTAGACATGATATTACTGAGCTAGAAGATAGTAAAAATAAAATAGCTCAACAAAAAATTGATATATTGACTAAGTTACCTAATAAAAATGCTTTTTTAGATGATATAAAGGAGATGAAAAAACCTATTGTATTTTATCTAAATATAGATGAATTTATGAGTTTAAATAATTTATATGGTAATAAGATAGGTGATAAAGTACTTATTCATATGGCAAATCTCCTAAAAAATATTAACATTGATGGCAATTGTAATATTTACAAAGTATATAATGATGAGTTTTTAGTTCTTTGTGAAGAGGGTGAAGTTAACATGGATAATTATAGGGAGTTTTTACTTGATTTAATTAATAGTATAGAAAACAGTACTATTAATTGTAATGCTCCTGAGTGTATTACTTTTACTCTTAGTGCAGGGGTGGCATATTACGCCCAAGATAAAAATTATGAAAATTTATCAATATATGCAAGTGTTGCAAGAAGCGTTGCTAAATTGGAGAGAAAAAAATTTTTACTTTATAATGAAAAGATGCAAAGAGAAGAGGATTATGCTAAAAATATAGCTTGGATTAAAAGAATTAAAGAGGCTATAAAAGATAATAGATTTGTACCCTATTTTCAACCTATTAAAGATAATAAATCTCAAGAGATTACAAAGTATGAGGCATTAGTTAGGATGATAGATAAGAAAGGAGATGTAGTTCCTCCATTTTGCTTTTTGGATATTGCTAAAAAAGCAAAACTATATCCTACAATTACTAGGGCTGTAATAGATAAGACTTTAGATATGTTTATAGATTATCCAGAGTACTCTTGTTCTATAAATTTAAGTACAGAAGATATTATGAATAGTGCAACTAGAACTTATATTTATGGGAAACTTCAAAATTATCCTCATCCCAAAAATATTATATTTGAGATTACAGAGTCTGAAGAGATTACTGATTTTAAGACAGTTAACTCATTTATAAAAAAGGTTAGAGAGTATGGAGTAGGGATATCTATAGATGATTTTGGTACAGGTTATGCAAATTTTGGGTATATATTAAGTTTGGATGTTGATTATATCAAGATTGATGGAGGATTGATTAAAAATATAGATACAGACAAAGATTCTCATATTGTAGTAGAGGCTATTATTGCATTTACTAAAAAGTTGGGTGCCAAAACAATTGTAGAGTTTGTGTGCAACCAAGAGGTACAAAATGAAGTTTTATCTCTTGGTGCTGATTATTCACAAGGCTATTTTATAGGTAAACCTAAAGCTACTTTGCTTGAAGAAGAGAGTGTTAAATAGTTTATAAAAAAAGTACAAAAGCAAACACTACAAAAAGTATAAAATGTAAAAATCCTTCAAGCATATTGGTTTCACCATCATTAAAATTCACTATACTAACAAGAAGAGTTAATCCTAAAAGTAGCTCTTGAAGTGGTGTAATAGCTAGATTTATTTCAAGCCCTGCTAATTTACTTATAATAATAACAGATGGGATAGTGAGTAATATAGTAGCTAAAGATGCACCCAAAGCTATATTAATAACTGTTTGCATACGATTATCAAGTGCTGCCCTGATAGCTACAATAAGTTCAGGAGAGGCTGAAATAATTGCAACTCCAACAGCACCAAGTGCTAATGGCATATTTAGCTCTTGTAGATTATTTGTCATAAATACAGATAATAGTTCAGCCAAAAATCCAATAATAACAATATATATAACCAATAAAATAGTATGGTATAGGGCATTTATGTTACTATTGTTATGAATCTCGTGATTATGGTGTGTATTATCTGATTGATATTCAAAAAAATATTTATGTTTTATAAGTTGAATTCTGGAAAATACTAGATATAAAATAATAAATATTATAGCTACAAAATTCATAAATAGAGATAGTTGACTCTTATCTTCTATAAAATTTGGTAAAATCATAGATACACCAATAGCAACTAGTAGCATAGATAGATAGGAGTTTGAGGAATCGACATTATAAGGTTGTTCTCCAAATTTGATACCACCTATAATAGCAGCAACTCCTAAAAGTCCATTGATATCTAGCATAATAGCAGAGTATATAGTATCTCTAGCTAATGTAGGATTGTGTGATTGAAGCATCATAATAGCAATAATAAGTACCTCAACAGTAACAGCACTCATAGTTAAAATGAGAGTACCATAAGGTTCTCCAAACTTTTCAGCTAACATCTCTGCATGATGTGCAACTGCCAAAGAGGCATATATAATAACTGTAAAAAGAGCTAAAAATCCTACTATATTCCCTGTCATACTCTCAACTAGTGAGTGTTCATACATAGTAAAAAGTATTAATGATATTATAGATACAAAAAGAGCATACTCTTTAAATATTGCTTTCAAAAGAAAAATCCTTTTTTAGAGTAATTATATCAAATAACTTATCTAATACTCTTTTAATTTAACTTTTAAATCTATTTGTCTATTTTTTGCATTTTATCATATCCATATATATCATCTCTAAATTCAGGTCTACCATTTTTATTATATCCTGCTGTTAGGTATATTAGATATACTGTTATCTTATTATCTATATTAATCTGAACTTTGTTTTTCCCTTTGAGAATTTTTTTTGATTTTTTCAAATCTATATTATCATTGAAGGAAGCTATAATTTCAAGTAATTTTTGAGGTTGAGATAATCTTATACAACCATGTGAAAATGCTCTTTTTGTCTTTTTGAATAATCTTTTTGTTGGCGTATCATGTAGATATACATTAAATTTATTTGGAAATTTAAATTTGATTTTACCTAGAGCATTCCTAGGTCCAGGTGGTTGCATAATACGGTATGGAAATTTTTCTCCTGTATAGTAATAATCTTCCCAAAATATCTCATAAGGATTAATTCTAGAAGATTTTTCAGACCAAGTTCTTCTAATCTCTAACCCCTCTCTTTTAAGATAATTTGGATTTTTTATCATATTTGGGATAACCTCTTTTTTCACAATTCCTTCAGGTACTTTCCAGTATGGATTTAGGACAATAAATGATATTTTTTCTCTAAATATAGGAGTGTGATGTCTTCTGTCTCCTACAATGACTTTGATTTTATCTTTCTCTTTTCCATTTTCTATATAGTGTAACATATACTCTGGGATATTTACAATCAGATATCTATCCTCTTTTTCTCTTGGTAGCCATTTGATACGGTCCAAATTTAGTATAACTGTTTTGATTTTTGATTCTACACTAATATTTAATATAGCTCTTGTTGTAGGTCCTACTACACCGTCACTTTTTAAACCATGTCTAGATTGAAATTTTTTGACAGCATCCTCTAAGCATAAATCAAATTTTGCACGAGGTTGAAATTTTACTATAGAGTCTTTTTCTTCTGTTTCAAATAGTTCATCTGATTTAACCAAGCAAGAGGTTAAGTCACCAGAAGCTTCTAATCTTTCTCGTAATTTTATAACATTAACCCCTTTATCTCCTAATTTTAATTTTTTAAAATATGGGAGTTTTTTCCATCCTCCTTTGACCTTTATATCTTTTAATTTTTTTAGAGATTTTAGTAGACCATAGTATCCAAATCTTTTAGGTGTTATCTCTTTTATTGTTTCATGAATATTAGGTTGAAGTAGAAGCTCTGATATACTATATTTTGGCTTGTATCTAACCCATTGTGCTGATATTCCTCTATTTCTTAACTGTTTTAATTTCCAAGAAAATTTTTTCCATTCAATAGAACCATATAGTATATGATTTAAAAAATCAAAATATAACTCTGTCAATTGAAGTTCTAAATAGATATTTTTTCTCTTTTTATTATTGATATATTGGGATATATATTTATATTTTTTATATATTTTACTTTTTGGATTTAGTGTTAAATCATTTTGTATCTCTTCAAATAAAGATGTTATTTTTTTGTTGTCTAAACTTTTGTTATTAAACCATAGTGGAGAGTAACTATTTTGACGATAAAATCTTTTGAGAAATTTTTTGTGATGAATTTTATTTGATGTAAACTTACTAGTGAGTTTTGCTTTTAAATCTGATTGCAGTTTTTGAAAAGTTGAATTGTTATTCTCTTCATCTATAATTAAACTATCAAAAGGATTTTCTTTTTTGATAGGTTCTGAATATAAAAATATAGAAGATAAAAGAGTTAGTAATAATAGCTTATTAATTTTCATAGTTTAAATCCCCACTTTTCTTAATTACTTTGAAGTATAGTGAAAAGTTGGAAAGTTTTAACTTAGAGTTAGTGGTTATCTGATGGCTCTTTTTTGTTTCTTGTCATAACTATACACATCTCCACTATAGTGTAGTAATCCATCACTATGAACCCATGCAGTTAGATATATAATATGCACAGGAATAGTTTGTGATAGATTTAGTTGAGTTTTTGTTTTTCCTCGTAAAATTCTTTGAGAACGACTATAGCTTATAGCAGGGTCTATAGATGCGAAAATAGATAGAAGTGCATTAGGTTGGGATATTCTAATACATCCATGAGAAAAAGCTCTGACTCCTTTTTTAAAAAGCTTTTTAGTCGGTGTATCATGAAGATATACTGCAAATTGATTTGGAAATTTAAATTTGATTTTACCTAAAGCATTCTTTGGTCCTGGTGGTTGCATAAATTTGTATTTTTTTGTCTGCCCATACTTAAGGACTTTTGCCCAATCTATTTTACTTGTATCTATAGTCGGTGCTTTAGTAGAATATGATGTTCTAACCTCATAGCCTCTATCTGCTAGATAGTTTGGATTTTTAAGTATATTTGGAATCATCTCTTTTTGTACTATACTATCAGGCATTATCCAATAAGGATTTAGAACGATATAAGATACTCTGTTGCTAAAAATAGGTGTATGATGTTTTTTGTCTCCTACAATAACACGCATAGATAGTTTATCTTTGCCATTTTCTCTATAATATAGACGAAATTCAGGAATATTTACTACTATGTATTTGTCCCATTCTGGTTGTTCTGGAAGTCTTTTTATTCTATCCAAGTTTAGTAATATCTTTTTTATTTTCCAGTCAACTGATATATTCATTTTTTTTCTAGTATAACTATTCATTTGACCATTTGGATATAGTCCATGTCTTCTTTGAAATCTTTTTATAGCTTGTTTTAGACATCTATCATATTTGTGGTTGTTTCCTTTGCATCTATAATCTCCTGAACTTTTTAATCTGTCAATAAGTTTTGCTACAACCTTTCCTGATTTGCCATAACGAAGTTGAGAGCTATTTGGTATCTTTTTCCATCCACCTCTTTTTTGAACATTTTTCAATCTTTTTAACTCTTTGAGCATTTTCCGATAGCCAAAACTAGTTGGTGTGGTTGATTCTACTATTTGAGATAGAGGATATTGTAGCATAAGCTCAGCAATATCATATTTTGGTGTATATGTAACCCAATCAGCAGATATTTTATGTTGTCGTAACCATCTAAGTTTATTTTGAAAATCCCACCATTTTATGGAGCCATATATATGAAATGATAGATATGATTTATATAGAGATGATAGTTGAATATCTAATTTTAACTCATCATCCATAGAACGATTGTTGTTTTTAGAAAATTGATTTTTTAAATATTTGTACTGTTTGTATATATTCCCTCTTTTATCTAACATAACATCGTTGTTGATAGTTTTAAATATATCATTTACAGCATCAGTGTTTATTCCTTGACTTGTGAACCACATTGGCATATAGCCATTTTTCTGGTAAAGTTCAGTAATAAACTTTCTATTTGCTATATGCTTAAAAGTTCTGTCTCCATCATCAATAATTAGCCTCATTAGACCTTTTGTTGCATTTTCACTATATATTATTTCTGATAATGAAACATCTTCACTGTATGTATTGCTTTTTGAACTCAAAGTCTCAAATGGGTCATTTATATTGTTAACTTTTTGAACAGAATTTACTGTCATTGCTTCAATTACTACAGCTAACATTATTGTAACAACGATAAATAAAATATTTTTCAAGGTATCCACAACTCTCCAATATGATTTTTTTGAGTATATCAAAATAAAATTAGAAAATAGTGGAAATTTGCTATTTTTATATCTAAAAATTAAAAAATAATGTTTTTTTGTGTTTAGTTAGAAGCATACATTGTATTATCCTGAACTACTCTTCTTCCCCACAAAAATCTCTTTTTATAAAATGGCTTTTCATTGAAATTATAAACAACCACTTTTTTAGCTGCTGAACTAGCATGAATAAAGTTACCATTTCCTAAATATATGCCAACATGGGTGACTACACCTTTTTTATGTTTTTTAGTATCAAAAAATACCATATCTCCTCTTCTTAGGTTTTGGTAACTAACATATTGTCCAACTTTTGCTTGGTCTCTGGAGACTCTTGGTATATGAATTCCTGCATCACGATATACCCATTGAGTAAATCCTGAACAGTCAAATTGACTAGGTCCAGTTGCACCCCATACATATTTTGTACCTAAAAAACTTTTTGCATTTAGTTCAATATTGTTAATAAGCTCTTGAGAATTTATAACGCTATCTGGTCTATATGAACCATATGATACTACCTCTATATCACTAGATATATTATTGTATTTTGGATGATTTGTTGTTATAAAATTATAACTATCAGTACTATCTTCTGTTACTATAAACATAGATTTATTACTTTTTGGCTCTTTTATGCCCATTATGTTATATACAGATATAGATTCTTTTGCTAATTTTTTATTAGCATTTGGTGTAGTATCTGCACATCCACTAAAAAATGAAGCTGTTGATAAAAATATTAAGGTTGATAGTATAGTTGTTTTCATGATTATTATTCCCTTTCATTACTCTTTTGACTTTTTATAAGATAAGTATAACACGGAAATAGTGGGTTTGTTGTGGTTTTATTGGACTTTTCTTAGATAAAAAAAGTTTTTTGAAATTTTTTAAACTGCCTATATTATGGGATGTTTAAAAGGATTTGTTATATAATTTTTTCTGTTAAATTAGATTAATTAATCCACTTGTATAAAATTTACTAATTAGTGATAAAATTTACATAAAAATTAATTTTAAAATTATTGCCTATAAATCTTGACACAATTAAAAAAAAGAGATATTCTTTTATATTAAAAAGGATGATAAAATGGGAAAATTCAATTTAAACTGGAATTCTAAACTAGGTATTTTTACAACAATAGCTGTATTGGCTCTGATATTAGTAGCAATAAGTGAGAGAAAAGTAATTACAAAGAAAGCGGGACTAGAGTCTCTAACAGATGAAGAGTATGTTGAGTATTATAAAAAAGCTTGTGAGTTAAAAGATGCAGATGCTTGTTATGAGTTAGGATTGCTTTATGACAAAGGAGACAAAGATGTATCTGTAGATAAAGAGAATGCTTTGACATATTATGGTCTAGCTTGTGAACTTGATAATGCAACAGCATGTAACAATTTAGCATATCTCTATAATACAGGTGAGGGTGGAGTAGAGAAGCATAATGGTTATGCTTTTAGATACTATAAAAAGTCTTGTGACCTTGGAGATATGATAGGGTGTTATAATCTAGGTTCTATGTATTATCATGGTGAGGGAACTAAGCCTAGTAAATATAGAGCTAAAAGGCTATTTGAAAAAGTATGTAAACAAGGTATAGGTGCAGGTTGTAATGATTTAGCATATATGTACGCTCATGGTATACATGTAAGAAGAGATATATATGAGGCGATATCTCTTTATAATGATGGTTGTGACTATGGTGAAGCATCAGCTTGTAATAACCTTGCAAATATGTATGCAAAAGGCTCATTTGGTGTTCAACAAGACCCAGTAAAAGCAGAACAGTATTACAGTAAAGCTTGTGATCTTGATGATGTAGAGAGTTGTAATAAACTAGTTTCAATTAAACAGATAAAAACAAAAGTAGATTTAGATAAAGCAAAAAAAGCATGTGAACATAATGGAGCTACAGGTTGTTATAAATTAGGTGAACTATATACAAGAGATAATGATTTAGTCAAAAAAGATGAAGAGAAAGCTCTACATTACCTTACAAAAGCTTGTGACTTAGGTCAAAGCCAAGCTTGTAAAAAAATTGGTGATTTTCACAAGAATGGCAATAAGTTCTAAGGACGAGTTAGTTTAACAATGAATGCACTAGGAGTTACAAACTCTTTTGCACTCCCAATAATCTCCATTGCCTCAGCATATGAACGATATGGTCCCACCAATGTATAATAGTGTGGTTGACCATTTTTATATTTTTTGATTATCTCATATGGAAGTTGAGCATAGTTGATACGGTTTATAAACTCATCATTTGGTTCATGGTTTTTAAAATATCCTACTTGAATATAATACCCAGGAGTTCCTGATTTTGAATATATCTTTTTTATTTCAGAATTTGATGGTACATGTGGTTTATAATTTACTGCTGAACCTTTGGATACTATTCCTGATTCTACACTGTTTTTAGTTGTTGTATTTGTTGTTCCCTTATTTTTTAACCCAGTCTCACAACCTATTAGAGAAAATAGAGTCATAAGAACAAGGGTTCCCTTTAGAAGTTTCATGTTAATTCCCTTAAGTTTTATCTTATTTTTTATTTATAATAGTTATTATAGCCTTAAAAACTAATAATTTTAGTTGAAAAAAGATAAACTTACTATTTTAATTTAGATAAGTTTAGAGGGATTTAAGATGCAAACACTATTTTTTGTAGGTCTAATAATGGTTTTAGGCTCTTTTATGAAATTTATAAGTTACAAAGCTAAAATACTAAATGTAGTAGGATATCTTATTTTAGGATTGATTATAGGACCTGAGGTTTTAAATCTAGTACCTCAAAGATTTATTGATAACACTCATATTATTACTGATTTATCGCTATCTTTGATATCGGTTTTGGTAGGTGCAAACCTGAGATATAATGTACTTAAAGAGGTATGGAAACAAATTGTTGTTGTATCTATCTTTGAGGCTATATTTACTTTTACTTTTATTAGTGCTGTTTTTTATATGTTGTTTAATTTTTTAGATTTTGAATTTGTAAATGATTATAGATTGATTATATCTGTTATCTTTGGAGGATTGGCTAGTGCAACAGCTCCTGCTACAATTTTGGCTGTAATCCACGAATTAAAGGTAAAAGGTAAATTTAGCTCTTTTTTATTAGGAGTAGTAGCTACTGATAATGCAATTTCACTTATACTTTTTAGTTTTGTTGTTATTATCTCTAGTGCTATTATGGATTCAGGTAGTTGTTCTTATGGTGCTATTTTTATGATTATTCCGACTATATTGTTGACTATTCTTGTGGGGGTAGTTGGTGCTATTTTATCTGAATTGATTGATAGAATATTTAAAAATCATAGCAGTATTAAAACCACATCTACTTTAGGTATGATATTTTTAATATATTCTCTTAGTCGACATTGGGGGTTAGAGCCTCTGTTGTCATCTTTGGTTATGGGAATAGCTATGTCTAATTTATCTAGTGATTTTTATTTAGTCAAAAAAGAGTTTGACCACCACCTCAAAGATATTATATTTTTGCTATTTTTCACTATATCTGCTATGCATTTAAATATCTCTTTTCTTACTGCTATGCCTTTTGTAATTATTTTATATATTATATTTAGGATTTTAGGAAAGATTTTGGGTGTTTGGTTTGGGGCAAAAATATCAGGTGCATCAAAAGATGTTCAAAAGTATCTAGGTATAGCTCTATTTCCACAAGCAGGTATTGCTATAGGTCTGTCTCTATCACTTCAAAATGAACCAGGATTTGAGACTATAGCACCTATTATACTCAATGTCATTATAGCCACTACTATGGTACATGAGTTTATAGGACCACTTTTGACAAAATATGTTTTACAAAAGGTAAAATAGATATGGCAAAACAGAGAGGAAAATTTGATTATAACTTTGATGGCATGGTAGAAAAGTTTGAAAAATCTATCTATGGAACTCTAAAAGGTGAGTGGAGACTAAAGCTTCTAAAAGAGGATTTGGATAGTATCTATAACCAAGAGTCATTAGATATTTGGGATGCAGGGTGTGGATTTGGACAGATGGCACTATGGTTTGCTCAAAATGGGCATAATCTGACATGTTGTGATATATCCTATAAGATGCTATCAAAAGCAAAGGAGAACTTCCAAAAAGCTAACCAAGAGGCTATATTTTATCAAGCTCCATCCCAAGAGATAGCCTCAAAGATACCAAAACAGGATTTGGTTCTATTTCATGCAGTTATTGAGTGGGTAGCTAAACCTATAGATACACTAGAGGTTGTAGCTAGTAGAGTAAAAAAAGGTGGTTATCTATCTATACTATTTTTCAATCAACACTCACTTATATTTCGAAATACCTTAAGAGGTGGCTGGAGATTAGGGGTGCTACTAGATAATAGCTGGTACGGCAGAGGCAAAAAACTAACCCCACCACACCCACAAAAGCCAGAGGATATAATATCATGGCTAAAGAGTAATGGATACTCCATAGAGGTTCAAACAGCCATAAGAGTATTTTATGACTATATGGAACCCCAAGCAAAAGAGAGTAGCTCTATAGAGGATATAATGGAGTTAGAGTATAGATATTGTAGGGAGGATACCTTTAAAAATATGGGTAGGTATATTCATATTTTGGCTAGGAAGCTTTAATATAATAGAAGTCACGGTAAATCAAAAATTGATTTAAATTAGCTATAATAACCCAAAAAACAAAATGAGCAAAAAATGAAAAAGCTACCAATAGGCATCAGTACATTTCAAAAAATAATAAAAGATAATTATCTATATATCGATAAAACAAAAGAGGCTTATGAGATTATTACCAATCATACATACTTGTTTTTATCTCGCCCTCGTCGTTTTGGAAAATCACTTTTTTTGGATACGCTCAAAGAGATATTTCAAGGTAACAAAGAGCTTTTTGAGGACTTATATATCTATGATAAGTGGGATTGGTCTCAAAGTTATCCTGTGATTAAAATAAGTTTTAGTGGGGATATGAAAACGCCTCAAAATCTCAAAAATACTATTTTGGCTATTTTAAAAGATAATCAAGAAAATCTAGGTGTAGATTGTGATAAAGATAACACCTATGATAACTGTTTTAGAGAACTCATTAGAAAAACACATCAAAAATACAATAAAAGAGTAGTAATCCTCATAGATGAGTATGATAAAGCCATGCTTGATAACCTAGAAAATATGGAGATAGCCAAAGCAAACAGAGAAATCCTCCGAGCCTTTTATGGTGTGATAAAAGATAGTGACCAACATATAAAATTTGTCTTTCTTACAGGTGTTAGTAAATTTGCAAAGGCTAATATCTTTAGTGGGTTAAATAATATTCGAGATATTACGCTACTGCCTAGATTTGGAAAGATATGTGGTTATACGCAGTTAGATATAGAGACCACTTTTTTGCCATATCTTCAAGGTGTTGATTTGGAAAAACTAAAACTATGGTATAACGGCTACAATTTTCTTAATGATAAGGTCTATAATCCTTTTGATATTTTGCTCTTTATAGATAGTGATTGTCAATTTGACAACTATTGGTTCAATACAGGAACACCAAGCTTTTTGATTAAACTATTTGAGAAAAAACTCTATAACCTAGCAGAGTTTGAAAATCTACAAGTGCCAAAATCATTACTGAATGCTTTTAATATCGAAGAGATTAACCTAGAGACCGTTATGTTTCAAAGTGGTTATTTAACTATCAAAGAGGTGGTTCAGAAAAGAAATAGGATTGAGTATATCCTAACCTATCCCAACCTAGAGACCAAAATGAGCTTTAATGACTATCTACTTGACTATTTTGTGCGTGACCATATTAGAAAAAATGAGGTACAAAATGGACTTTTGGATATACTTGAGATTTCAGATTTGGATAGTCTCAAAGAGGTACTACAATCTCTCTTTGCCTCTATTGCTTATAATAATTTTACCAAAAATGATATAGAAAACTATGAAGGATTTTACGCTTCTGTGGTTTATGCCTATTTTGAAGGGGCAGGGTTTGATAAGATAGTAGCAG
>JAADFE010000156.1 GCA_013153055.1 Campylobacterota bacterium
TTGATAAAAAAAGCAACAGATGCAGGACTTAAGCCAATCCCATCAGATAAAGCAGAGTTATTAAAAGTAACAGATAACAAAGATAATAAAATCACTCCAGAGAGAGTAGAGCTTGGTAAAAAGCTATATTTTGACCCAAGATTATCAAAAAGTAATCTAATCTCATGTAACACATGTCACAACCTAGCATTAGGTGGAGATGATGGAGTACCAGCAGCCACAGGACATAAATGGACAGCAAACCCACACCATCTAAACTCTCCAACTGTATATAATGCAGTATTTTTTGATAAACAATTTTGGGATGGTAGAAGCCCAGATGTAGAAGACCAAGCAACAGGACCAATCCAAGCATCTCCAGAGATGGCGATGAGTAAAGAGGATGCAGTCAAAAATGTAAAAGCAATCCCTGCTTATGTAGAAGCATTTAAAAAGGCTTATCCAAATGAAGAGATTACTATTAAAACCATAGGAAAAGCTATCGGTAACTTTGAGAGAACTCTAGTAACTCCATCAGCTTATGATAAGTTTTTAGCAGGAGATAGCAAAGCTCTAAATGATGCACAAAAAGAGGGTCTAAAGGTATTTATAGACAAAGGTTGTGCAAGTTGTCACAATGGTATAGCACTAGGTGGTGGAATGCAAAAATTCCCTGTAGCAAAACCATATAAATATGCTTCAGTTGGAGATTTCAAAGGTGACAAAGATGGAATGGTAAAAACACCAACACTTAGAAACATAACTCAAACTGCTCCATATTTCCACAATGGTGCTGTATGGAGTCTAAATGAGGCTGTAAAAATCATGGGTGAGACACAACTTGGAACAACTCTAAGTGATAAAGAGGTTGACTCTATAGTAACATTCCTAAAAGCACTAACAGGAGATAAACCAAAAGTAGAGTACCCTGTACTTCCTGATGCAAATGATAAAATCTTAAAGCCTGAGCTTTAAGATTTTTGGGTTATTTTATATTAAAACTTTTGAGATAATAATATCAGCAAGTAACTCTTACCACATAAAACCATCGGTGTTCGTTTAGGGCGTAAAGCCAAGGAACACCCGTAAAATTTAGCAGTTTTTGGTCTGCTAATCTTTTACAAATAGTGTTTTTAACTCCAATTTTTTTTTCTATAGACTTCTTGCAAAATTAGGAACCGACGGCTTTAGCCTCGCTTTTTTGGGACTCTTGTGCTATGCACTCTCTTTGAAAAAGTCTCCGATTCCGAAGAGTTTTACAAGAAGTCTTATGAACTTTTAATTTTACTAACTTGATAGTAAACTTTTTTGTAAAAGTAGTGCTAGTATTGTCACTATAATCAAAAGCACCCTAGCAGTGCCTTTTTGATGAAGTTTTCTATGGTTTTCATCTTATATCCTCAGATTAAATAATCAAAGAGCTTATATTAATAAAGTATAAATAGAAAAATATTATCCAAAATCCTTCAAAACAAAAAACTCCCCACCATTTTTAGGAACAATCCAATACTTAACTTTGATAATATCACTGCTCAAACACAACAGTTTTGGAGGAGTATATCTAATAATAGGATAGTCTATTCCACCATCAAAAAGTTGATTGCATCTTAAAATCCTAAGAGTAGAAGCCATTAGTGCTTTATCAGTTCTATTAAACTCAAACTGCCATTTGGCATACTCTGAACAGGTAGGATAGTATCTACAATTTGCAGGTAGCATTTTTGAGATATATTGATAGGCTTTTATTGGGGCTATAAAAAACTTTTTCATCTATATACTTTTCCATTGTGAATAATATATGATGGTGACATATTTACAGAGTGATATATAGTGGTACCAAATTTTTTACTATAAAATTGAAGCAGGATTTTTTGTTCTGTTGGTTCTATTGATGGTACTACCCAACCGTTATTTGATATGAGTATCATCTCTTTTGGGATGCCTTTGCTTTTTTGGTCTCTGAGGGTGTCCATATTGTGTGTTTTTATGCTTTTCATAGTATATAATTCTCTACTAGTTCCCTCAAAACAGATACCGTTTCTATAGGTGACTCCATTTATGATATAATCAGTTGGTTCACTATCTGCTACATAATCAGGAGCCCCATCAAAAAAGATTTTGTTGATAATATCTCCCATCCATTTTGGTAGTGGATTTTGCTCTCCAAATGGAACTAATACTACTTTGTTGGCTACAAGGAATGAGCCTTTGCTAAATATATATGTAGAGTTTCTTGGGATACCATTATGATAGAGTGAACCCATAACTATAGAGATATCATTAGAGTATGCTTCTAGTTGGGTCATTAGGTCTGCTTTTGTATTTAAAAATATAGGTAAAACAGACTCAGGAAAGATGATGAGGCTCTTTTTGTCATTTATGGCTCTCTCTATCTGGCTAAATACTCTATCTATCTGCATATTTAGAAGTTTTGGGTTCCATTTATCCTCTACTGTTATATTTGAGCCTGATATTGCTATATTGTGGTGTGGCAATGGAGTAGAGTTGAGATAATTACTAAAGGGAAAACTAAATATAACTATAGATAGATATAGTAAATTTTTTTTATAAATAGATAAAACTATAGCTATCAAAACTATAGCAAATTGCCACTTTTGAACTCCTATATAGCTATTGGTAAATATAAGTTCAGGCTTGAACCAATCAAACTCTATAGGGTGTAGATAAGATAACAGAAGTAGTAGTATAGATTTGATTATGAGACTCCATAGTTTTGAGTTAGAAGAGCCAAGTTTTTGAGGTATATACTCTGATAGTTTTGCTATGATTAGAAATATAGTTCCATAAACCCAACCTATAAATATCACTCCCATAGGAATAGCCCACGCAAAACCATAATTGAAAAAGCTCATACATATCCACCAAAACCACAATACCCCTATAAAAAATCCACTCCAAAACCACACTTTTTGGTCAGATTGTAGTAGGTAGTAAAATGTGAGAACACCCAATATTGTATTCAGTAGTGGAGAGACAAAACCCATCCAATCTAGGTATATAGCCCCCGAGCTTAAAAGGGCTATCAAAAAGCCTGTTGTTATCTTGTTAATGGTAAAATACTCACCGATTTTTATATATAAACTCAAAGGATTTCCTTATGTCACAATCAGCACAACCAATGTTGCTACTTATAATCATGTTTGGTATATTTTATTTTTTAATTATCAGACCTCAACAAAAACAGCAAAAAGAGCATCAAGCTATGTTAGACGCACT
>JAADFE010000058.1 GCA_013153055.1 Campylobacterota bacterium
TAGTTTAAACTGACCATTACCAAGTCCTTGTCCAAAAAGTCCACCATTATGTATAGCATTGAGAGAGTTTGATATCTGCCAAGGCTCTTTTTCACTTGAGACTACTCTTAGGCTTTGTACTGAGTCAAATGGCATAATAGAGAGTATAGTATCTTGTACTGAAATCCACCAACTTTTTACCCTAGCCATCCTATGTGGTGTGAACCTGATAAGTGCAAGGATACCTACCAATCCCATAGCACCTAGGATTCCAAAAAATCTCCAAGAGCTTCCTACAAAGACAAACATCACCATCAAAGTAACTCCTAAAACAGCTACTTGTCCCAAATCATTTTGCAAAACTGCTATCAATACAACAACTATAGCAAATACTATAAGATAAGGGGAAAAAGCTTTTATCTCTTGCACAAAATTCATTTTTGGTTTATTTTTAAACTTACGAGCAAAACTCCAAGATAAGAAAAAAACAAAACCAACTTTAAAAAATTCAACAGGTGATATGGAAATAGATCCTATATCTATCCACCTTTTTGCACCACCAACAGCACTAACAAAAGAAGATGGTAAAAACTGCATAACAATCATTAAACTAAAAAATAACAAAAATATTGTAAAACCCAATAGTTTAAAATGCTTATCAGGATTCATCTTACTAATAAAAATCATAAAGATAAAACCCAAAGCTACAGCAATAGCTTGTCTCATAATAAAATGCAACTCATTATGATATTCAAACAAGGATACGGTATATATAGATAATGAATAGTCCATTATTAAAGATATACATAAAAGTATCATAACACTAATCAGTAAAGGCTTATCTATCATATTTAATATCTCCTTATTTAATTATGCAGTATTTTATCAAAAACAATAGATAAGTTTGTTAAAATTAAATCAAAAATTTAAATTAGGTATTGATAAATATGAGTAAACAAATTGTAAATAAAGCTATAAAAAAAAGAACTATAAGAGTAACTATACTATTTAGTGCATTCTCTTTACTAATGGTTATATTTCTAATATCTATTTTAAAAATCATATTAACAGATAGAAAAGTACCAAATCAGTATACTACTATACATGACCGTGCCTTCAGAGGAAAAATCATATCTAAAGATGGATATACCCTTAGCTATTCTCAAAAAATATATACAGCTACTATAGTAGGTGCTAGTATAGACCCTAAAAAAAGAGATCTATTTATCAAACTTTTTAGTATATATAGTGATATTGAAATATCTAAAGTAAAATCAAAAATGAAAGATAAAAATGGTAACTATAAAAAAGGATATATAATACTTTCTCAATCTCTAAATCAAAAAGCAGCTATGCAGTTAAAATCATTATCTTATAAATTAAAAAAACTACATGTATTTCAAAGTATCAAAAACAAACATGGTAAAAATACCTTTTATGACTTGACGGTAGTAGAAAATGGAGAAAATCGCATATATCCTCTTTCAGATAACTTATCACCAGTAGTAGGATATACAGGTAAAATCAATGAAGATGGTTATATTAGACCTAATGGTAAAAAGGGATTAGAAAAAGCTTACCAAGAGCATATTAAGTCAAAAAAAGATGGTTATTGCAGAGGCAAAAGAGATGTATCTGGTCGCCTAATACATGATAAAAACTCTATACAAGAACCAAGAGTAGATGGATTGGACTTGCATCTTAATATATCTCTTGATATACAAAGACGCATTGAGCTAATGCTTGATAGTATGAAAATTAAATTAGATGCTCAAGAGATTTTATTAGGGATTATGGATAGCCATGATGGAAGAGTATTGGCTCTTGCTAGTAGCAATAGGTTTTCACCAAATAATATCAAAACTAAAGATCTAAATGCACTAAATCCAAAATTTTCAGAGTATCTTTATGAACCAGGTTCCGTTATCAAACCATTAACACTTGCTATAGCACTAAATCATAATGTCGTTACTCCAAATAGTTGGTTTAAAACTGGTTATTATAAATTTCCTATAGGTAAAAAAAGATTTATATCTGATGATGATTTCTTTGATATCCAGACAGCATCTGATATTATAGTACACTCATCAAACATAGGTATATCTCAAATATCATGGAAACTTACAGGAGAACAGTTTAGGGATGGTTTATTGGCGTTTGGACTTAGCAAACCATCTGGTATAGACCTATCTCGTGATTTAAAAGGCAATATCAAACCACTAAAGCTACTAGAAAATAAAATGCATAGAGCCAATAGCTCTTATGGTTATGGTATGATGGTCTCTTTTGCTCAGCTATTTAAAGCATATAGTGCATTTAACAATGATGGGATAGCAGTAACACCTCGTATAGTTGAGTACTTAGAAGATATAGATAAAAAACAATATATTATCGAGCCATCACAACCTGATTTACAAGCAGTTAGTAAAAAAACTGCCAATCAAATACACCAAATCTTATTGAGAGTTGTCAATGATAAAAAAGGGACAGGACGAAAAGCTCAATATCCAGGACTTGAGATAGGTGGTAAGACAGGAACAGCTCACTTAGTTAAACATGGTCAATACATAAAAGAGTATCATAGTAGCTTTTATGGTTTTGCAAATGACAATTATGGACATAAATATACTATAGGTGTACTTGTTATTAAAGCAAAAAAATGGCATAAGTATTTCGCAGCAAAATCAGCCGTTCCAACTTTTAGAAATGCTGTTCAAATACTAGTTGAACAAGGTTATTTGAAACCTGATAAAGTAAAAGAAACTTCCAATAAGATAGATTTATATCAGATAGAACCTCAAACAAATACAGATACACCTAGTGGATATATCGAAACAGAGTATACAGAAAGACAAACTAACAAAACACAAGAGACAAAAACAGAAACTACTGAGATAGAGCCTATAAAAGAAAATCAAACTCAACCAATAAAACAAAATAACAAAGTTAAAAAAGAATCTAAAGCAAAACCAAAAGTTAAAGAGTTATTTGAAAAGATAGATATACATCCTAATAATACTTCAACGCAAAATATAAAGAAACCATCAAAAGATATAACATATCAAGAAGCAAAAGAACAAACTACTTATATACCTAAACTAAAACCAAGAGTTATCAAGCCAAAACCAAAATCTAAGCCCAAGCCCAAGCCAAAACCTGAAGCTATAGACTTATTTTAAACCCATACATTATCTATAAGTCTTGGTTTGCCTACCCATGCGGCTACCAAGATGATAG
>JAADFE010000018.1 GCA_013153055.1 Campylobacterota bacterium
AGCGATAAACTTTTTGACCTAATATAGTATCCTCTTTTGGATAGACAGGTATCATATCATATCCAGCCTCTAGTAGATATTTGGCTACACGATGGCTATCTTTTGTCTCTTTTGGTGAGCAACCTATAACAGCTATAGTTTTAGTATCTTCAAAATATTTTTTCATCTCTTCTAAGTTTGAGTTTACACTTGGTATTGGGCATTCCATATATATTATCCTTTTTATTATAATTCTTACAAAACTAGGAACCGATGGCTTTAGCCTCGTTTTATTCGGGTGTAAACACGCCGATTCCAAAGAGTTTTATGAGATATTTATTATAATATTTTATCTAGTAATATTTAATATTGGATTTAAAGAGTAAAAATAGAAGTAATAAATTGGGAGGTTGTTACATACTCAAATTGACTTTGAGTATGATATATTTTTTAAAATGATGGAGTTCCACCACTTAGAGCTTCTTTGACATTATCTGCTGCCATAGAGATATTCCATGCAGGTTCCCATACTATCTCTATTTCTACTTCTCCTACACCATCAATTTTTTCAACTGCTTCTTGTACCCAAGTTTTAATCATTTGATGGAGAGGACAACCTCTCGTTGATAGTGTCATAATTACTTTTACATTACAGTTATCATCTATGATAGCATCATATATTAATCCCATCTCAACTAGATTAAATCCAACTTCTGGGTCGATTACTGTTGAGATAGCCTCATAAACTTTTTCTTTTGTTATATTACACATATTATTCTCCTTATTTTCCATATCCAAGCATTTTAGACATAGAGATATATAAAAAAATAGCCCCTATCATAAGCAGACTAGCTCCTGATTTAAATAGATAGTCACTTTCAAATAGAAGTCCCATTCCACTTAATGTTGTACCAATAGAGCTAAACCAAAACATCATATTGGCTTGTCCTTTTGGATACATCTCATGAAGCATTGGAACTTTTTCTTTTCCAACAAGTGGAGAAAATCTTTCAAACCAAACTAAAAATGGTACTATTTTATATAGATGACCATTGATTAAAAAACCTATAAACCCTATCATAAAAAACCATATAGAGGTATTTAAAAAGTGTTCAGTGCTAGGTGTGACTAGATATATAATCCCAACTATAATAGATAAAATAAGTGAACCAAACCCAAAAATCATAGATTTAGCCCATACATCTAACTCTTTTCTTACAGTTAATTTGTAGATTATATATATCTGATATATATAAAACCCAACACCGACTAAAGTAGTCAGGTATCCTAACCATTGAACAAAGTCTACTCCTATTAATGCACCTATAAATACAACTCCTACACCAATAGCTACAAGGTTAAATCCTCTATTTATAGGTGTTTCATCAAAACCATGAGCTAGAGAGAACATAGGAATTAATGTAAGTGATAGTCCCATAATAGTAAGTAGAACAAAACCACCAAGAACAGCGTATACATGTGCTTTTAGCATAGTATCTACATCTATAGCAATATCTCCACTAAGTCCTAAAGCGATAGCAAAACCTGTTAATATCCCGATAAGTAGATAACTATTACTAACAGCTACAGTTTTAACGGTGATAGTATTTATCTCTGTTTTTCTCAGTGTAGCAAATGCTTCAGAGGCAAAAATAATCATAGATGTTAAAACCAATATACCACCATAAGGTAATATAGCAGGGTTAACCCAAAAACCGATTACCATTCCAACGGTACCAATACCTAGTAATGGTAATATTACATAATATAGGTCAACTATAGCATGACCTACCTCTAAAACTACAGGAATGAGTTGAGCCATAGCTCCAAATATAATTACCATAACAAAACCAAGTAAAAATAGATGAACCCAACCTGCGATTGCCATCTCTTGATAAGCAAAGGTACTATTAAAAGCTAAAAGTGCAATAGTAGATAGTAGATAAAATATCACTCCAAGTTTAAAAAAAGGAGCGATAAGTTTTAGAGGTGGTGCAAAATCTTTTGATACTGCAAACATGCCTCTTATCCGTGACAGCTAGTCTGATTTAAATCAGCTTTTTCACTCTCTTTTGGTCTATATGAAAATATAAGTTTCACACGACCATCTTCTAGCTCTTCATCAGTAATATCAAAGTTTTCACCAATTTTATCAAGAAGTCCCATAGGTTTTTTATGATTAATCATAACTAACTTTTTATTCTCATCAGTGATAAGTTTAAGTCCAGCCATTGCATTTACCATTGGGTCTGGAGGACCACATTTTGATGTATCAAACTCATAATATTGTGTATCTTCAATTTTATACTCAAAAAATGGTACAGTTGCACCCATTACTTCAATCTCTTTTTTTTCTATCTCGGACATATTGTCTCCTATTTATAAATTTTCATTATTATAATTATAATACCTTATAAAGAGATTGATTATGGTCAATAAAGGAACAAAATATATGGACTATCTAATTAGTATAATTAATTATTCTATATTAAAATCAAAATACTTATGAGGATAAGGCTCATCTTTTAAAGTAAAGTGCCACCACTCTTGAGCATAAGATTTAAAGCCATTATCTATCATAATAGTATGTAAAAGCATCCGATTGGCTCTTTGTTGAGGGGTTATATCTCTATATAAAACCCAAGACTTTTTCCCAAAAAAATCAAATCCACTGCCCATATCTAGTTCTGTTTTAGTCTCTAAATCTATAATAGTCAAATCGAGTGTGCTTCCTCTACTATGTCCTGATTTTGAGGCTATATATCCATCTCTAAATAGATTTTTTTTATCTACTGTTGGATAATACTCTTCTTTTTTTAGAGTGTCATTTAAATCTTTTGCCCATCTGACAAAATTATCAACAGCTTTTTGTGGTCTATATGAATCAAATATTTTTAACCCTAATCCAAATCTCTTTAACTCTTTTTGTACTCTTTTTAGTGCTTTGGTTGC
This sequence comes from Campylobacterota bacterium, assembly GCA_013153055.1. GTDB lineage: Bacteria > Campylobacterota > Campylobacteria > Campylobacterales > Sulfurovaceae > UBA1140. The sequence goes on from JAADFE010000018.1 coordinate 2,932, forward strand.
CTCTATGCTTAAGATAGCTCTATTTGAGCGGTATCCATCTACTCTTTTGCCTAAAAAGTTATCGGTAGTGTTGTATCTAAGCTCTATCTCTATATTTGGGATTTGTTCTTTTATATATACAAATCCCTCTGGTAGCTCTTTTGCTACTAGAGATAGGTTTAATATTAGTAAAACTATTAATACTCTATAACTTGCCACGGTAAGCCCTGTTTGTTTAGTTCCTCCATAAATGGGTCTGGGTCAAACTGCTCCAT
>JAADFE010000163.1 GCA_013153055.1 Campylobacterota bacterium
CGCGACCCTCAGCTTGGAAGGCTGACGCTCTAGCCAACTGAGCTATTCCCGCGTCAAAGTGGATGGGGTAGAGGGATTCGAACCCCCGAATATCGGTACCAAAAACCGAGGCCTTACCGCTTGGCGATACCCCAATATTTCTTATATATAAAATTTTAAAGATTAATTTTGGTTGCGGAAGAAGGATTTGAACCTACGACCTTCGGGTTATGAGCCCGACGAGCTACCAAGCTGCTCTATTCCGCGATAGTTAAATTGGTTGCGGGAGAAGGATTTGAACCTACGACCTTCGGGTTATGAGCCCGACGAGCTACCAAACTGCTCTATCCCGCGACAATTATTTGATAATATGGATGGGGTAGAGGGATTCGAACCCCCGAATATCGGTACCAAAAACCGAGGCCTTACCGCTTGGCGATACCCCATTCATCTATCTGTTACACTTTAGTTTGTGTGGACGGCATTATAGAGAAAAATTACATAAATGTCAAGGGTTTCTATTAAAAAAATAGTATAATAGTGTCTATTTATAAAAAAAGGGAAAAATTTATATGTCAAAAGAAGCATTAAAAAGAGTAGAAGTAGCTATATCAGAGATAAAAAAAGGCAATATGGTAATAATGATGGATGATGAGGATAGAGAAAATGAGGGGGACTTAGTATATGCAGCAACTTTTTCTACCCCTGAACATGTAAACTTTATGGCAAAAGAGGCTAGAGGTTTAATATGTACTCCTGTTACTAAAGCTATAGCCAAAAAATTACATCTAATACCTATGGTAAGTAATAATATATCAAATCATGAAACAGCATTTACTGTATCTATTGATTCAGCTACAGCAGATACAGGTATATCAGCTGTAGAGAGAGATGATTGTATCTCAAAACTTGCAAATCCATTAACTAATCCTGAGGATTTTGTTCGTCCTGGTCATATATTCCCTCTAATAGCAAAAGATGGTGGTGTTTTGGTTCGTACTGGTCATACAGAGGGTTCTGTTGATTTATGTAAATTAGCAGGTCTTGCACCAGTTGGAGTTATATGTGAGATTATCAAAGATGATGGAACTATGGCACGACATGATGATTTGGAGATTTTTTCAAAAAAACACAATATGCCTATAGTTTATATATCTGATTTAGTTGAATATCGTTTGGCTAATGAAAAACTTGTAGTATGTGTAGAGAAAAAAGAGATAGAGCTAATGGGTAATATAGTAGAAAAGTTAAACTATGAAGACCATTTGGGACGAATTCACAAAGTAATTAAGTTTGGAGATATAGACAAAGTTGCTAATGTCAAATTTCATAATGTTGGATTGGATGTTGATTTGATTATAAATTCAAATAAATTTGAAAATATGCGTCTCTCTTTGGAATATCTAAAAGAAAATGGAGGTGTATTGGTTTTTTTAGATACTAAAATTATATCAAAAGAACAAGCCAAAGAGTTTGGGGTAGGAGCTCAGATACTGAAAGATTTGGGGATTAAAGATATTAGATTACTGACATCTACTTTGGATACAGAGTTTATTGGTTTATCTGGATTTGGATTGGATGTTATTGAGAAGATACAATTTTAATATTGATAAGCTTTTAATTTTATGATAAACTTACTTTAAAAAAAAGGAAATAAACTATGTCAAAAGATATATATTACCCAAATCCAGAACTATTCCCAAATGCTAGAATTCCAGATATGGATAGTTACTATAAATTAGTAGATGAGTTCAAAAATGATTATGAGGGAACTTGGGCAAAGTTTGCCGATGAGAAGATAGATTGGTTTAAGCCTTATGAGAAGGTACTTGATGAAAGCAATGCACCATTTTATAAGTGGTTTAGTGGAGGAGAGCTAAATGTGGCTTATCAATGTGTTGATAGACACCTATCTAGCAAAAAAAATAAAGCTGCTATTATCTTTGAGGGAGACAATGGAGACCAAAGAGTTTTAACATATAGAGAGCTATCTTATGAGGTAAACAAGACAGCCAATATGTTTAAAAATAACTTTGGTGTCAAAAAAGGCGATAGAGTAGTAATCTATATGCCAATGATACCAGAGTCAGCTGTTGTGATGTTGGCTTGTGCCAAGATTGGTGCTATCCACTCTGTAGTCTTTGGTGGATTTAGTGCAGAGGCTCTTAGAGATAGAATTATAGATGCAGGAGCTAAACTTGTTGTAACTGCTGATGGTGCTTTTAGAAAAGGCAAACCATATATGCTAAAGCCTGTAGTTGATAAGGCATTAGAAGAGGGTTGTGAGTCTGTTGAGCATGTATGTATAGTTGAAAGAAATGGTGAAGATATTGAGTGGATAGAGGGTAGAGACTACTCATATAATGAGCTAATTAAATCTCAATCTCCAAAGTGTGAGCCTGAGCCAATGGAAGCAGAAGAGCCACTATTTTTGTTATATACAAGTGGAAGTACAGGAAAACCAAAAGGTGTTCAACACTCCCAAGCAGGATATATTCTATGGGCTCAAATGACTATGGAGTGGGTATTTGATATACAAGATAATGATACTTTTTGGTGTACAGCAGATATTGGTTGGATAACAGGACACACATATATAGTCTATGGACCTCTAGCTTGTGGGGCTACAACTGTTATGTTTGAAGGGGTTCCAACTTTCCCAGATGCTGGTAGATGCTGGAAGATGGTAGAGGAGTATCAGATAAACCAATTCTATACAGCACCAACAGCTATAAGACTGCTTCATAAAATGGGAGCCGATGAGCCTAGCAAATATGATTTAAGCTCACTAAGAGTTTTAGGAACAGTAGGAGAGCCTATCGACCCACCTGCTTGGAAATGGTACTATGAAGCAGTTGGAGGTAGTAGATGCTCGATTGTTGATACATATTGGCAGACTGAAACAGGTGGGCATATGATTTCACCAATACCTAGTGCAACACCTATTAAACCAGCATGTGCGACATTCCCACTACCAGGAATTGAAGCTGAGATTATAGAAGAGGATGGAACTCCAACACCAGTAGGAGAGAAAGGTTTTATGTGTATAACAAAACCTTGGCCTAGTATGATAAGAACTATATGGAATGACCCTGATAGATTTGTCAAATCATATTTTTCAGATTGTAAAAAAGATGGTAAAGCAGTTTACTTTACAGGTGATGGTGCAATGATGGATGAGGATGGATATATCACTATCACAGGAAGAACAGATGATGTTATCAATGTAAGTGGACACAGAATGGGAACAGCAGAAGTTGAAGCAGCCATCAAAAAACATCCAAATGTAGCCGCTGTTGCCGTTGTTGGAAAACCTCATGAGATAAAAGGAGAGGGAATTTTTGCCTATGTGGTACTAAAATCTGTTCCTGTATCTCAAAAAGATGAGGTTGCAGATGATTTAGAAACTATCAAAGAGATAAATGCAATTATCAAAGAAGAAATAGGTGCTATAGCCCTATGTGATGGTATGGCATTTGTTCCAGACTTACCAAAAACTAGAAGTGGTAAGATTATGAGAAGAATTCTAAGAAGCATAGTAAAAGGTGAACCTATTACTCAAGATACCTCTACTCTTGAAGACCCTACTATTGTTCCCACTATTGAGGAGATTGTAAAAGGATTATACTGATAGATACTCTTTTTTCCATATACTAAATAAAAGTATATGGGAAATTTTTATTTTGATTTCTCTTTGATATAGATAGAGCCACAATATCTATCAAAAGTTTGAATAATACGACTCATCCTATCATTTGAGCGAAGTTCGCTAAAAGGTCTGTTGTCTTCAAACCATAATAGATTTGGAACATCTTGTCTGAGGTGTGTATCTGAGGCTCTATTTTTTTTGCCATCATCTACTACAAAATATAGAGCAGGGTAGTATGTATAGTACTCGAATGTAGAGATAACTACATCATAATCATGAAAATTTTCTATTACTTTTTTAATATTTTGTTCAGATATGACTATCTCTTGTTCTAACTCTTCTCTTAGTTTTTTTGCTTGTTCTTCTGTTATGGCTGATTCTGGGTCTTTTATCTTTTTTTCTAAATCTACACGAGATTTATTTTTCCATATTTCAAATTCGGCAGGAAGTGCTTTTTGAACTTTTTGTGGGTCAAATATCTCTTTCTTTTTATGTTTCATAGATAGAGTATATTTAAAAGCAGGGAAATCAGGATTGATGATTTTTGCATACTCATAAAAATGATTTCTTTTCTTTATTCCCTTCTCTTCATTATCCATGCGTACTTGAAGTTCTAGTGATAATACTTTATCCAAAGTTTCTTTGTTAATTAGATAGAGTACGATATCATGATAATCTATTTTTTTGCTGTGACTATTTTCTAAAATAGAAGCTAATTTTTTATGTATATGCTCGTTCATATAACCCCTTTTTGATACTTCTTTATGCAGAATTCTATCATTTATTATTGAATAGTTTAATTTAATTTACTGCAAATCATTTAATAGATACAATAGAATTAAAAAGGAGTTGGGAGAAATAATGTTTGCTCGATTGATTACAAAATTTGCTTTTTATTTAAACTCTTCTGGTAGATATAAAAATACAAAAAAAACATTTCATAATTTTTTAAATAATCCAGATTTTATATATAAAAAATATTTTGATTCATTTATGATAGTTCTTATATTAGTATCAGTTATTATTTTAGTATACGAGGTTGAACATCCTATACCAAAATGGGTGGATGATTTTGATGTTTATTTAGTTACAAGTATATTTTCATTAGAGTATATATTGAGATTTTGGGTATATAATGATTTTCATATTGCTATTGTTAGAGAGTATGAAGAGGCTCATTTTTTGGATAAGCCTTTTTCTGTTTGGAAACCAATAAAAATTGTATTGAAGGGGAAATTGAGATATCTGACTTCACCATCAGCTATTGTTGATTTATTGGCAATTTTACCAGCATATAGACCTCTAAGAATATTGCGTATATTTGTTCTTTTTAGAGTATTTAAACTATTGAGATATACAAAAAGTATTCATCAATTTTTAGAGGTTTTAGCTACTAAAAGATTTGAACTTGTTACTTTATTGTTTTTGTTATTTTTTATAGTCTCTACAGCAGGGATTGCTATTTATGTATTTGAAGAGAGAACAAATCCAAATATCAATTCTATCTTTGATGCTTTATATTGGGCGTTGGTTACTATATCTTCTGTTGGATATGGAGATATATCTCCTATGACTCCTGCAGGAAGAGTTGTTTCTATGTTGATTATTATTAGTGGTATAGCTATGATTTCTTTTGTAACATCTGTGATAGTATCAGCATTTTCTGAGAAGCTTGATGAGTTAAAAGAGCATAGAATTGTAGAAGAGATAAACAAAAAAGAGGAATTTATAATTATATGTGGATATGGTCAAATGACAAGGATGTTTCTCAAAAGTAATACTATTGAGGATTATGAGTATGTTATTATTGAAAAAGACACAAAGCAAGTAGAGATTGGAATAAAAGAAGGTTATAGAGTTATTCAAGAGGATGCTAGTAGATATGATGTTATATCAAAATTTAATGTGAATTATGCAAGGATTACACTGTTAGCTTTAACAGGTAATGATGTCAATAATATCTATATAACTTTGAATGCAAAATCTATTTCTCGTAATATAAAAGTAATTGCTAGAGCTAGTGACCATCATATGGAAAAAAAGTGTAAATTAGCAGGTGTTGACCATGTAGTATTACCAAATATGGCTGCTAATAGGATGCTACTTTTTGCTATTACTCAACCTGCTATGTATAAGGCTATGTACTCAATGTTAGTTGGTCAAACTTTAGCTCAGCTTGATGAGATATCAACTATAGAACATAGTAAATTAGTAGGTAAAAGAATAGAGGAGATTGATTTCAAAGCTCATAAACTTTTATTTATAGGTTTTCAATGTGGAAGAAGAAATGAGTTTATTTTTAATCCACCAGCTCAAATAGATATTAGAAAAGGGGATATTTTGCTAGTAATGGGTCGTAGAGTTAGTATAAATTATTTCAAACAGCTTAACGCAGGAGTTAGTTATGACTAATAATCAAAGAGCTTTTTTGTTTGGATATGGAAAGAGAAGTTTGGTTATAGCAGAAGAGCTACAAATAAGAAATTTTCTTTTGACTATTGTTGTGGATACGGATGAATCCTATACTCTAGCGAAAAGTGATGGTTTTTTAGATGTTGTTAAAATAAATATGACGGATGATGATGAGTTAGAACAGTTAAGTATAGAAGAGGATGACCATCTTGTTTGTATAATGGAGGATAGTCATTTTAATGTATTTTTGACTTTGTCTCTTAGAGCATTATTTCCAAAGAGTAAAATTATTGCATTGTCTGATTCAGTACATACTACACAAAAGTTAAAGATGGCAGGAGCTAATAGGGTTATTGATTTATATCAAGTAAGTGCAAATCGTATATATAATATATTAAATAAGCCCTTGGCAACAAAATTTATAGATAATATCTTATCTCCAAATAATGAGTTATCTTTAAGAGAGATAGTCATTCCTAAAAAGTCATATTTAGATAATATAAAAGTGGATGATTTTGATTTTGGTAAACATGGGATAATCCTAGTAGGTATGATAGATAGGAGACTTAGTAATCAGTTTTTATTTATTACTAGTGGGCTAGAGCATCAACTTAATGTTGGTGATACTATGGTGTGTATAGGATATAATGATGATTTGGATAGATTTGAGGAGTCTATCCATCAACATGTAGAAGAGGAGTAGTTATCTACTTCTCAAGATATTTAAAACCTCATCAACCTTATCACAAAGAGATATTATATCCAAATCCTCCCTACTTATAGTCTGATACTCTAACATAGTACCAGTGATGAACTTATATAGCCCACTCCAATAATCACTACCAAATAGAATAATAGGAACTCTCTTGTGATTGTTGGTTCTGATGAGGTTTAGTATCTCAAAAAACTCATCTAGTGTACCAAACCCACCAGCCATTATTATATAGGCTATAGAGTCATTCATTAGTGCTAGTTTTCTAGTACAAAAGTAGTTTAGCTCTAGCTTTTTATCCAGATAACTATTAGCTCTCTCTTCATTTGGTAGGTTTTTGATATGTATGCCTATGGATTGACTTTTGCCTGACTCTTTTGCACCTCTATTTGAAGCCTCCATAATGCCACCTGAACCTCCTGTTATGACACAGTAGCCATTATCAGATAAAGCTTTGCCTAACTCTTTTGCTTTTTTGTACTCTATGGAGTCCTCTTTTAGCCTTGAACTACCAAATATAGTAATCCCTCTTATCCCCTCTAACTCAGACTCTATAGTCTCTAAATCTTTTACTATATCTGATATATTCATTAGCTCTTCTTTAGCTTTCTATTTCTATATGATAGTAGTGTCAAAATAGTCAATCCTGCTATACCATAATATACCCAATTAGGAATTGGTACAGGCTCACCTGCTGCGTATGAGTGTAGTCCTGATAGATAGTAGTTAACTCCAAAATAGGTCATAAGTACACTACTATATGCCCAAAGTGATGCAACATTGAATACATATGGGTTGTTTAGTTTAGGTATAAATCTAAGATGCACAACTGTAGCATAGACCAAGATACTAACAGCGGCCCATGTCTCTTTGGCATCCCAGCCCCAATATCTACCCCAACTCTCATTTGCCCAAACTCCACCAAGGAAGTTTCCAATAGTAAGCAAAAATAGTCCAACTATCAGACTCATCTCTGCAATAGAGGTTAACTCTTTGATAGATTTGTCTATATTGGCATGTCCATCTTTGCCTCTAATAATAAATAGTACTAAAACTAGTAGAGATAATATAGAACCTAAACCTAAAAATCCATCACCTGAGATAATAGTAGCCACATGTATCATAAGCCAGTATGATTTTAGAACTGGTACTAGGTTTGTAATCTCTGGGTTTACAAAACTCATATGAGCCACACCCAAAGTAATCCCACCAAGTAAAGTAGTAGCGGCTAGAGTAAATGGTGAGTTTTTGGCAAAGAATAGTCCAGCCATAATTGTAGCACCTGCTATAAATACTATAGACTCATAGGCATTAGACCAAGGGGCATGACCTGCAATGTACCAACGCATACCCATAGCTAGTAGTTGCAAAATAAATGCAACAATAGTAACCCCCCAAGCTACACGCATAATCCATTTGAGAGAGAATGATGGTCTAACTACATTGATAAATGAGAATATCAGTAGCAAAATACCAACCATTAGATAGACCAAAACTAGCTTAGATAGTAAACCTAATCTATTATACTCTATCTCTATATCTACATGTTTTGCTGATGGCATGACTTTTGAGCCAAACTTCTTTTGGTATAAATCTATCATACCTATAGCTCTATTGGTATCTGACCAATCACCAGATTTTAGACCATTTTCTACTCCTTGAAATAGAAATTGTGTCATCTGTCTTATGATTACAGATAGCTCTTTTGGGAACTTCTCTATAGCCTCTTGGGGATTTACCCATTTGTTATTGGCATCATTTGGTACAGGATATATCTGTAAAAGTGAACCCATATATACCATATATGCGATATTTAGTCTCTCATCTATTTTGATTAGTTCATTATCGTATTGGTTTTTATCTAATGGTTTTTTACGAGTTGAGATAGAGATTTGTTCGGCTAATTTATAATTGCCATCTCTAGTAAAAAAGTCTGAAAAACTTGCATATTTAGTTCCTTTTGGAAGCCCTAAATCTTTGGCTACTCTAGTATGAGATATCTTTATCATTGGTATATTTTGATATATATGTGGGTTTGTTGTCATACCCAAAAATATAGCTGTAGGCTCAACCCCATATATAGAAGTTTTTCCTGTTAATTTGCTAACAATCTCATGAGATAGAGTATCTATAGGTTTCATCCTACCTCTAGTATCTTGAACACTTAGATGAGCAAACTTGTCAACTGTTTTGGCATCAAATCCATGAACTATTTTTGAGCTGTTGGTATCTAGTTCTGGTAGAGGTGCAGCATAAGAGTTCCCTCCAAATCCTATAAATAGAGCTATAGCCAAAATAGCTGTAGTGTTTTGTAGCTTTTTGGCACGAGCTAATAGTTTTTGAAAACGGCTACCTTTTGCAAATAGGTTCCAAAGCATACCGACCATCAATAGTATATATCCTATATAAGTAGGTATAGTTCCTGGGTCATGGTTTACTGATAGTATTGTTCCTTTCTCATCCATATCAAATGATGACTGAAAAAATCTATAGTTTCTATGGTCTAATACATGGTTCATATATATTCTAAATGGCATATTTTTTATCCCCATCTCTTCATCTGTTAACTCCACCTCACTAGCATAAGATGATGGACTCATCGAACCAGGGTATCTCTCTAGTTGGAAATCTATAAGTTTTAGTGAAAATGGTAGTCTAATTACTTTTGCACCTAAGCTTATATTGACTATAGTATCGCCTATTTTTACCATTTTGGGCTCACCCTCAGTTGCACTATAAGCAAACAAATCGACTGTCTTTGATTTATCACCAACAGTGATTTTAAATCTAGCCATCTCAGGAACTCCTGATTTAGTCTTAAGAGAGTGGCTTACATATTTAATAGAGGCTTTGTCATATACATCTCTAAGTACTACCATATTTGGACCAAATCTATATAGCTTTCTCTTTTGGAAACTATTGATACCTTTGGATAGATTTTGCTCTTGTTGTGTATCCATAGCTAGAGTCTGCATATCAAAATCTGTTTTGATTTTCAGTCCATCTTTATCTTTGAAAATATTTAGTGTAGGTTTGTTACTGCTTGAATTTGTATCTTTGTTAAAGTTGATTATAAAACTACCAGCATCATAACTCTCTCCCTCAAATAGAGATATATCTTTACCTTTAGAGCCATTGCTAACCTTTAGGATTAGTGCCATTTTTCCATTTGGGTCAGGAGAGACCTCTTGAGTGGCAGCTGGTAGATATTTGATTAATTTTATATTTATATCTTTGCCATTTACATCTAGTGTTTTATCTATATCATTTTTTGGTAAGATGATATAGAGAAACTTGTAAAAAGGGTTAGTAATATATGGTGGGTTCATAGAGGAGAAGAATACCTTTTTCTCATAGTGAGCCTTTTTGCCACCATCTATTGCATCTATCTGTAGAACTTTGACATCAGAGACCATAGTATTTGAGCTTTGCCCCTCTCTAATGTGCATAATACCCTCATAACCAATATATCTAGTGATAGCTGCCCCAATAGCAATAATCAAAAAAGCAAAATGAAAAATAAAAATAGAAAGTTTCTTTTTTTTGTAACTTTTGTATTTAATTATATTATAAATCAGAACCAAAATAAAAAAGAAAAGAAAAACCTCGAACCATCTTGCATTATAGATTAATGCCCTAGCTGTTTGTGTACCATAATCATTTTCTATAAATGTAGCAAGACCTATTACAGCCCCAAATATAAAGAGTATAGCTACTGCTACTCTCATAGACAATATAGTTTTTAACATATAAAAAACTCCAATTTTTTGAAATAAGCAAGAGTATAGCCAATAAAGATTAATGATATATTAATTGTTAGAATACTCGTATATTTTCAATAATATATCTAATAATTTCTTTTCTATCTTTGATTTTTAAATTATTTGGTAGTTTTTTATTATCTTTTATAATAGGTGGATTGTTATCAAATGGCTCTTTGATTACTACTATTTTGCCATTTATCTTAAAAAAGTATGTAACTATCCCACACCCCTCAGCACCAATAGTTTTTTTGTAGCCTTTTACTCCAAATAGATTAACATGTTTTACAAAATGGTTGTTGTTGTGTTTGAACCATCCTCTTTTTGTAACATCTTTGTAGTTATAGAAGTTTTCATCTACAAATACATCTCTGAGAGAGTTATATACTTTTAGTTTTAAATTAAAACGGTTTAACTCATCTAGTAGTTTTGGATTGGCTCTTGTATCGCATCCACTATAGTGTTCAAACTCGATTGTCTCTAGTAGCTCTATCCATCCATCTTTTGTTATATTGGCTGTTAAAAATGATGGATATATGACTAATAAATCGTCTGTGTTTATTGCACTATACTTTTCATATATTTTTATGTATTTTCCTTTTACCCATCCATCTATATATCCATCAATAAAGCTTATTCGTATAGGAACCCATATATTTTTACCAACTTTCTCTAGGATATCTTTGTCATATGTAGTTAGGTTTTTTGCATCATATGGGATATGGTATATTACTTTACTTTTTAAAGATGGCTCCAATCTTAGGTTTAGGACATCATTTCTATTTATATGGGTTACAGATAGGGTAATATCCTCTTTTTGAGGGTTTAGATGTTTAGAAAAGTCAATTCTAGCGTATATTGATATGGTGAGAAGAGCGATTAAAAGAATATTTTTCATGTTTATTTCCTTGTAATATCATATCCAATATCTAATGAAATGTATATTAAAGAAAATCAATATTCAAATTGTGTAAAGTTGCTTTATAAATACCACTATACAACACCATATTGTGAAAATTATGCGTTAATTTCGTACAATATATATATTAAATTGTATATGGTGTTGAATATTGGTATCTATCAAAATAAGTATTTAAAATTAAATTAAATTATTTATTAAAAATAATATATTATTTTATCTTAAAATAAGCTTTTTTTTGAACCTATGGTATAATTAGTTTAAATTAATAATTATATAGGGAAAAAATGAAGAATATATTGATTTTGGCTTATGGAGATATGGCTAAATATTTTGTTAAATGGATTGAAAAAAGTCGTATTGATAATAATCATTATTATGTCGTTTGTAACAATCATACTAAAAATATAAAGAATACACAAAATTTAACTTTTGTAAAGGAAGACCCTACAAGTTATTTGAAATTGAGTCGTATTATGTATGATATTGAGTTTACCGTTGCTTTTATTATTATGGAAAATAAAGAGGAGGTATTGGCTACATATCGTAATATAAGAATGGTTTCTCCAAAACTCAGAATAGTATTTGGGAGTAAATGGGATGAGTTAGGAATTAATGATGATAATATAAAAGTAATTAATATGTATGAATTGATGGCTAGTTCACTTTATGAGGAGTTGCCAAATGTACCTATAATTGCTAAAAGTATTGGTTTAGCAAAAGGTGAAATCATGGAAGTGTTAGTTCCTTTTGGAAGTTTTTATGCTTATAGGCATGTGGGTTCCGTATCTCATAGAAAGTGGAAGATTATACTTATTTATAGAAATGAGAAACAGATATTTCCAAATAATGCTACCATGATAAAGCCAAATGATAGATTGGTAATAGCAGGAAACCCTACAGTATTGGAAGAGGTATATAAAACTATTAAACAGAAGAAAAAGCTTTTCCCAGAACCTTTTGGTAAAAATTTATATCTGATATTAGATATGTATCAGGATAAAGAGGATATTTTAATAGAGTTAAATGAGTCTATATTTATAAATAATCAATTTTCCAATAGTCAATTGTATATTCGTCTTTTACATATGAAAAATTCTAATATCCTAGATGAAATAAAGCAAAAAGAGAGTGAAAATGTAAAAATATTGGAAGATATTTCAAAAAGTAGTGAATTGTTAAATACTATAGAGTATGATATGATGAATCATGATATAGGTTTGTTTCTTACGGATGAGAAGATATTTAGAAAATCACTTCAAAAGAGATTATATCTGTTAAAAAAACCTATATATATATTTGGTGAAACTTCACTTTATAATATATCCAAAGCAGTTGTATTAATAACAGATGAGAGTGAGATGGAGTCTATATCTTCATCAGTATTTGATGTTTGCGAGACTCTCAATTTGAAGCTCAGTTTATGTAACTATGACCCAGAGGGCGATTTTTCTGAGAAAAAAAATATTATAGAACACTATGAGACATTAGCAAATTTGCACAACTTTAAAATAGAGATAAAAGAGAAAAGAGCAAATCCAATAAGAGAACTCAGAGAACAGAGTGAAGTTTTGCATATAGTTCCTTTTGATAAATCAGTTATGAATAGACCAATAGCAAACTTTTTTTCACAAAAATTTTCAAGATATTTTTTAGGTATCAAAAACCACCCAAAGCTCTTAATTCCTATTGAGGATTAGGGACTTTTGTGTACCTATTAAGTAAATTTAAGATAGAATAAATCAATTTTATTTTTAGGATTTTAAAGAGCTATGATTGTTCCAATTCATTTAGAAAATAGTGGTGCTGTAGAGTATGATATTACTATTGACAAACTTCCAAAACTATCTTTTGATACCAAAGTTGCTGTTGTGACTAACCCTACTGTTTCATCTTTGCATTTAGATAAACTACTAGAGCAGATATCTGCTACAGAGCTTCATGTCGTGACTGTACCTGATGGAGAAGAGTATAAAAATTTAGATACAGTTGTAGATATATTGGATGAGCTTTTTACTCATAAGCTTGATAGAAAATCTATACTTATAGCATTTGGTGGTGGTGTGATTGGTGATATGACAGGTTTTACTGCTAGTATGTATCAGCGAGGTATTGGGTTTGTTCAAATTCCTACTACACTACTTTCTCAAGTTGATGCTAGTGTTGGTGGTAAGACAGGAGTTAACAATAGATTTGGAAAAAACTTAATAGGTGCATTTTATCAACCAAAAGCTGTCTATATAGATACAGATTTTTTAGATACTCTACCATCTCGTGAGTTTAGTGCTGGGGTTGCAGAGATTATCAAGATGGCTGTAATGTTTGATAGTGACTATTTTGACTTTTTAGAGAGTGCTGATTTATCTAATAAAGAGGTTTTACAAAAGGTGATTGCTAGGAGTGTGGAGTTAAAAGCCAAAGTGGTAAACCAAGATGAAAAAGAGGCAGGTATTAGAGCTGTTTTGAATTATGGTCATACATTTGGGCATGTAATTGAAAATGAGACAGAGTATAAAAAGTATCTCCATGGTGAGGCTGTGGCTATTGGTATGGTTATGGCAAACAGTTTAGCTAATATATTAGGATTGATGAGTCAAGATGAGATGGATAGAGTTAAAAATCTGCTTATAAAACATAACTTGCCAGTTGATTATGAGATAAAAGATGTAGAGCAGTTTTATGATAAATTTTTCTTGGATAAAAAGAGTGCTAACGATAAGATAAAGTTTATACTTCCTAAAGGTATTGGTGATTTTGAAGTTCGTGTAGATATAGACAAAGATAGTGTGATAGAAGCACTGAAAAAATTTTCTAGGGTTTCAATGTAATGAAGGTGTTTTTTCTCTTTTTCTTTTTGAGTGTTCAGATTCTCTTTGCTGATTTTAATATTACAGGTAAGGTGAGTAGAATTATATCTGAGTTTGGTACAGCAACAACTTCTACTACTACTCAAGAGAAAAATGATACTAAAATCCATGAAGTTATACTCAAAAAACAGAAAGAGGAAGAGCAAAAAGAGAAACAGAAACTAGAAGCAGAACAAAAAAGAAAAGAACAAGAAGAGGAAAAAAAGAGAAAAGAACAGCAGAGATTAGAGAGGATAAATTCAAAAAAAAATGCTCTCTTGAAAGAGCTTGATGAGATTGATATATATCTAAAAGATAATAATATATGGTCAAAAGTATATTCTAACTATGAGACATACAATAGACTAAAAGTTCTCTCAACGGAGATGGAAAAGAGAATAGAGGAGTTAAAAAACAAAAAGAGACTAACTCCAAAAGAGGAAAAGGCACTCAAAAAGTATGAAGAGGATTATCAGACTACAAAAGGGAAGCTTTTACAGCTTCAGGAGTACAAAGAGAACCCATTTAAAAAGCTT
>JAADFE010000024.1 GCA_013153055.1 Campylobacterota bacterium
GTAGAAGATGATGATTTTGGATATGATGGATGTACTATAGAGTGGAATATGATGAGCATGAGTTTTACTGATACAGAGGTAACATTTCAAGAGATTGATTTACCTGATAATGAAGTTTATACACTTCCTTATATTATAGATGAAAATGGTTCTATTGTAATAACTTATGAAGAGGATGGAGAGACACAACACTCTACAATAGCTCCTATTGATACAAATGGTACAGTTATCCGTGTTGATAATGATAGAGATAGGGGTTATATATTCTCCTCAGAAGAGGAAGCAAGAGCTTTTCGTGATGCCAAAAATGCAGAATCAACTATGAGTGGATTTACTATAGATTTTTTAAATGGTAAAACACTATATTATGTAGCAAAAAGTGATTTTGGACATGATAATCTCCCTTATGAATGGAATATGGCAAAAGCTAGTTTTACAGATACAGAAATTACATGGCAAGAGCTTGTAGATGGTGGAGATTCAAAAACTTTCCCATATGCTATTGAAGATGGTTCTATCGTTGTTACATGGACAGATGGAGATGAGAGTGGAACTTTTGGATTTAAATTAATTAGTTCAAATAGTAGAGCTATTCATGTACTTGATATAATGGATGGAGAGATAGAGAGTTCTGATGATGGTTATTTTTTCTTTGATGAAGAATATGCAAGAGCATATATGAATAGACAAAATGGCGTAGAAGAAGAGGACTAATTTTATTTTTAGAGACTGTAAAAGAGTACTATCTTTTCAGTCTTTATACTTTCTATCTTTGTATTTGATACTTATTTTTGGATAATCACCTGATAAAAATCCCCCAACCATAATAGAAACATTTTTAAGATTTAATAGCTATAATAAAATCAAAAAATAGCAAAACTTTTGATTTTTCTACAGTTTGGAGAGTTATATGATAATAGACACACATTGCCATTTAGATGATGATAGATATATAGATGATTTAGACGAAGTACTAGATAGAGCTAAAAAAGAGGGCATAGAGAGGTTTATAATCCCTGGTGCTGACCCAAAGAGCCTAAAAAGAGCCGTTGAGCTTAGTGAGGAGTATAGTGAGATATATTTTGCTGTAGGAGTTCATCCTTATGATGCTATAAATTATGATAGAGAGTATTTAGTTGAGTTTATTACTCATAAAAAGTGTGTGGCTGTTGGTGAGTGTGGTTTGGATTACTATAGACTTCCCAAAGAGTCTGATGAGATAGATGCTGAAAAAAAACTACAAAAAAAGGTTTTTATCGACCAGATAGAGTTAGCAAATGAGTATGATTTGCCTTTGATAGTTCATATTCGTGACTCATCTGCTGACTGTTTAGAGATACTCCAAGAGTATTCAGGAGAAAAAGGTGGTGTTCTTCACTGTTATAATGCTGATGAGTCTTTACTGAAACTATCTGATAGATTTTATTATGGTATTGGTGGGGTTTTGACATTTAAAAATGCTAAAAAATTGATAAATGTCTATCCTAAAATTCCATTAGATAGACTATTAATTGAGACAGATGCTCCATATTTGACCCCTCATCCATATAGAGGTCAGAGAAATGAACCAAGCTACACTAAACTAGTTGCTTTAAAGATGGCTGAACTATCAAATATAGACCAAGATACTATAGAGAGTAAAACTACTCAAAATGCTTTTGAACTTTTTTCAAAAATAGTATAATTTTATAAGGTATAAAGCTTTTTTATACCTTTTTTCTTTCACATAAAATAACATATTTTTTTATCCAAAAATTATATTTTGTTACAAAAAACAGTATCTCCTAATTATAATTAATTATTTATGAAATTTTAAATTAATTTTTCTGTTTAAGTATTATTTTAAGTTTCTAATTAATATAATAGTTTAAACAAAACAAAAGGAACTGCTATGAAGTTTTATAAAATTTTAATAATAAGTATATTTTTAAATCTGTCGCTTTATGCAAATATTGTAGATGAGTTTCCTAGTTATAGATATGTGTTTAATGAATTGGATGTTGATGAAAACTATATATATGATAAAAATTTTCAAGATTTTGTTAATAAAAATAAATATAGATATAGAAGATTATTTATTCAAGCTGTAAATAGAGGTCAATTGATAGTTCCTACTATGAGGGAGGTTATGTATCAAAAAGATATATCTCCTCTATTTATATATCTATCTATGGTTGAGTCTGCTTTTAGGACTCATGCTATATCTTCATCTTCTGCTGGTGGACTTTGGCAATTTGTCAAATCAACAGCATTGGATGAGAATATGCAGGTTAATAATATAATAGATGAGAGATATGACCCTATCAAATCAACTAGTAGAGCTATAGATTATCTATATAAAATTCATGATAATTTAGGAAAATGGTACCTAACTGCTATGGCTTATAATTGTGGTGCTGGATGTGTTCAAGATAGTATAGATAGAGCAGGTACTATAGATTTAAGCCGTCTTATTAATCCAAATGCCAACTATATTAGAAAAGAGACTAGAGACTATATCAAAAAAATTTTGTTATTTGCAATGATTGGCGAGAACTATCTATTTAAAGCAGGTGATAATCTAGGAGAGATGAAGTATCAGTTTGATAATGACAGAATTATTCCTGTAAGAGTTAGAGGTGGAGAAAATTTACGAAATATTGCATCAATATTACAGATGGACTACTCTGCACTAAAGAGAATAAATTTGCATCTCAAAAAAGATTTTGTACCATCAAATAGTAATATTATGGTCAATATCCCTGCATCAAGAGTTCAGATGTTTCGTAATGCTTATGGAAATCCAAGAAGAGCAGAAAATATATATAGATAAAGGAAAAGATTATGAAAACTAAAAATAGTATCACTGTAGGGTTATCTTTAGTAACTCTTTTTATGTTGAGTGGATGTGTTGCCAAAACTACAGGATTATCAAGTAGTAGTACTTTACAAGATAGCTATAAAAAGACTACAGCTAGTAAAGAGTTTCAAAAAGTTACTTATGGTCAAGCTAGTTATTATAGTAGAGACTTTAATGGTAAAAAAACAGCTAGTGGAGAGATATACAATATGTATGCTAAAACAGCTGCTCATAAAACTTTGCCATTTAATACCATGGTAAGAGTTACTGATTTGGTAACTAATAAAAGTGATATAGTTAGAATTAATGATAGAGGTCCTTATGCTAAGGGAAGAGTTATTGATTTGTCATATGCTAGTGCCAAAAAGTTGGGATTAGTCAATAGAGGTGTAACAGATGTTAAAATAGAGATAGTAGGTTATAATGGTAAAGTAGATAAAAGATTATCGCTTCCAGTTAGTACTCAAGCTTGTGTTGGAGACCACTGCAAAGCCTCTATTGCTAAATCAACTGCAAAATCAGATACATCAATTAAACCTTTTGCATTAGCTTCTAAAAAAGAGACAAAATATCAACCTGTTATTGAGTCTGTATATGATGAGGATACTTTACCTATAATGGCAGAAACAAATTATGCATCAAATAGTAGCGTCTCAAATTCATATAATAGACCTCATAGAGTCATTAATTACTCTGATATAGATAAATATTCAAAAAAAATATCTATACAAGTTGGTGCTTTTAGAAGATATACTGGTGCAAAGATTTATGCTAGGAGATATGGTTTGCTAGATAGGGAATATAAGGCTGTAATCAAAAAGGATATGGAGGATGGCAAACCTCTATATCGTGTGAGAATAGAGGGATTTAAAAACGATAGAGAGGCTAGAACATTTATGTCAAGATATAGTCTAAATGGAGCGTTTTTGGTTAGAAAATAGTATAATTCCTCAAAAAAGACTTTTTGCAAAACTAGGAACCGATGGCTTTAGCCTCGCTTTGAGAAACTCTTCGATTATAAAGAGTTTTGCAAGAACTCTAAAGGAAAATAATGCAAAATAAGATTATAGACTATTTTTTAGAGATAACAAAAATACCTCACTGTAGCAAAGAGGCTGATAGATTATTAGAGTTTATCAAAGAGTTTGCAACTAGTAGAGGTTATAGTGTAGAGATAGATAAAGCTAAAAATATATTGGCAAAAAAAGGCAGACCAAAACTAGCTCTACAGGCTCACTATGATATGGTATGTATGGGTAAAGCACCAGAGATTGAAACCTATATAGAAGATGGTTGGATGTATGCTAGAGACTCTTCACTAGGGGCTGATAATGGTATAGCTATAGCTATGATGATGGTTTTAATGGATAGAGGTGAAGAGCTAGAGTTTCTATTTACCTCTGATGAGGAGATAGGTCTGATTGGGGCTTCTGATTTGGAGTTTGAGTTAGATAGTAGATATATGCTCAATGTTGATTTTGAAGATGAAGCAGAGGTCTGTATTGGGTGTGCTGGTGGAGCTGATATTTTGGCTTTTGGTGAGTTTGAGACTATTGAGCCTTTTGAGTATATCTATGAAGTAGTCGTATCAGGTCTAAAAGGTGGTCACTCTGGAGTTGATATAGACAAAGATATCCCAAATGCCATAAAAGTTTTGGCTAATTTTTTATCAGATAAAGATATCTCTATCTCATATCTATATGGAGGTGAGAGGAGAAACTCTATCCCTACACATGCAAAAGCTATAATAAGCTCAAGAGAGCCTCTAAATAGTAATGAATTAGTTCAACTCTCTCTTATAGAAGCATCTGATAAATTTTATAATACTCAAAATCTAATCAAACTTCTAGATGAATTTAAACATGGAGTATATAGCTATAGCAGTGAGTTTGATATCCCAAATAGTAGTGCCAATCTAGCTATTGTCAAGTTTGAAAATGCAAAAGCAACTATAGAGAGCAGTATTAGAGCAATGTCAAAAGATGAGTTAGATAGTGTATCTAGGCAAAATATAGAGCTGTTTCAAAAGTATGGTTTTGATACAAAAGAGGAGTACAAATATCCATCATGGCGACCAGAGATTAATGATTTTAGTAAAATGGTCAATGAGTCTGTTTTAAAGGTTTTTGGAAAAAGTGAATATAAAGCAATTCATGCAGGATTGGAGTGTGGGGTTATATCTCAAAAGTATCCAGATATAAAACTAGCCTCTATAGGACCAAATATTCGATATCCTCACTCAACTAGAGAGAAGATAGAGATAGAGTCTATATTTAAAACTTTTGAGGTTATAGAGGAGCTAATCAACAAAATAAATTAGAAAATATTTTGAATTGTTTCTATTTCATGATACAATTATGAAAAAAAAGGAGACAATTATGAGAAAAATATTTTTCTTACTATTTATAGTGACTTTGGTTGTATCGGCAAAAGTTACCCCCGAGCAACTTGATAGGACGGGGATGAAATATGCACTAGGTGATGGCGTTAGACAAAGCTATAACAAATCTTTTAGCTATTTCAAGAGAGCAGCATTGATGGGTTATGCACCTGCACAATATCATTTGGCTGTAGCATATGAGAATGGTTACGGTGTCAAACCAAATATTAACAAAGCTCTAAGGTATTATTTGAAATCAGCAAAGCAGTATAATCAAGATGCCGAATATACACTAGCTAGGCTTTATGATGAGGGGACAAAGGTCAAAAGAGATAAA
Source organism: Campylobacterota bacterium (assembly GCA_013153055.1). Taxonomy (GTDB): domain Bacteria; phylum Campylobacterota; class Campylobacteria; order Campylobacterales; family Sulfurovaceae; genus UBA1140. The sequence goes on from JAADFE010000024.1 coordinate 5,557, forward strand.
AAATTAGCAGCATATTGGTATGATAAAGCATCAAAACATGGTGATATTTATGCTAAAACAGCATTGGCAGATATGTATAATAGTGGTCAAGGAGTTAGAAAAAATCCTGCTATAGCTCACAAATATTATAAAGAGGCAGCACAAAAAGGAGACCCCCAAGCACAATATAAGGTAGCTCAACTATCACAAATGGGTAATGGTATAGTCCCAAAAGATGAGAGAGAAGCATTTTTGTGGTATCAAAAGGCTTCAAAATCTGGAAATATAGATGCTATTAATAGGTTAGGTGAGATGTATCAAAATGGGTATGGTATCAAGAGAGATTTAAAAAAGGCATTTGAGTTATATAAAGAGGCATCATCTTATGGGAATGCAAAAGCTATGAATAATCTAGGAAATATGTATGCAAATGGATATGGAGTACCAAAAAACAAAGTAAAAGCGTATGAGTATTACAAAAAATCAGCTAAACTAGGAAATATAGAGGGTGCCTATCATGTAGCATTGGCATATGCTTCTGGTGATGGGATTAAACAAAACTACAAAGAGGCAACAAAGTGGTTTAGAAAGGCAGCAGAGCATAATGTACAAAAAGCACAATATGCTTTAGGTGTAGCATATGAGAAAGGGTATGGTGTCAAAAAGGATGTCTATAAATCTTTGGAGTGGTATAAAAAAGCAGGAGACCCACAAAGACACCGTCTTAATTAAAATTGATAGAATTTAAACTTTAAATCTATCTTTGCTTTTACAATAAGGAGCTAAAAAACAGTCATCACATAGAGGTTTTACAGCTTTGCATCTATATCTACCAAATAGCACCATAGCTTGGTGTAGTTGATGTAGATTTGTTTTAAATTTTTTAGTTAAATCCTCTTCTGTTTTGGTGGCTGTTGTGGCATCACTTAGACCTAGACGGTGAGCTACTCTAAATACATGAGTATCAACAGCCATTAGATTTGCACCTGAATACTCTATCATAACAACATTGGCTGTTTTTTGTCCAACTCCTGCTAACTTTACAAGCTCTTTTTGCTCTAGGGGTATTTGGGAGTCATAATCTTCAACTACTTGTTGAGCCATCTTTAGTATATTTTTTGCTTTGTTATTAAAAAATGAACAACTCTTTATTAGCTCTTTTATATCATCCAAATTAGCATTGGCTAGAGTAGGGATATTTGGGTATTTTTCAAATAGAGCAGGAGTTATGATATTTACTCTCTTGTCAGTGCATTGTGCTGATAGCATAACAGATATGAGTAGTTCGTATAGATTTTTATAATTTAACTCTGTAACCGAGTCTGGATAGTGTTCCAAAAATAGCTTTTTTATCTCTTCTATCTCTTTTTTTGTTGCTTTTTTTACTTTTTTTGTTCTCTTCATGTCGATATTCTATATTCAATTACTTAAATTAAGATAAAATTGGTTTACGAATTGTTTATTATTTTAGGTTAGAATGGTTAAAATATATGGCAAATTTTATTTTATAAGGATTTTAGACGATTATGTATAAATTACTATTTATTAATCTACTGTTGACATTGACTGTTTTAGCTTCGGAGGTTATTGCTACAGTAAATGGAAAATCTATAACTAAACAAGATGTAGATAGGTTTGTTGCCAAAAGTATTCCTGGTGCAGACTATTCAATGATGAGCTATGAGCAGAAACAAAAAGTTATCAATCAACTAATAGAGAGAGAACTATATATCGATGTAGCTAAAAAAGAGGGTATAGAGAATGACCCAAGATTTCCAAAAGAGTTGGAAAAAGTCAAAGAGAATTTGATGTTAGATATGTGGATGAAAAAGAGGTTAGAGAATATAAAAATAAGTGATAATGAGGTATGGAACTATTATCAGACTCATGATAGTAAATTTCATCGTTCTGCTATGGCATCTGCTAGACATATTTTGGTATCAACCAAGGATGAAGCTAGAGAGATTATAAGAGAGTTGGAGATGAGTCCTAATCTAAAAGAGAAGTTTATAGAGTTAGCAAAAACTCGTTCAACTGGTCCTAGTGCAAAAAATGGTGGTGATTTGGGATGGTTTCCAAAAGACCAGATGGTTCCAGAGTTTTCAAATGCTGCTTTTGCATTAAGAAAAGGTGAGATTACTCATACTCCTGTACAGACTCCTTTTGGTTGGCATGTTATATATCTAACTGATAAAAAACCAGCAGGTAAGGTAGAGTTTGAAAAGGTTAAAAAGAGTATAGAGAATTCTCTCAAGTTGAAAAAATTTCAAGAAGATTTAAAAGTATTGAGTGAAAAGTTAAAAAAATCTGCAGAAATTAGTGTAAAATAACAAAAAAATTTAAAGGTTATATAGATGTCTCAAAAAATATTAGATAATTTACCAACAGGTGTTTTAAGTGGTGATGAGGTAGGGAAACTTTTTGCTATTGCAAAAGAGAATGGTTTTGCAATTCCAGCTGTTAATGTTGTGAGTAACTCATCAATTAATGCAGTGTTAGAGTCAGCTGCAAAAGTAAATTCTCCTGTTATTGTTCAGTTCTCCAATGGTGGAGGTGACTTTTATGCAGGAAAAGGACTTGATAGCAAAGATAGAGCTATACTAGGAACGATATCAGGAGCTAACCATGTTCATACTGTGGCAAAAGCTTATGGTGTTCCTGTAATATTACATACAGACCATGCGGCTAGAAAACTTCTACCTTGGATTGATGCTCTACTAGAGGCTAGTAGTGAACATTTTGAAAAGACAGGCAGACCACTTTTTTCATCTCATATGATAGATTTATCTGAAGAGCCAATAGAAGAAAATATAGCAACTTGTAAAAGTTATTTAGAAAAAATGAGCAAACTTGGCATAACCTTAGAGATAGAGTTGGGTGTAACAGGTGGAGAGGAAGATGGTGTAGATAACTCTGATATAGATAACTCTTTACTTTATACACAACCCGAAGAGGTAGCATATGCTTATGAGGAGTTATCAAAGATTTCAGATAGATTTACAATAGCAGCCTCTTTTGGTAATGTGCATGGTGTATATAAACCAGGTAATGTAGTTCTAACGCCAAAAATTTTAGACAACTCTCAAAAATATATTCAAGAGAAGTTCAATACAGCAGATAAACCTGTCAACTTTGTATTTCATGGTGGTTCAGGTAGTACACTTGAAGAGATTAGAGAGGCTATATCTTATGGTGTAATCAAGATGAATATAGATACAGATACACAGTGGGCATATTGGGATGGTGTTAGAAAATATATAGAGCAGTATCATGCTTACTTGCAAGGTCAAATTGGAAATCCAGAAGGGGATGATAAACCAAATAAAAAATATTATGACCCAAGAAAATGGTTAAGAGAGGGTGAACTATCAGAGGTAAAGAGATTAGAACAAGCATTTAGTGATTTAAACTGCTTAGATAGAAACTAGTTTGAGTTTGGAGATAACTAAATGAAAAAACATTATACCTCTATTGTATCTAATAGTTTTGGCAAATTTGCTTCAAAACCTTTTCCTAGATTTTGGCAAAAGATAATCAACAATGGTTATGTCAAACTGATGGGATTAGATATGAGTGAGTTTAAAGAACCAAGAGAGTATAGAACTCTCAATGCTCTATTTACAAGGGCATTGAGACGACCTAGAGAGATAACTACAGATACGAATATTATTATATCTCCTGTTGATGCACTAGTTAGTGATTTTGGTAAGATAGTTGACAGAAAAGCTTATCAGATAAAAGGTATGGAGTATAGTATAGATGAGCTATTTAGTGAGTATCATAAAGAGGCTTTGGAGCTATTGGATGGAGGTGATTTTATAAATTTATATCTATCACCAAAAGATTACCACAGATACCACTCTCCAGATAAAATCAAAGTCAAATCTCTCACACATATTCCAGGAAAACTATATCCTGTAAACTTCCCACTACTTAGAAATAAACCAAATCTATTTATAGAAAATGAAAGAGTAGTAATAGAGTGTGAAGATAGTCAAAAAAACTGTTTTGTAATGGTACTTGTGGGGGCATTGAATGTTGGAAAGATGGTTATAACCTTTGAAGAGAGAGTCAATACAAATTCAGATATAACCTCACCTCAGCACTATAGATATGATAACCTATGGCTACAAAAAGGTGAGCTGTTTGGTTGGTTTGAGATGGGCTCAACCATACTTCTATTTTCTCAAAAAGATGTATATAGATTTGAAGTAGCGATAAATCAAAAGGTCAAATTTGCAGAGCCTATTGGGATAAGGTTATAGATGAAAAAGCTTGTTATATTTGATATGGATGGAACTTTAGTTGATAGTTCTGTTACTCTAGTAAATGCAATTAATCATGTCAGAGACAATCTATCACTAGAGCCTATGGCTGAAGATGAGATTTTATCAAAACTCAATGACCATACAATAAATCCTGCACAATACTTTTATAAAGCAGATGAATTTAAAGCTGAACATGAGGTTTGGTTTTCCCAGTATTATAAAGATAATCACAAAAGAGAGCTAAGACTCTATGATGGTATCAAAGAGTTGTTAGAGGAGTTAAAAGAGAGAGGTTTTAAACTAGCAGTAGCTACTAATGCCTATAAAATCTCCACTAGACAGTCGCTTACATATTTGGATATTATTGACTATTTTGACTCTATAGTGTGTGGAGATGAGGTTCAATGGGCAAAACCTCATCCTGATATGTTATATAAAATATTAGATGAGTTAAAGCTAGAGCCAAAAGATGCTATATTTGTAGGGGATGGAGAGAGAGACCAAGAGGCATCAAAAAATGCAGGTATAGACTATATTATGGTTCATTGGGGATTTTCTAATCATAAAGAAGAGGATGCAGTTAGCTCTATAGAGGAGCTACGAGAGAAGATATTTGAGTATTAGACTTTTTGCAAAACTCTTCGGAATCGGATACTTTCTCAAAGAGAGTGCATAGCACAAGAGTCCCGAAAAAAGCGAGGCTAAAGCCATCAGTTCCTAATTTTGCAAGAAGTCTATTAAATCTCTCCTCTTTGTAAAGCTCTAATCTCCTCTTGGAGCTTTTCCATCTCTAGTCGTTGTTTCTCTTTTTGTAGGTTAAATAGCTCTTCATCTCTTTTGTGTCCTCTCATTGAGTAGTAGCTAGATATTATAAAACCCAAAAATGATAATATAGATGCAATCAAAGATGTTAGCAGGATAAAATTTTCATCAGTTGAGAAGTTGTTTTCTACAGAGATAGAGGGCATATGAGGCTTTTGTGTATATTTTTGCGTTGTTTTTTCTGTTTTGACTATTTTCTCTTCTTCTTTTATAATTGATTGATATTTTATATATAAGAAAATAGATAATGAAACTATAAACAGCAATAGAAAAAACTTTTTAATACTCATATAAACTCCTTTTTGGGTATTATAGCAATAGTTTTCATTGCTAAATATTATAGTTTATTATTAATATTTTTGATTAATCTGAGATAAGCTTTTTCCATAGCCTCTATCATGTTCTCTACAGATTTTCCTTCAAAAGCCTCTTTTGTTGTAAAAAAATAGTTTGTGGTTTTATTTTTATGTTTATCCAAAACTTGATAGTTTGCCTCTAGTGTTACTATATTTTTATAGGCTATAAACTTATTAATAATTATAGATATCTTTTTATCCATCTTTTTGACATTAGACCATGGATAGGCATATATATTTGGATTGTTTCTCGCTTTTTGTAGAGTTGAGATAAGTACATTGGTTAGATGTTTATCTATATCCAAAATCCAATTTGCCTCATCTATCTTTTCTAAATGGTATTTTGTATTTTTTCTATATATGGGTGAATCCATTAAATATGATGGTAGTTCTATATTCTCTACTGCTATAAATTCTTGGTTTGTTTTATTGTTTTGTGGGGATATCTCTATATTATCCCCTAGAGTATATAGCTGTTTAGAACCACATCCTCCAAATAGTAAAACTATAGTTATTATCAAAAATATATTTTTCATTAGTCATCTCCTACTACAAGTGCATTGGCATTTCTATCTAACATTTTATTCGTTTTGTCAAATGATTTTGATGCTTCTGTTACAGCCTTTAGAGTTATAGATAGTTGGTCTGCAAACTTTGAATCTCCACCATACTCTTGAGTTAATCTTTGTAAATCTCTTAGAGTGACCTCTACCTCTTTTAGTGAGTTATTTAGACTTTTAGGTAATTGAGTAAACTCTTTTTGAGATGTAAACTTATTTAGATTAGTAATTGTATGGTTTAGATTTTTAACTGCTACATTTAGATTATTTACCAAAGATTTAATTGGTTTTTTATTTTCATTGGCTAGAGTTGTATATGCATTTAGCAGATTTTCTAATGGTAGCTTTTGGAGTTTAGCTATTAGTTCATTTATATTATCCATTATACTACTTTTATGTGGTGTTGTGATTGTTGGGAATATATCATATTTATCCCCTTTTACTATATGGGCTTTGTGTTTTGTATCAAATACTAGTTCTATATATTGAGTACCCACTAGAGGGATTGACTCTTTGAGTCTTGCTTTTAATCCATGTTGAACTAGTTTTGATATAATCTTATGTTTGTCCATAGAGTTATCTTCTATATTATTAAAAGCATCAGCTTTTATTATAGCATATACTGTACTATCTACTGTTTTGTTTTTTTCATTATATCTATCTTGTATATCTGTGATGTGTCCTATTTTAAAGCTTTGAAATTTGATAGGAGAGCCTATCTGTAAATTGGTGGTTGGTTCTTTGAATTTTAGTATATATGTTATATAGCTATTATCGCTTCCTAATTGTTTTGTTTTTAAATGAGCCAAATTTTTGTATAGTGTAAATACTTTGTTACCTTTTAGTGTGTTGTTTTTATCTAGTGAATTTATAGGTGTATAGATAGATATACCACCATGAACTAGTTGAGAAATTGGAGCTATATTGATATCTAAAGTGGCTTTAGAGAAATCTATATTGAATGCACTTCTAGTATAAAATTTACTTTTTTGGTTAACAAATTTTATATAATCTTCTTCTACGAAGATTGTAAAATTGATATGTGTTCCATCTGGGGATATTCCTACTCTCTCTACTCTTCCAACTTCAAGCATACGATAATATATTTTGCTTCCTTCTGATAAATTATAACTTTCTGGTGCAGTTAAAACAAAATATTTTCCTTTTGCATCATCATTTATAGGAGGTTGTTCTAATCCAACATATTCATGAATAGTCTCCCCCTCTTTTTTTCCATATAGTTCAATATATGAACCAGATACGATAGTATCAAGTCCTGATACACCATGAGAACCCACATCTGGATGGACTATCCAAAATTTAGCTTTTTCATTTAGATAATCGTTCATCTCTTTGTTCATTCTAGCTTCTATAATAACACCTTCACCATCATCTGTTAGTGAAATTTTTTTAACTAATCCTACAGATACATCTCTCATTTTTATAGGACTTTGGTTTTCTATAAGTCCAGCATTAGATTTAAATCTAATTTTGATGACAGAACCAATTTTTGTATAGTATTGATAACCAAGCCATAAAGCTATAATCATAGCTATAAAAGGTACAAGCCATATAGTTGTAAGTATCTGAATGCCTCTTGATTCTCTCACTCTTGGAGCATTATATTTTTTCATTAGTTTTTATTAACCTCACTATTTTTTTATTAATCTTGTATCAAATGATAGGGCTGATAACATAGTAAAAAATACCATCAATGCAAAAGCAGTAGCTCCAGCACCAGGTATTATCTGTACAGCAGAAAAGTGAATTAGTACAGATAGTATAGCTACAACAAAAACATCAACCATAGACCATGAACCTATCACTTCTGTAATATAAAAGAGTTTGTGTTTGTCAATAATAGAGGATTTGACATTATATTTTGTTGAAATGAGCAGATAAATAATAAAGATAAATTTTAGGATGGGTACAAATACAGACGCAAATAGAATTATAAGAGCAACAGGATAAGAACCAGACTCCCAAAGGTGCATAATTCCTCCCAATATTGTACTCTTGTGAACCACTCCAAACTGTTTTGTGATTAGAATTGGATAGACATTTGCAGGTATATATAGTATCATAGCTGTTATTAAAAAGGCTACAGTTCTATTATAACTAACAGTTTTATAACTATGTATCTTTTCGTGACATCTACGACACTTTACCTCTCCACCTTTATCAACATTGACAGCTTCACATATAGGACATCTAATGAGTTTCTCTTTCATCTTGATTCCTTGTATATGTTATTATATTCTTCCCATAGGTCAGAGAAATTTATTCTCTTGAATATAAATATATCTAAAGTCATAATCAGCACAAATGCTCCAAAGGCTACGCCCAATTCAAGTTGAGCAAAAGCAAATAGTTTAACCATTGCAACCAATAAAGAGATAAAAAATATATCAAGCATACTCCATGGAGCAATTTGTGCAACTAGTATCAAAAGTCGTTTAACTAGATATTTCCCTTTTTTCAGTTTCATAAGTGTCAAGAGAGTAATTAGAGATAGTAAAATAGTAACAGGAAAAATAAAAATCAAAAAGCTAAGCATAATACCTACTAAATAATATTCATTATTAAATATTACGATAATTAGAGATGGTAAATTAAGCTCTTGTGATATACCATTGATATTTATACTCATAATAGAAAATGAAAATCCAATAATTAAAGCTATAAGCAAAACCCAACTAATAGCTAATGTGTTATCTATTAGATTATGGTGGTGTCTATATATTACACTATCGCACTGTTTACAAAGAGCTTTAGTTCCTTTGTGTAGTTTTATTTTTCTATGTAGGGTGTGGCATTTTTTGCATATTATAAAGTTATCTAGTTCACTATCTGTCATTGTTTTATATTATATCATTTTTCTTTAAAATGGTAACTTTTTAATATTGATATTTATATAATCAAATGAGATTAGTAATAAAAGTTCTCAGCTTTCAAATTTTGTTTACTATCCTCTCATTATATTTTTATTTTTATTTAAAACGGCAACTCCTCATTACTAATATAAGTTTCACCCAACTGTAAATAGTACTCTTCTACTCGCTTATCAACTCTAACCATTTTGTGTAGATAGTTTGTTAAATCTCCACGACTAAATTCCAATCGGAGGTTATGAGGATTGATAGCTCTTGATATAGCTACATAGAA
>JAADFE010000061.1 GCA_013153055.1 Campylobacterota bacterium
ATTGCAAATAGTCCATTTCCATAGTTATGTATTACTATTCCACTTCTTCCTCTTGGGATAGGGTTAGCTAGAGTTATTTGACCATTGTTGATACTAGTAACAGTAGTTTTAATCCTATCTGGTAGTCCATCATTTGCTATCAAAAGAAGAGTACTAAATAGTATAAGTATAAGTTTTTTCATAATTTTCCTTAGGAATTTTTATCAGATTATACTTATAAAAGATTAATGAAGCCTAAAATTAATTAGTTACACTTTTCATAATCTCAAACCAATCTCTTGAAAAATTTTCTTTGATATAATTTTTGTGATGAGGTACTAGACAGCCTGAGCAGTTTTGATGTATGGCATTTTCACTTTTGAACTCTCTGCCATCTTTTGAATTTATACTACATTTGCTAAATAGAGTTCTATTCTCTATCTGCTCAAATCCATTATCATCAAATCTAAAATTAGGACATGCACATAGATAGCAGTTTAACTCCTCTATATCATGACATTTTTTGTTTTTGTCATATAGTGGACAGAAATCTGGTTCATTTTTTACCATATTTTCAAATCTGAAATACTCTATTAGCTCATCATCACTTAGATGTGATAGTTTTTTTATGATTTCTTGGTGCTTTTTACCGTGTTTGTTAAACCACGATTTGTAATTCATCTTAATCTCCCTATTTATGACTGTCGCATTATAGTTAATAAATCTGAATTTTGTTATAATCCTCACAAAAAAAGGATTTAGAGATGAAAATTTTTTCTATGCTATTTATAATTTCGCTACTTTTTAGTACTGTAAGTGCAAAAGATAGTAATACCACAACACCAAGTTTTGTATTAAAAACAGTAAACAGAGGTGATATTCATATCAAAGAGGTACCAAAGGGTATATCTATCCAAGAGTTAAAAGATAATAAAATGGTAGTACTAGCCTTTATAGCATATAATGGTCAACCATGTTTACATCTAATAGAGATACTCAATGAGATGAAAAAAAGACATAAAGATTTTGGTGCATTTGCTGTTGAGATGAGAGGGTTAAAAGGGGAGAAACTAAAAGAGTTTGCAAAAAATAAATCTATAGAGTTTCCAATTATAGGGTATGAAAATTCTGAAAACTTTGTAAACTATATAGCTAAAAATGCAGGATGGAATGGTACTATGCCTTTTATATTGGTTCTAAATAAAAAAGGAGAAGTAAAATATATGCAGATAGGCCTTATCCCTATAGAGGGATTTGAGAAGGCATATGAAGAGCTAAAAAAGTAGCTAATCACTATTTTTTAACCACTTCTCTTTGAGCTTCTCATGGAAGCTCTTATCTAATCCATCAGCTTCACGAAGTTTTAATAAAATTCTATCTACTCTCTCTTTTAGTTCACTCTTTGGAGGGAATACTATACCGTAGTTTTGTGGATTGAACTGAAATGGAGCTACTGCTAGAACTTTCTTATGCTCTTTTTTGTTGATTTGGTTTGCTAGATATATCAATCTAGGTCCATCATGAACTAATGCTTCTGCTTTTCCACTTCTAAGTAGTTTTATCCCCTCATCTAGTGTCTTAACAGGTATTACATTGGCTCCAATCTTTTCGAGATACTTTCTAGGTGCATCAGTAGCAACAGCTGCTACATATTTACCAACTAAATCCTTTTCTGAACGGATAGAGCCACCTATAGCTTGTGCTGTCAGAGCTGATGTAACGATAGCTGTTAATATACTAATAGCAATAATCCCTACAATATGCCACATCAAATCTATAACTCTAGCTAAACCTTTACTAGGAGGTGTCTCCCAAGTGACAAGCATAGTAATCCCCCACCAAAATGAGTCTATAATCCCTCTTTTGTAGCTTTTGTCAAATAGGTCTGAGTTTTTGTCTTTGCTATCTATATACCATCTAATATGTATAGTGATAAATAAAAAGAGTAAAAATATAATAATAGATTGTACTGTCATCATCTTTTTTATCTCTTTTCCCATAAGCTCTAAAACTGAAGCTGATGATTTAGAGGCATCCACCATAACTTGTAGTCCAAGCTCATACATAGAGTTTGAAAAATCTATCTTTTTTTCACGGTTAGAGGTGATAGTAATAGCAGAGATAGCTGCGTCCACCTCTTTGTTTTTGGCTGCATCGATAAGTTCTGATGTGGAGTTATAGTATTTCCACTTAGTATCAACTCCTAAATTTTGTGCGATTTTATTCCATAAATCTATACTAAAACCTATCGGTTTTCTCTTCTCCTCGCTTACATTTTTGTCATACATAACCCAAGGTTCAGATGGTTTTATACCGATTTTGAGAGTCTCACTATTTGCATATATCGAAAATATTAATATCAGTGCTATTATCTGTCTCACTATTTTTACCTTTTATTTTTGAAATGGATTATACTTAGTTTATTACTCAATATCTATACAATGTCACAAAAAAATCACTATTTGGCACTTTTAATTTACATCTTTACTCATAAAAAGGTGCTATAATTTTATTTTTGAAAAAAAGGATAATATATATGATAAAAACAATTTTAGGAGAGATAGATTTTATCGAGTCTCTAAGAGGTAAGAGAGCTTCGTTTATGTTATCTCTAAGCAATACAGATACTATCAATATAGAGGGAATCACTCAAGCTGGAATTCCTGGATTAATCCACCTAACTCCAACTCTTGATAGTGAATTTGTTTGTGTAGGAGAGGTTAGATGTCTTGAAAATATAGCAGAGACTCCAAAAGGCGTGCCAACTCCAGCACTTATAACTAGGGCTGTTCATCTAATTAAACCTTTTAGCTATATTGAGCTACTTGATTTGGGATTAAAGGTGACTCCAAAGGTTAACTATTTTACGATACATGATTTTGATATAAAACCAAGTGGTTCTATTGATGTGGGTGCTAATATAGATGCAGAGGCTATATTTCAAAAGGGTATAAATTTTGGTCAAAACTATGAGTGTGAGAGTGAATATATAATATTGGGTGAGTCTGTTCCAAGTGGGACTACAACAGCTAGTGCAACAGCAGAAGCGTTAGGTTATGATGTAGAGGATAAATTTAGCAGTAGTTTTAAAAATGTACCAAATAGTATAAAATCAGAGACTATAAAAAAGGCTCTATCCAATATCAAAGATAGA
>JAADFE010000071.1 GCA_013153055.1 Campylobacterota bacterium
ACCATCAACTCCATCAAAAGTATAACTACCATTAGATGAAATAGTAGTAGTGGCTAATACTTTTCCTGTGCTATTTAATAGTGTTGCATATAGTTGTTTACCATCAAGTAGGGAGATTATATTTCCATCTACTTTATCATTATTATTTCCATCATCATAGATATTACCTGAGATTTCAAGTCCTCTAAAAGACATACTAATAGTTGCGATATCTGATTTAACTCCTACGCTATCTGTTGTAGTATAGGTAAATGAAACAACTTGGTCTCCATTATCAGGGTCTAATCTCAATAGAGTGTTATCAAACTCATTAAATGTATCTCCTGCTTTAACCACTTCTCCATCATAGTATAATACTCCATGACTTGGAACAGTCTCAATAGTAACTACTTTTGGTGTTCCATCTTCATTATCACTTATATTTAAATCAGGAACAGTTACTTGAACATCTCCTCCTGGGTTAAGTTGTTCTGGAGCTGTGTTATCTCCTGCAACTGGTTTTTTATTGATACCAAAATTGACTTCAAAAACATTAGAATTAGCAACAGAAACATCTATTTTTCCATCATTTACACCGTCATCTCCTGCATTGGTACCTATATGTTCTCCATCAAGATTACTCCAATTCTCTGGTAAAGATGGAGTAGTTGAGTTTTGTGTAATACTCAATACTATAATATATTTGCTATCTGCTTCAATACCATCTAAATTAGTAAATTTATAAGTTCCATCACTTTTAACTTCTTTAGAAGCTAATATATCTCCATTATCACTAATCAAAGTCACATAAAGTTGTACTCCATTAGGTGCTGATATACCTTTTCCGTTTATTATACCATCGTTGTTTCCATCATTAAATATATGTCCACTAATTTCTATAGTATTAAATGGCATCTCTACAGTTGCAATCTCTGATGTAACTCCTGCTTTATCTGTTGTTGTATATTTAAATATTGCGTTTAAATCTCCATCTTGTGGGTCAATTGTAAACTTATCTAGCTCTACATCAGTTATCTTGCTATCTTTTGTAACAGTCTCTCCTTTATAGTAAAGAGTAGCATTAGATGGTAGCTCTGTAATAGTTACTACTGTTGGAGTGATATCCTCTTTATCTGAAATGATTAAAGATGGAACAGCCACTTTAGTATCTCCTCCAGGGTTAACCTGAGTTGACTCTTTTATATCTTTTGCTAATGGTTGTTTATTGATACCAAAGTTAATATCTTTAATATTCTCCTCTTTTAGAGAGATATCTATCTGACCATCGGCAGTAGCATCTAATCCAGTTGTACCAATCTCTTCACCATCTGCATTGTTCCATGTTTTAGGAAGAGTTGGAGTTGTACCATTTAGTGTATCAGTTAAAACTAATTTATAATCTGTATTAGCCTCTACACCATCACTACTTGTAAACTCATACAATCCAGAGTTAAGCTCTTTAGAAGCAACTGCTTTACCATCTTTTACTAAAGTGATATATAGTGCAGTATCATCTGCTTGTGATGTTAAGTTACCATCAACACTACTGTTATTATTACCATCATCAAATAGTTTTCCTGATATAGCAATATCTGTAAATGGCATCTCTACAGTTGCAATCTCTGATGTAACTCCTGCTTTATCTGTTGTTGTATATTTAAATATTACACTCTGATTACCATTATCTGGGTCAACTGTTAATTTACTATTATCAAAATTTGTAATAGTGTCTCCACCATTTACAGCAACACTATCATAATAAAGTGTAGCATTAGATGGAATATCTGTAATAGTAATTGTTGAAGGAGTTGAGTCCTCATTATCAGATATTTTCAAACTAGGAACAGCTACTTTAGTATCTCCTCCTGGGTTTATTTGAGCTGTTGCATTTTGGTCTAAAGCTACAGGTTTTTTGTTGATACCAAAATCAACTTGTAACACACTATCTGTTACAACACTCACATCAATTTTACCATCTCCAGCACCATTTTCTTGACCATCATTTCCTGTTGAACTTTTTGAGTTTATATTTTCTCCATCTGCATTGTTCCAATCTTCTGGAAGTGTTGGTATAGTTCCACTCTCTTGTGTTGTTAATACTAAATGATATTTACTATTTGGTATAACTATATTATTTCCATTGAAATCATAAGTACCATTGTCTTCTACCTCTAAAGATGATATCAATGTATCATTCTCATCCAACAAAGAGACAAATATACCATTATCTTCTATAGTAGAGATAACAGTACCATCAATATTACCATTACCGTTACCATCATCATAAATAGTTCCTGCAATATGAATAGGTGCCACTACAGGGATTTTGAAAGTAGCAGGAGATGAATCTATCTCTCCTGCATCATCTTTAGCAGAGTAAGTAAATGTTACATCTCCAACATAATCATTCTTAGGTACAAATTTTAAATCTTTTGCTTCACTTGTAGTAAGCTCTTGGTTTACTGTTACTTCAGTAGTACCATCACTCATATATAGTGTCCCTTGGTCATCTGAAGGAAGTGATTTAATAATAAATCCAACTACACTACCATCTTCATCATCTCCTGTTAACTCCTCTAGTGTTACTTCTTGCGAATTCATAATTACCTTGTGAAGCTTATCATCGGTAGTTGGTTCTATATTTGGTGGAAGAAAAGGAAAATCTTTGTTTGTAATATTTTTATCTACTACTGTTACATCTAATACATCATCTCCTACTAACTCATAATTATCAGGAATATCACTATCATTTTTATCTACAACAACAATATAATCTCCATCAAAAACATTAGTAAATAGATACTCTCCATTTGCATCACTATCTAGTTTAGCAATAAATTTATCATTGTCATCTAGTGCATTATCATTATTTTTATCCAAATAGAGGCTTACTGCTATATTACTAATAGTCTCATTGTTATCTTTTTTATATACTTTTCCAGATACAGTTAAAGATGAAACTATACCTATATCAAAATGGTTATACTGCTCATTTGTATTTAATTTTTTGATATCTGTAATACCACTACTTGTATCAACATCGCTATCTTTTGTATCATCATCACCTTGTGTTTTTGTAGTAAATCTATAATAGTCTTTTGGAAGAGTTGCTTTTACTCTATATTCAGTATCTGGAGATAGACTAGTAAATGAGTATCTACCACCATTATCTGTTGTAACACTTTTAACTACATCATCATTTTCATCTAGTAACTCAACAGTTACACCATCTATTCCACTCTCATTAGCATCTTGAATACCATTACCATTTGTATCAGCCCAAACAAAATCACCAAGTCCTGTACTAGGAACAATAACACTAACATCATTAGATAAAACTGGCAAAGTAACACCATCTGCTGATGCTCCTGTAGTATTGGTATAAATATCTCCTTGTTTGTTGCTATCTGTATCCATATAAAGTCTAAAAGCACATACTGCACTACTAGCAAAACTACTATCTCGTCTTAATCTAACTGCTGTTACTTTACTATTATCAAAACCACAGCTACTATCTGGTCCATCTACTGTTCCTTGACACCAATTTGTACTTCCTGAATTATCAAGCTTGTTACTATCATGCTTTGGAGATAAGTCCATATCTCTTGGGTCAGTATCAGAAAAGTACCATGTCACATCATCACTACAATCATAATCACTCTCTGCTTTTGTAAATACAGCTGTTCCATTATAGTTTGTAGGAGAAGTTGTAGTATCACGAGTTAAATGTAATACGGTATCATCAATAGTCATATTAAAGCCATCAACACCATCACCATTAAATGGCAAAATATCTATCATATCCAAATCAGTAATAGCATCATCTGCACCATTTTGTACATAAGTAATAAAACTCATACTCTCATCTTGTTCTATAAATGGTGTATCCACACTTTTTGAAATCAATAATGCTCTTGGCACTGCTACATTAATAGATTTATCCACTGTATGTCGCTGAGGTAGTGGGTCTGCATTTGGAGAGATAATAGTAGCATAAATAGGATAGTAAGTATTTTTAGCCTTTGCTTCAACTCTAACATTGAATTTTAGTGGTTCAACATCTTTATTTACTTGATGCTCTCCTAAATCCCACTTAAAATAGTAAGTATTGTATTGATGTACAATTGTAGGCTCTCCATAATTACTACTACCTGGAATATAAGATAAAGTATCAGCAAAATAGAGACTAATATTAAGGTCGTCACTCTCATTAGATTCAGGATTATTAGTAGTAAAAGTTGGTGAGATTGTTATCTCTCTAGTATCTCCTATCTCAGCATTTTGGTTATCAATATCCATACTAATTCTAGCTTTTGCTCTAACTAAAAGTACTCTATCAGACTGTTCAGGATAACGACTTAGTGTCTCTAAACTCATATCTTTATATTCAGCATGCCAATGGTTATCATCTTTTGCAAATAGTGCATCATCATGAGCTGCCATATAGTTTATCAGTTTAGTTTTAGCAGGTAAATAATCTCCATTTAAATCATTACCTTTTGCTTCATGATATACTGTCATAACAAATTGATTTTTACCACTCTCTGGTCTTAGCGTATCAATCACAGCTCTAACTTTAGTTACCTCTCCATTAGCTATAGCATCATCATAGTTATCATACCATGTAATACTACTATCACTACATTCATTTATAACATCAGCAGAGTGGTCTTCACTAGGTGAAGGATTTGGCCAAGCATTAGTAACATAACCTACAGCATATTCCACACTCCAATTTGTATCTTCTGGTTGAACTATAACACTAATAGGAGTATCTTCTCCTGGTATCTTGGTTACATTATAAGTATTGGTATCAATAACATCACATAAAATAGTATTATTAAAATCTTTTGTACCACTATTAAGTACCTTTAGATATGACCTAAAACCATCTCCAGGAGTTACAGTTCCTTTTCCATCTCCAAGAACCATACTCTCTGCTAATTGAACTGTTGCATCAGGTCTATAAAAACGCTTCATAACAATACCACCAGCTTTTCCATCAGGATAATAATCTAATCTAGTCTCAATATCATTATCTAGTAAACTTTCACTACCATCATTAAAGTTAGAAGTACTAGAGATAGAGTCAGGGTCAAATCCTCTAAGTTTTAATTTGGGTCTTAACTCATAATATTTATCTCCATCTTCATCAGTTAGCTCATCTGTAGCAGTAACATCATCATAAGGGATAAAGACCTGTATGCTTCCAACAGCTGCTACTTTTCTATCTTCTGGATATGGTGATTGTGTTCTAGATTGAGATGGAATATGATTTAAACTAGCATCTAAAGAGCTATAGTTTACTACAATATTTCCATCATCACCTTGAGAACATTGAATGTTTAAATCATCTTTTAAAGTTGCAACAGTTGAAATCTTGTACTCATCGATATAATAAGGATAAGGTAAAGGTTCATAAGAGCTATCTTTATCCAAACAACCTACAAGCTTGGCATTAGTAGACATATCAGACATATCAGCAGTAAAATTAAGAGTAAAATCTGTACCTAAACTTTCACTACCTAAATAGCCATCAACTCCTGATTCATTCTCATCAGGAACTTCATCCTCCTCCATAGAAAAAGCATAAGTCAAAAGATAACCTTCTTTATCATCAACTGTAATATCTTTTTCTATTTGATGAAGAAAAAGTTGTAAATTCCATCTAGGCGATGCTGTGATAATAAGTTCATTACCATCAGTAGTATCTTCAGCAGTATCAGCATCACTACTATCTACTTTAAAAGAAAACTCACCAGTATGAGTATCATTTTTATTTGATTCAGAGACTTTTACCAAAAATGCCATATCTTCAGAGTAAGAGGTAGCACTAGAGTACCCTGAACGAATACATGTCATAGTGCGTCCATCAATCCCTGAACCATCAGCACACAAAGATGAGAGTGGTTCCCAACTAAGATTAGCATTATCAGGTAGAGTAGAAGTAATTGTCACATCTTCACTACCATTGGTAATATTCCATCCAGCAACCAACTCAATAAAATCACCAGTTCTTACAATCATATCTCCATCATAACTATCTGTATCTTCATCATATCCTGTATCTGTTGACATATCACAACCAGGATAGTTATTATCATTAGTATTTTTATCTTCACATATTTTGTTACCATTAACAATATCGTCAACAGTATTAGGAGCTTCTATACCAGACTTATTGATTTTAGCAACAACCCCCAAAGTACTAGCGTAAAGAGTACCTTGAAACAGGACAGATAAAAGTATTGCTGAAAACTTTAAATTCATATTAATTTCCTTCTTTAATTCTATAATTTAAAAATTATACAATTATTAAATTAATCTTAAATTAAAATCTTAGTAACTAATTTTAATAAATAAGTAAACTGTTTTTATTTGTTTTCTAACGCTGAATATGATATTAAAGAGGTGTAGTATCTGTTATATTTGGTTGAAATAAAAGATTTTATTAGATTATGTATTTATTAAAAGATAATAAAAATAGAGATGAAATTACAAATTTATAATTTTTGTTCTTTAGAACTATCAACTATTGCTTCCATAAGTTGATGTTCCGTAATAGGTTTTGTTAAAAAAGCGTTAGCACCTTTGGTTAGTGACTCTTTTTTTCTTGTATCATTGGAGGAGATAGCAATGATTGGAATATTTTTATTTTGGTCATACTTCATATGATATTCTAAGAAATCTATTCCATCTATTTTAGGCATTTCTATATCTAATAGTATGAGTTGAATATCAGGATTTTCATGAACCTGTTGTAAAGCATCCTCTCCATCAACAGATTCAATAGCTTTGACTTGATATAGATTTTTTTTCAAAATTTCAATAAGTAGTTTTCTATTGATATAATCATCATCAATAATCAAAACTTTAAATCCTACCATTAGTAACCCCTATACTTTTGTATAATATTTTGGATTTCATCCTTTTGTATAATACCAATAATCTCTTCTTTTATGTTGCTATCTAGTGTGCTGTCTTGAGATTTTGTTAAACTTAATAAAATTATATTCATATCTTTATGTTGGTTGGAAATAATATTTTTATTCGATTTTTCTAGTTCTCTATCTATTAAAAGAATATCATATTTTTTATCTTTTATTTTGTATTTTAAAGTATCCATATTATCTATAATCTCTATTTTATAGTTTAGATTAGATAGTACTTTAGATAATATCTGTGCCTCTAATGGATTTTTTTTGGCTATTAATATACTTTTTTGCTCTTTGTCCTCTTCATACTCTTCATCTTCTATTAGAGATATGACTCCATTATTGATTTGTGTTGTTTTCGCTTTTTCTATAATAGTATTTTTGGTTTCTTCATTTGTGTTTTTCTTTTGAATAGGTTCAATATATTCTTCTTCTTTTTGTTTTAAAAACTTTTTGAGTATGAATAGAAGCTCACTATTTTCAATCGGTTTTGCTATATATTCATCTAACCCATCTTCTATAAACCTTTCTCTATCACCTTTTAAGGCATTAGCTGTTAGTGCTACAATAGGTGTGTGTTCTAATGACTCCTCATTTTCATAGTTAACAATCTCATGAGTAGCTTCTACCCCATCCATTACAGGCATTTGAATATCCATTAAGATTAAGTCATATTTTGTATTTTTAATCTTTTCAAATGCTTCTAGTCCATTATTTGCTAGTTCTACCTCTATGCCATATTTTATAAGTATCTGTTTTATGAGCTTTTGATTGATGATATTATCTTCTGCTACAAGTATTTTACCCTCAAATTGTATATTGTTAAAAGGTGTACTAGCATCTTTTGGACTAGTAGTTATATCATTGTCTTTGTTGTTTCTACTCTGTTCTATAATATTTATAGCATTTAAAATTTTTGTTGGGGTAATTGGTTTATATATTATTTTACTCTGCTTGATACCTAGAGATTCTATTTTGTTACGGTTACTAAAGCTAGTAATTAGAGTAACTTTGTTAGCATCCAATCTATGAATACTATTTATTAATTCGTTATCCATATTATCTATATCTAACCAGATATTATGAACCTCTGGGTCTGCATTAAATCTTTTTAAATCTCCTGCTGTCTCAAAAGTTTTCGCATCTACTCCATAATACTCTAAATATTTAGTGATATATTTATCTAGTTGTGTTGGAGTGTGGCTTTGATATCGTACTAAGGAGATATCATTATCTATATGCTCTTGAGCTAATTTGGTACTCTCTATCACCTCTTCAAGCTCTAGTGTAAAGTAAAATCTAGTACCTTTCTCTTTTTGGCTCTCTAGTTTTAGCTCACTTCCCATAAGCTCTAAAAATTTGGTAGATATAGTAAGTCCAAGTCCTGTACCACCATATTTTCTAGTGATAGATACATCAGCTTGGGTAAATGCTGCAAATACATTAAGCTGTTGCTCTTTGGTCATACCTATACCATTATCTTGGATACTAAATAGGATTTTGGCATGGTTATCTTCTGTAGCTAACTTTGTAATCTCAACATTAATAAATCCACCAAAATCTGTAAATTTAACAGCATTGCTAAGTAGATTGATTAGTATCTCTTTGATTTTAACAGCATCACCTAGTAGCTTTTTGTTTATAGATGGGTCTAGGAAAAAGTTGAAATCTATATCTTTTTCAGAGGCTTTAACACCATATGTCTCAATAGCATTTTCAAACTCCACAATAGGGTCAAATACTATATTCTCTAGCTCTATTTTATTGCTTTCTATTTTAGAGAGGTCTAAGATATTATTGATAATACTTAGTAGATTTTCTGAACTCTTTTCTATAATACCTGTAAACTCTAGCTGTTCCTCATCTAGGTCTGTACTCTTTAGAAGCTCTGTAAAGCCTACAATACCATTTAGTGGAGTTCTAATCTCATGAGACATATTTGCCAAAAATAGGGATTTAGACTCATTTGCTTGAAGTGCTTGGATTTTATCTTGTCTAGCATTTTCAATTAGAAGTTCCAAAAATTTATAAGCCTCTTTGATACCTTGATTGGTATTTAGATTTATACTTTTTATCTCATTGATACTAGGTGCATCAAATGTATGGTCTGACTCTATCTCTTTTGCTGTATTATTTAAAATCTCTTCAAGGCTTTTGATATTATTGGTTATCTCTTTTCTTGTTTTATAGCCCAATACGGTTAATATAAGCGATAAAATCCAGAAAAAACTAGCAACTATCAAGATAATAATATTTTGCAAAATAAAAGCATCATTTTTTGTCCAAAGTGTTTTTTTGATTTCATTTTGTATTTTAGAGAAATATTTTATCTTGTCATCGTGCATTAAAAACCAGCTAACAGGCTCAATTGGATACTCACCATCATCAACATGTCTCTGTATTTTTGAGTTGCTTGTCTCTATATCTATATCTATATTTTTATATTTTCTACTACTCATTATAGAGAATATCTTAGCTCTTAGAGTATCATCACTTATCTCTTCGGGATTAAATGTATTTGCTTTTAGTCTATATTTATTCCAATCCGTAATATCCTGCTGAGTCATAGCTAGGTGTTTCATCAAAAAGTAGTTGATAAAATCTCTCTCTAGGGATATGTTCTCAGTTGCTACATATATCTGAGATAGTGATGTTATTAGTGAGCTTATCTCATCATCAAATTTATAATGGTTTATGAGCAGTTCAAAATTTAAAATAGGTTGGGTCAAATTTTGTGTATATCTTTTTTTAAAAGCCTCTTTAAAAGATATAGCACCAGCATCAATATCAGCACGAATTGAATCTAACTGCTTGAAGTGATAGAATATAGTTTGATTATCATAGTCTATTTTGGAGTTATATAGAGCAGAAAAATATGAGTGATGATTTATAGGTATCATCATTTTTTTTGCTTTTTGGATAGCTTTGTCTGTCAAAACTCTCTGTCTGAGTAGCTCTTCTTTTGCATGTAAATCACTGTTTGAACCCAAATAGCTAGAGCTTAGACCTCTCTCTTTTCCTACTTGAGTTAAAACTTCGTTTAGATAAACATTATTCTTAATAATATCTTTTAGTTCACTAGCTTTATAATACTGACTATATGAGAGGTATAAAAAGTAACTAGATATTATAAAAAGTAAAACAATAGGGAACATACTTATCAATTTAAGCCGATTATCCATTTGCATAAGATGTTCTCCTTATTTTTGTTTTGGTTGTTTCATATACTTCTCTAAAGAGATAAATAGACCCCAGAATTTCATAAATAGCCCTTTAAGTTTAGAGTGTTCTGTACAAAATTGTATCTCCTCTAAAACATCGGCTAATTCATTAATTCTAAGGTTACTAGCTGCTCCTTTTAGTTTATGTCCAAGTTCATGGATATTATCCATATCTTTTTGATAGTATGATGCAAGAAGATGGTCTTTGTCATGATGAGCTTGTTCTATAAAATCTTCTACAAACTCCTCAATTAGTACAACAGGTAGATTTAACTCATCTGCTGCGATTTTTGGATTATAATTAATTGGTAGAGCAGGGGCATCCTCTAGTATAATCTTTTCAGGGTCATCACTATTTAATGGAGTATGAGTTTTTTGTTCTGTCGGTTTAGATATGATAGGCTCATCTAGTGGAGCTAAATCATCATCAAGACCTAAATCTAAATCTAGGTCTAAATCTAAATCTAAATCCATCAAATCTTTTTCTTCTTTTTTAGGAGTCTCTTTTGGAGTTATAGTCTCTTCTATCTCATCCTCTTTTATCTCAAGAGTTAACTCTTCCTCTTTTGGCATACTGCTGACAAGCTCTGTAAATCTGCTATCTAATACCTCTTCTTTCGTATCAGGGGTATCTTTGATAAAGATATCATTTGCATTAGCAGTAGGAAGAGCTTGTGATGCTTCTGTAGTTTTATTTCTGTTTTCTGTTGGTGCTTTTAGTGTGAGTAGAGCTAGTTTTGTATAGTACTCATCAATATAGTATGTTCTCTCTTCTTTAGGAAGTTTCTGAATTTTTAATAGTAATATATTTATATTAGGAATTTTGAGTGTCAAAGCTAAATTTGCAAGATTTTTGATAGCTTTGTCATCACCTGCAAAGAGTTTCTGTTCATCAATAATTGATTGGTCTATAAAACTATCAAGATATAGTTTATAATCCTCAACACTTAGACCTATCTCTTTAGAGATTTTTTCTACATCTAGGTAGATAGGATGGTAGTTTAGTTGTAGTTTACTAATCTTGTTTTTGGTCTCTATAATATTACTTAGTTTAACTACAGTGATATTACCCTCTTGTGTAAAAAATAGAGTTTGAGCATAGTTTGCTTTGATACTTTTATCTGGTTGTTCTATATATATTTTGTTGTTTTCAAACTTAATATTCTTATCTATACCATTTTTTATAATATCATTAAATGTTTTATATCCTAATAGCTCAATAAACTCACTATCTGCCATTATTATCTTTTTGTCTTTATTATATCCGTAATACATAAATTATTTACCTCTACTTTTTAATGATGATATTGTGCATATAGCTCAATCTCTTCTTCTATATCTATTTTAGATGCTGGTTTATGTACAACAATGAAACCAATAACCTCATTGTTTTTATCATATTTTGGGGTGGTATGGACATTACTCCAAAAATACATACCATCTCTTCTAATATTTTTTAGTGTACTAAACCATTTTTTTAGTCTTTTATCTGTTGACCATAATTTCTCATAGATTTCATTAGGAACATCAGGATGTTTAAATATCCTATGATTTTTGCCTATAAGCTCTTCTCTTCTAAAACCACTCACTTCTGCAAAGTTTGCATTGGCATAAGTGATGATACCATACAAATCTATCTCATATATTAAATTATTTTTATAAGTGTATTCAATATCTAGTGGTATGAGTTGATGCACGAGGCTCCTTTCTTTGTAATAAATCTAACAAGATAACTTTATTATAAAAATGCTAAATAGTAATTTAAATTAACCTATTTTTAAAATCTAAAGAATATATTTAAGAATATATTTACATTAATTAATAGTTAATGTTATCAAATGCAACTCAATAATTAATATTTAACACTCTATGTTTTTAGTATTTTAGCAATTTTTTTGCTACTAGCAACTGAAATCTCCTCAAAAGAGGCACTATTTATAGCTTCAAATGTTCCAAAATAGTTCAATAGTTTCTTAACAGTAGCAGGACCTATACCTTTTTTTTCTAATAGAGAGTTTTTGCTATCCTCTTTTCTCTTTTTCTTTTGATGGTATGCTATTGCAAAACGGTGTGCTTCATCTCTTAGTCTTTGTACCCATTGGAGTCTTTTGTCTGTTGTCTTAAGCTCAAAAACACTCTCTTTTGTATATATAATATCTCTAGCAGACCCTTTAGCACGGTGAGCTTTTGCATCTAGTTTCTCTTTTGCTATTGCTATAACATCCAGATTTATACCAGCATCCTCTAGTAGCTTTAAAGCCAATTTCAAGAGAGTATCTCCTCCATCTATTACCCATAAATTAGGAGGAGATTTCTTCTCAAAATCTTCAATTCTCCGAGATAGCATCTCTCTCATTTGTGCATATTCATCTTTTGCTTTTAGTTCATATCTTCTATAAGATGATTTATCCCACCTGTTCTCATCCCATACAACCATAGCCCCAACAGTAGCAACCCCCATCATATGAGAGTTATCAAAGCTTTCAACTCTATAAGGGATATTAGTTAGTTCAAAAAGCTCAGCAATTTTAGGTTCTATCTTACTATCTTCTCTATTATTTAGTTTGAGTACCTCATTTGCATTAGTTATAGCTAGTTTAGTTAGTTTTGCTTTTGTCCCTTTTTGAGGATAGATTATCTCAACCTTTTTACCAAATCTCTCTTTTAGTAGTTTCTCTATCTCATCTTTGGCACTAAATTGGTGTGCAACTAGAATAGTTTTGACAACTTGTGGTGACTCTTGGGTATAAAACTCCAATAGAGACTGTTTATAAGCCTCATCTTCATCATATATATCATGATTTCTAAATATAGAAAAATCTGATGATATAATCTTGCCATGACGCATAAATAGTTTGACTATAACCCCTTTGGTTTTACCATTGACAATAGCAAAAATATCCAAATCCTCCTCTTTTGCTAAGTCAATATTGGAGTTGATAGTTAGAGCTTCTATCGTTTTTATATTGTCTCTTAGAACCATGGCTTCTTCAAATCTCTCCTGAGATGATAGTTTTAGCATCTTCTCTTGTAATATTTTAGTAAGTATATCTCGTTTTAATAGAGCCTCTTTTGCTCTATCTATAATCTTTTGATACTCATCTGTAGATATTTTCCCCTCACATGGGGCTAGACATTTACCTATTTGATAAAATAGACAAGCCTTTTTTTCTCTGAGACAAGATTTCTTTTGTACTAGTGGAAATACCTCATATAGAGTATATAATAGAACCTTGCCACCATTGGGAAAAGGACCATAATATGATATGTTTTTACCTTTTATAATCTTTCTAGTGAGTTCAAATCTAGGAAAATCGAGAGACTCATCTATATAGATATATGGGTATGTCTTATCATCTCTCAGGAGTATATTATATCTAGGTTTGAGCTGTTTAATTAGAGAGTTTTCCAAAATGAGAGCATCATTTTCACTATCTACAACTATATAATCCAATCTATAAGCCTGTTGTAACATCTTGCTAATTCTAGCACCTAAATTTGGATTGGGATGTAGAGATGGAGTAAATCTCCAATAGCTTTTAACTCTATTTTTTAGATTTTTGGCTTTGCCTATATATAGCAGTCTATTATTTTTATCAAAATATTGATAGACCCCTGCTGTAGTTGGTAGATTTTGGATTGTTTTTACTATTTGATTATAGTTATTTGTATTATTCATACCAATGGCTCCATCCATCATTATAGTATTTGATAAGTTTATGGCTACTAAGTTTATTTGCTTCAACTTCAATCTTATCTATATCAGGAGGAAAGATTATCATTCTTTTCCAAATATTATTATTAGTTAAATATTTTAATCCTTTTAGAGGAGTTATATCTATATTTTTTAGAGGTATATTTGAAGAGAGGACAAATCCCCACTCTCCAAAGCTTGGGATATAAAGATGATATGGCAATATATGTAGTTTTGTAACTTCTATCGATTTGGCTATTGCCCAAAAAGCTTTTCTTGAGAACATTGGAGAGTTGGCTTGTGTTACCATTGCTCCATATCTTGAGAGATGAGATTTAAGCAAGTGATAAAAAGTAACACTATATAAACGACTTAGAGAGATACTATTTGGGTCTGGCAAATCTATAATAATGACATCATAAAGCTCTTTTGAATTTTCCAAAAATTTCCACGCATCTTTATTTACTACTGTTACTTTTGGATTGTCAAAAGAGTGATGATTTAGCTCACTTAGTTTTGGATGGGTTCTAAATAGAGTAGTTACAGCAGGGTCTAAATCAACTAAGGTTACTTTGCCTATATCTTGATATTTTAGTATCTCTCTAAGTGCCAATCCATCTCCACCACCGATAACTAATATATTTTGATGACTCTTTGCTGTTTGCATTACTGGGTGAACTAAGGATTCATGATAGCGATACTCATCTATAGTATCAAACTGTATAGCACCATTGATATAAAACTGTATTCTACCATTTATGGAGGTAACTATGAGTTTTTGATATGGTGTCTGTTTTGAGTAGATAATACTATTTTTATAGAGCTTGTTCTCTATCATAGATGTTAGGGTATTTGATTTGATAAATCCTAGTATCAAAATAGCACCTATAACTATGATAGCTACTAGATATTTTTTCCCTAGTCTATCTCTAAATATACTCCAAGCCATAGCTCCTACAAATAGATTGAGTCCACCAAAGAGAAAAGCTGTTTGCATAAGTCCAAGTTGAGGTACTAAAACCAAAGGAAAAAGTAAAGAAGCAAACAAAGCCCCTATATAATCAAGAGTAAATACATTTGATATATTGGTCTTTAGAGAGAAACTCTCTTTTAGTATGCGAATAATTAGAGGTATCTCAAATCCCAACATACTACCAATACCAATAGTAACAAGATATAAAAAAGCCTCATAGTTTTTGATATAAGCAAAAGCAAAAAATAGAATAAAAGCAGAAAAACCACCCAGTAGAGCTATTGCAAACTGCAAAATCACAAAGGCTCTCTCTAAATCTCTATCTATAAAACGAGATAACCAAGCCCCAATTCCCATAGATGACATAAAAAGCCCAATAACTAAAGAGAAGTGATAGACCGAGTCTCCAAGTAGATATGAAGAGAGTGTACCATTGAGTAGTTCATATACTAAGCCACTAATGGCTATGAGAAAAGTTCCAAAAAGTAGAGATATCTCTTTTGTTTTTGTTGGTTGTTTCATCTAATAGCCGAAGATATTATCATACCAAGTGATGCTATAATAGATGCTAAAACAATAGCCAAAGCTATATTTCCCTCTTCTGTTATCTTTTTTGTGATTGAGTATTTTGTTACTACCTCTAATATTATAAGTGCTATTATAAATACACCTAGTCCTATTCCTGCGTATAAAAGTGTTTCCATAATTCCTGTCATATTTTTCTCCTAAAAAAATTATTTTCCATAGCTATATCCCCCACTAGTTCCACTACTCCAACTACTTCCTGATGAGTGAGTACGGATACTATGAGAAGTTGATGGTTCTATCGATTTTACCCCTTGGAGTCCTGTTCCATTATAGGTCATATATCCACTCCATAATGTTAGTGAACTAAATATTATCAATACTATCTTAGTCATCCCTCTCCTCCTTTTGGAAAAAGAAAGAGTAGCCCATAACTAAAATAATCACTACAGTAAAAAAGTCCATATAGATAAGCATTACTCCTAGAAGTATTGCCCCAAATATAGCTCCCATAACCTTACTGGTTGAGACATTAACATCTATCAAAGAGGAGTATATCAAAAATAGCAATACAGCTATAAATAGTGGCAAGATATATATAAGTCTAATGCTATTTTGAGCAACTGTTATATATATAGAGTTACTAATTGATAGGTCTAATTTTTCTATTTTCATCGTATAGATACCTCTATCTAGCTTTAGATAGATATCAACTCCTTTTGCTCTTCTGTTCCAACTATTACCTAGGTTTTGTTTGATAAAATAGACTTTATCTTTATCTATCTCAAATATTTTTTTGTAATTTTTTAAAATAGTAATTTTATATCCATTTAATATCTCATGAGTTGGACTATCTATATGAATATGAGTTAAAAATGCATCACTATCTATATGAAAAGTGGTCTCTTTGTTAATATTGACTCTATCTTTTAGTACTATATTTTCATTAAAAGATAGTATTATCATTATCAACAAAGTTATGAAAATTGCTACAATACCATAAAATGCCAAAGGTTTTTTCTCTTCAAATTCCTCTTTAAATTTTTCATCTATGGATAGCTTTTTAATATACTGTTCGCTCTCTTTGACATCAAAACTATCATATACACTTCTAGCATCTAGCTTTTTATTATAATAGACCTCTAGTTCATTGTTACTCTTTTCTATGGAGATACTCTGACCTCTAACTCCTTTGTAGTCCCAACATTTTATTTTGTCTCCATATTTGGCGATATAGTTTAACTCTCCTTGAACAAAATCTATAACACTATAGTAACTCTCCTCTTTTAATATATAGTGACCACCTCTAAAAAAGAGGGTTTGGCTCTCCTCTTTTTGCCATTTTCGTAAATCTAAATCTCTAACTCTTCTTGATAGAAAAACCTCTCCATCTTCATAAACTAACCAAGCATATCCATATAGAGGAGAAAATAGTAAAAATTCACTCCATCTATATAGAATATCTTGATAATCTTTATATACAATCCAGCCGATAATAGTCCATTCCACACCATCGATTTTCCCTTTCATTCCAACTTTAAAAGGGGATGGTGGTATAGCTATATTTTTAAATTTAGATAGGATTTTGTAGTTGTTATTTAAATCTATTACACTTTTACAGTAAGCACAAGTAACACTCTGGACTCTACCACCACCAAGCAGACTAAGAGGTGCGTTACAGTTTGGACACTTGATGCTATAGATTTTGCTCACTCATATACTCCACTAATAGAAAATGGGTCAATCCACTCGCCTACATATGTACTTTTTTTATTATCGACAAACTCGACTGTGACTAATGATGCTCCACCTTTTGATAGGTGTGCGTATTTGTGAGTATCTCCTATTTTTACAATTTTTGGTAACTCTCCCTCAAAACCTACACACTCTCCTGTGCCAAGTTCGGTTACTATATATTTACCATACTCTTTTCCCACTACCAACTCATCAAAAGAGCTAAAAGGCAAAGGGATATTCATAGGCTTTTCAAGTGCAAAATCCCCCTCATCAATACTGAGCCAATACTCTCTACTATCTTCACCTTTTAAAAACCACTCTTCCCAAAATCCTCTACCATAGCTATATCTAATCTTACCTAGAGGCATATATGATTTTTTCTCTATGATAATAGGCTCTGAGATTTTGATAAGTGAAGGCTCAGGAGATAGAGTTGAGGCTTTCCCTATGAGTTTGACACCATCATCTTCTAAAAATATAGAAGATTTACAAGATGGACACTCTACTAGTTTTGTCCATCTGAAATAGATAGGTAGCTCATCTCCACACTGTGGGCAGTTGATGGTTTTTATAGCTTTTGTATCATAGAGTGGTTTTATAGTTTTGCCTTTTGTTAAAGTTTTGGAAACGGAGACTTCAGTCCCGAAAAGAGCGAAGCTGAAGCTATTAATTCCTAAGTCTATTTTTTTGAGACAATTATACTCAGTTTTTTTTAATCATGCTTTTAATTTTTTTAAAAGCTTCTTGTAAATCTTCATCTTTGCACTCTATCTCAAAATCTCCTGATGCCATCTCACTATAATATGGGATAGTTTGCTCTTTTTTTTCATCTTGGATTATAGTTTTAAATTTTGAGTTAAAGAAAACTACCTTGTTGGCTACCAAAAAGTTACATCTCTCATCTTGCTTTCTCAAAAGGCTTAATATACTCTTTAATAAATCTTTATTATAATTGAGTTCCATTTTGTATCCAGGGTGTCGTAGAGCTACAAATAGCGTATTTTGTCTTATATATACAAATGCTATTGCTTTTTGAAACTTGGGGCTTAATAGAGATATAAACTTCTGATAGCAATAGTGGCTCTGAAGTGATTTAAACTCAGGTAGGTGTAGTATATGCGAAAGTATCGTATTAGCTTTTTTCATGTCTTAATTATAGCATCTTTTTGCTGTTTGGTATTAAATGGGTGTGGTTACAAAGCTGACCCATATTGGGTTGAGAAACCAAAAACAATAAAAAAGGGGGAGTGATGGATAAGTATGATGTACTTATTATAGGTGCAGGGATTGCAGGACTTTATGCTGCTATGAATTTGCCAGAGAATAAAAAGGTTCTGGTAGTATGCAAAGATATTCCATGGGAGTGTAATACCTTTTACGCACAAGGTGGAATGGTAACAGCATTGGATGAGAGTGATATTCCTCTACATGTAGAAGATACCATGATAGCAGGTGCTTATCACAATAAAAAAGAGGCTGTAGAGATACTTAGTCAAACCTCATTAGATACTACAGCAGATATAATCGCTAGAGGTATGGAGTTTGACAAAGATGAAGATGGAAATATCCTATATACCAAAGAGGCAGCCCACTCAACAGGACGAATAGTTCACGCTGGAGGCGATGCAACTGGGAGATATATGCACTACTTTATGATGGTGCAAAACAAACATAAACTCCAGAGAAATACTCTGGTGTATGATTTGCTTATAGAAAATGGTAGATGTTATGGTGTAAAAGCGTTAGTAAATTATCAACACCAGACTATATATGCTGATGATATTATTATAGCTAGTGGAGGGGTTGGCTCACTATATGAGTATAATACAAACTCAAGAACAGTATCAGCTGATATTCATGGTATCTGTGTTGAAAAAGGCATAGAACTAGAGGATATGGAGATGATGCAGTTTCATCCTACTGTGTTTGTTAAAACTCCTTTTGCTAGGAAGTTTTTGCTCACAGAGGCACTCAGAGGTGAGGGGGCTTGGGTTGTTGATAAAAATGGTAGGAGATTTCTTTTTGATTATGATGATAGAGGAGAGTTGGCTAGTCGTGATATAGTTAGCCGTGCTATATTTAATCATAAAAAAGAGACAGGAGAGGATGCTTATCTCGATTTTTCTATGTTTGAAGAGAAGTGGTTTCAAAACAGATTTCCAAATATCACTAGAACTTTTGAGGCTTTGGGGTATCATTTTCCTCATGATAGAGTTCCGATATCTCCAGCTTTTCATTATGCAGTTGGTGGAATTAAGAGTGACTTGGATGGTTGTGTAGAGGGTATAGATGGACTATATGTTATAGGTGAAGCAGCTAGTACAGGAGTTCATGGAGCTAATAGATTAGCTTCAAACTCTCTACTGGAGGGTGTAGTTTTTGCAAAAAGAGCCACACAACATATTTTAGGTAAAGAGCATACTAAACTTAAAATACCAGTTTTTGATAAAGAGTATAAAAATATAGTTCATCAAGAGAAAGATAGAGTCTATAAACACCGTCTGCGTAAAATTATGTGGGATGATATAGGTGTTATTCGTACGAGAAAAGGTCTGCTTGAAGCTAAAAATATTATCTATGATATGAAAAATAGAGAGATAGGACGACTGCTAGAGCTTAGATTAAATACAGCCTCAGCTATAGTAGAAGCTGCCCTTAAACGAAAAGAGTCATTGGGTACTCACTATATCGAAAAGTAACAAATAATCATCTGCTTTCATAAGAATAGAGATGTTTTTGTTACCAAAAGATACGATTGTGCTCTTTTGAATAGTCAAAATTTAATTGTTAGGAAAAATTTTGAATTTCTACTATAATACACATGTATTAAAATTATTATACGGAGTAAATATGCACGACTTACACTTAGCAACCACATGGGTTGGATGGGTATCATTAGCTATATTTGTTATAGGTTATTATTTTATTGCGACAGAGGATAAATACCATATTAACAAAGCAAAACCAGCACTTCTAGCAGGTACTGGTATATTTATGTTAATAGGTTTTTATTTTTCCATTAATGGATTAGATGGAGAAATTCTTGAAAAAGAGGTAGAACATCTAATTGTTGAGATTTCAGGTATCTTCTTTTTCTTATTTGTTGCTATGACCTATATTGAAGCGATGATAGATAGAGGTGTTTTTTCTACATTGAGATATAATCTAGTATCAAAAGGTTATAGTTATCGTAAACTATTTTGGGTTACAGGACTTTTAGCATTTTTTATCTCTCCTGTAGCTGATAACCTTACTACAGCACTTATTCTCTCAACTGTATTAATTACAATAGACAAAGATAACAAACAGTTTTTGGTTCCAAGTGCAATCAATATTGTTGTAGCAGCTAATGCTGGTGGGGCATGGAGTCCATTTGGTGATATCACTACTCTAATGGTATGGGTTGATGGTAAAGCTGATTTTACAGAGTTTTTGTTTCTATTCCCAGCAGCATTTTTAGGATGGGGAGTTACAGCCTTTTTACTTAGTAAATTTATTCCAGATGGTATGCCACCATTTAATAGTTCAGAAGAAAAAGCTACTATTTTAAAAGGTGGAAAAGTGATTATTGGGCTTTTTGCTTTGACTATAACTTTAGCAATTATCTCTCATCAAGCACTTCACTTACCTGCTATGTGGGGGATGATGTTTGGTTTGTCTATCCTAAAACTTTATGTATATATCATGAATCAGAGAAATAGACATAATCCACTAGAAGAGACCAATAGTATTAATGCTTTTAGTTGGATAGCAAAAATCGAGAATGATACGCTACTATTTTTCTTTGGTATCTTAGCAGCTGTTGGTGGACTTCACTTTTTAGGATTTTTGGATTATTTTACAAAACTATATGATGTATTTGGAGCTACAGTTGTAAATATAGCAGTTGGTTTTATCTCTGCTATTATAGACAATGTACCAGTTATGAGTGCTGTACTAAAAGCTAACCCAAATATGGGTACAGGAATTGAAATTCAAGAGCAGTGGATGTTAGTTACTCTAACAGCTGGTGTTGGTGGAAGTCTTATCTCCTTTGGTAGTGCTGCTGGTGTTGGTGTTATGGGTAAACTTCATGGTATCTATACATTTAGTTCACATATGAAGTATGCTTGGACAGTACTTTTAGGTTATATCGTATCAGTTGCTATCTGGTATGTACAGTTTAGTTTGTTGCATATAGGTTAATTTTTACTTTTTTTTGTGGGCTTTTTGCCCACTTCTTACTATTTTCCCTCCTTTTTGTTATTATTGCAACTTATGTAGCATAATAAACTAATATATAGTTATATAATACCTCTGTCAAAAAATAAATTTTAAAAAAAAGGAAAAATTATGGCAGTAGTAGGATTTACAAAATTAGAGGCACTTTTTAGAAAGGCAGCTTCGTTAGATATTCACAAAGAACATGCAAAAGAGATAGTTGATTTTGTTGGCAAAAAAGTATATGACTTGCTTTTAGCAGCTGAACTTAGTGCTAGTATGAATAATCGAGATATTATATTAGAGAGTGATTTACCAATCACAAAGGGTCTTCAAGAGACAATTATTGAGTTTAGAAAGCTTGAAGAGGAGCTACCAATAGAGGATATTTTGGAGCAGTTAACTCACTATCCTGTATTAAAATATGCCTTATCTCCAGAAGTAGAAGCAAATTTACCAGAAATTACAGGAACTATGCTAGTAGTTATGGCAAAAGTTATGAAACATATCAATGAAGATAGTCGTCATGTAACTGCAGAGTTGATAGAAAAATCTAAAGATATTTTAGACCTAACTCTATAAAAAAATTTAAAAAGGATATGTTATGATGAATTATAAATTGTTTATTAATAATAAAGATATAACAGAAAAGTTTGCTAAAACTAGTAAACTTTATGGTATATTATTTATTATCTTAGGTTTAGTGGGAATGTTTTTTCCTGGTATAATGTCTTTAACCTCGGCTGTATTTCTTGGTTGGCTTTTATTGTTTAGTGGTATATTTACTGCTGTTCAAACTTGGCAAGTCAATAAAAAAGATTGGATTAGTTGGTTAAAAAGTTTATTATATATAGTTGTCTCTATATTAATAGTGCTAAATCCATTATCAGGTATTGTTGCTTTAGCTGTTGTATTTACAGCATACTTTTTTATAGATAGTGGATTAAATTTAGCTTTGGCTTTTAGTCTTAGACCAAATGATGGTTGGTGGATAGTACTACTTAACTCTATCTTGTCATTAGCTATTGGTATCTTCTTCTTTTTGGCTATAGGTAATCCATTGAAAACCATATGGCTTGTAGGAATGTTTGTAGGTATTAGTCTATTTTTTGATGGAGTAATGCTACTAACTCTCTCCAGTGCAGCAAAAGAGGATAATAAATAATCCAATTTTCTACTTTCCCACTTTTGTGGGAATATCTTCATATTTTAATATCATCCATATCCCTCTCATTAAATATATTGTATAATTTCAAATCAATTTAAACTTCTACAACCAAAAAGGAAACCATCATAATGAAACAAGTACCAATATTAGTATTAGACTTTGGCTCACAATACACGCAATTAATAGCTAGAAAACTTAGAGAGAGTGGAGTATATTGTGAAGTTGTACCATATCGAGAAGATATAGAGAGTATCAAAGCTAGAAAACCTCAGGGTATTATTCTCTCAGGAGGACCAGCTTCTGTTTATGCACCTGATGCCTATAAACCAGATGATGAAATTTGGGATTTGGGATTACCTATTATGGGGATTTGTTATGGTATGCAACTTATTACTCAACATTTTGGTGGAGAGGTAGTACCAGCTACTCACCATGAGTATGGAAAAGCAAAACTATCTATATCAGAATCTCCAATCTTTAAAGGGATGAGTGATAATAAAACTGTTTGGATGAGTCATGGAGACAAAGCAGAAAAATTACCAGAGGGTTTTGAGGTTATAGGAACTAGTGAAAATTCGCCATATGCAGCTATAGCAAATGAAGAGAAGAAAATTTATGCTTTTCAATTTCATCCAGAGGTTCACCACACAGAAGAGGGTACAAAACTACTTAAAAATTTTGCAAAATATATATGTGGTTGTAGTAGTACTTGGAATATGGGAAGCTTTGCCAAAGAGAAAATCAAAGCTATCCAAGAGCAAGTAGGTGACAAAAAGGTACTATGTGGAGTAAGTGGTGGAGTTGATAGCTCAGTTGTAGCTGCTCTACTGCATGAAGCTTTGCCAAAAGAGCAACTTATATGTGTATTTGTTGACCAAGGATTGCTTAGAAAAGATGAAGCAAAACAGGTTCAAGATATGTTCAAGCTACTAGATATCCCACTAATTACTATCGATGCAAAAGATGAGTTCATGAAAGCTCTAAAAGGGGTAACAGACCCAGAGCAAAAGAGAAAAGCTATCGGAGAGAAGTTTATAGAGGTATTTGATAAAGAGGCTAGTAAACATACAGATGTAGAGTTTTTAGCTCAGGGAACTTTATATACAGATGTTATTGAGTCAGTATCAGTTAAAGGTCCATCAAAAACTATCAAATCTCATCATAATGTAGGTGGATTGCCTGATTGGATGACATTTGAATTAGTAGAACCACTTAGAGAGATATTTAAAGATGAGGTTAGAAAATTAGGGTTAGAGCTTGGTTTGCCAAAACATATGTTAGAGAGACACCCATTTCCAGGACCAGGTCTTGCTATTCGTGTAATGGGGGAGGTAAATGAGGAGGCACTTAGACTTTTAAGAGAGAGTGATGCTATAATGCAAGATGAATTAAGAGCAAGTGGGTATTATAATAAAGTGTGGCAGGCATTTACAGTACTACTCAATGTCCAATCAGTTGGAGTAATGGGAGATAACCGTACCTATGATAACACTGTATGTATCCGTATGGTAGAGTCAGTTGATGGGATGACTGCTACATTTGCTCATGTTCCTCATGATGTATTGGAGAGAATGAGTAGGAGAATTATCAATGAGATTGATGGGATAAATAGAGTAGTCTATGATATCTCATCTAAACCACCTGCTACAATTGAGTGGGAATAGATAGATTTATAGGAGGAGAAGATGATAAAAAATATTGTGGTGGTATCTGTTTTAGTTAGTAGTTATCTTTTTGCTATGGGGAGTAGTATAAACTATGATGAACAGTTTAATCAAGTAGAACAACAAGAGGTAAACTCTAACTCTATAGAGAATGAACTATTTGGATTGAGATTAGATAGTTTTGTTTTTTTGGAAAAAAATGGAAAAAATGTACCTGTCAAAAAAGTAAAGAGAGGTACTAAAGTAGTCTATATTAATAGGGTTCAAAATAATAACAACACTCCAAAACGAAATATTATTATCAAAAATCCTATACCAGAGGGAACAGAGTATGTAATAGGTTCTGCTATCTGTCAAGATGGTTGCACTATTAGTTACTCTACTGATGGTGGTCGAACTTTAATGCAACAACAGAGTAATAATATGATATATAATTATATAGAGTTTTATTTTCCTGTTATAGCACCTCACAAAGAGATTCGTATGGGGTTTAGAGCTATAGTCGAGTAGAATAGCTATGGAACATATACTACTTATACTTATAGCTACTATTACTATATCGACTATTATCAATGTATTTTTAAAAAAATTTGATATACCAACTGTTATTGGTTATATATTTACAGGTCTCATTACTATGCAGATTTTTGATTTTGGTCTGCATTCTCAGGAGACTCTCTCTCATCTAGCTGAATTTGGTATCGTCTTTTTGATGTTTACTATAGGGTTAGAGTTCTCTATAGGACATATGAAATCGATGAAAAGAGAGGTATTTGTCTATGGTGCTTTGCAGGTACTGCTTAGTGGATTTGTATTTACTTTTATATCTCATCATTTTTTTAATTTGGAGGTTAAAAGTGCTATTGTTATAGGTTTTGCCCTAGCACTATCATCTACAGCGATTGTACTTAAAGTTCTAAATGAAAAAAATCAAATCCATTCAGGATATGGTAGAGTAGCTGTTGGGATATTGATATTTCAAGATTTAGCAGTTATCCCTATGTTGTTGATGATTTCTATATTTACCTCTGATAATAGTTCAGTATCAGAACTTCTAATTAGTACACTTGTGAGTGCTATAGTTGTATTTTTAATTCTATTTTTTATAGGTAAGTTTTTTATAGAGAGTTTTTTTGACTGGGTTATATCATCAAACTCTGAGGAGATATTTTTAGGTGCTGTAATGTTGACTGTTATAGCCTCATCTGTAGTTGCTGAACTATTTGGTTTCTCTTTTTCTTTAGGGGCATTTATAGCTGGTATGACTATAGCAGAGACCAAATTTAGATATAAAATAGAGGCTGATTTGGTTCCATTTAGAGATATACTTTTAGGAGTATTCTTTGTAACTATTGGAATGCAAATAGACCCAACTATTGTTATTAAATATGGATTTGTAATTTTAGGATTGCTTTTTGCTATTATGCTTATTAAAGCTGTAATTATGTTTTCATATTTAAGATATTTTGTTCAAAATAGAACAGCTATTAAAAGCTCTTTGGCTTTGATGCAAGTTGGTGAGTTTGCTTTGGCTATATTTGCTTTGGCATTTAGTAATGGTTTAATATCTTCAGATGTAAATCAGATTATGATTATGACTGTAGTTTTATCTATGGTATTGACCCCTTTTATACTAAATAATATCAAATCTATAGCCAATATAATGTTCAAAGAGCCAACAAAACTTAGAGATAGAGCTATCAAATCAACAGGGTATCAAAACCATATAATTATATGTGGATATGGTCCAATAGGAAAGAGATTGGCAAAAAAATTCAAAGAGAAAAATCTACTATATGTAATATTAGAGCATGATATAAAACTAGTAGATAGTGCTATAGAAAATGGAGAGAAGTCTATATTTTTAGCCAATGCAGCTCAAAAGAGTGTACTAGAACATTTTAATGTCAAAAATTCTTTGGCTGTTATTGTTGCAATTAGTAATGAGCATCAAATTAGATTAATTTGTGAGAATATTAACTCATTTGATGCAAATATAAATACTATAGTAAAAGTAAAAAATGACTCTGAAGCAGAGTCTATTAAAGATTTAAATATTAAACATATTGTAAATAGTAGAGATATAATAACAAATATATTAGTTCAAAAAGCTTTAGAGTGTAAATTGGATTAATTCAAAGGATATATGACTATGACCAATAAAATTATAAATAGAGTATTGATAGCCTCTTTGGTTATAGTTTGGATATGGTCTGCTATTCATCCTTTGCATTTTGATGATTGGTTGCTTGAGAATATCTTGGTTGTTCTCTCTATTCCTCTGTTTTTGTATATAAACAGACGGGTAAAATTCTCTACACTATCTTATGTTTTGATGACTATTTTTATGGTTTTTCATATCATAGGGGCTCACTATACATACTCAGAGGTTCCATTTGGTTTTACTCTAGGTGAGTGGCTAGGTAGTGATAGAAATATGTATGATAGATTGGTTCATTTTCTTTTTGGTGTTCTGTTTGTCTATCCTATTAGAGAGTTATTTGTATATCAAACAAAGATAAAAGGTTTTTGGAGCTATTTTGTACCGATTATGATTATTTTTGCTTTTGCAGGTGTTTATGAGGTTATGGAGTGGGCAGTAGCTACTATAGTTAATCCTGATGCAGGGATGGCATTTTTAGGTACACAAGGAGATGTCTGGGATGCACAAAAGGATATGTTTGTAGCTATGGTTGGAGCCTTGTGGATACTATTTCTCTAGCCTTTTGTATATCTATCTCTATCTGTTTTTTTAAAGCCTCTAGCCCATTGAACTTTTGATTGTCTCTAATAAATGATATAAACTCTAACTCTATATCTCCACTTACTTCTCCTATATCTCTATCTAATATATGAGTCTCTATAGCAAAAGAGCCATCAGTAGTTACTCTATGCCCTAAAAAAGAGATACTAGGTAGAAGCTGATTTGCTATTTTTGTTTTAGTGACATATACTCCACTTTTGGGTAGTAGATAGTTATATACTTTTAGATTTAGTGTAGGTACTAGCTCTTTTTTGCCCAACCCTTGACCTGATATAACCTCTCCATCTATAGAGTAGTTGTGATTTAGTAGCCTGTTTGCTAGTTCTATATTGCCGTCTCTTATAAACTCTTTGATAATACGAGAGTGAACGGATATATTTTTATATTTAACCTCTGGTATAACTATTACTTTGCCATGAAAAAGCTTTTGAAGTAGAGTGGTATCTCCCTCTTTTTTATATCCAAATCCAAAATCATACCCAACTACAACAGTCTCTAGTTTTGGAAAATCTAGGCATAATCTATCGATAAACTCTCTAGCAGTTAGTGATTTGATTTTGTCAAAATGATAAAAAAAGCAAGGTTTGTCTATATATTTAGTGCGTTTATATCCAACTGTAAGAGATGAGCAGTTTTTTTCTATAATTACTACAGCCCCAGCTTTTGATATAAGTTTTTGGTGTGCTATATGAACCCCATCAAATGAGCCTATAGCTATGGATTTTATACTGTTTTTTAGTTTCATTGTTTCCTAAAATGATACACATATTCTATATTGCCAGATTTACCTGCCAATTTTGAGGGCGTACTATAACATAATTTCCATCCTAATTCACTTGCTTTTTGTTCAAATCTCTCTTTTGCTCTATCTATAGCATCTCTATCTACTACTACACCTCTGCTATCTCTTTTGATATTTCTGCCTACTTCAAACTGTGGTTTAAATAGCAAAATCATATCACCACAACTTAGACGCTCTATATCATCTATAATTTGTAGTATAGATATAAATGAGACATCAGAAGTCACTACCTCAAAAGGGATTTGAGACTCAAACTCTCTTATATCTTGGTTCTCATGGACTATTACTTTTGGATTTTCTCTTAGGCTATGGTGAAGTTGATTTGAGCCTACATCTACAGCAGTTACACTTTGAACTTCATTTTCTAGTAGTATCTGCACAAACCCACCTGTAGATGAACCTATATCCAAGGCTCTTTTCTCTTTTAAATCTAGTGGATACTCTTGTAAAAATAGCTCTAACTTTTTAGCAGAACGACTTATATAGAACTTTTCGTTATCTATATCTATAGAGGAGTTTTGATTGCATTTGGTTGATGGTTTTGCTATCTTGCCATCTACAAAAACTTTTCCTCTTTTGATAGCATCTATAGCTCTGTTTCTACTCTCAAAGTAGCCCTCTTGGACTAAATATTTATCTAATCTTTGCAATTTTATACTCCAAGTTAAAATTGCAAAATTATATCAAAAAATTATCTCTGTATCATTGTATCTAGTTTATCTTTGATATGTGAAAAGTCTGAAGATTTATCTACGATATGGGTATATGTATCTGTATCACTTGATACTACATTCTCATTTTTATCGATAAATAGCAGACTTGGAATTCCTTTCTCTTTGATTTTTTGAGATACCTCTTTTTGTGTTGATTGGTTGTGGCTCTTATCTAGGAGTAGGGATTTATACTCATTGTTATTTATCATATTGGTAAACTCATTTATATTTTTGGCTATATCGACACTATATCCTAGCTTTTGAAGTATAGTACCTATGATTTTGGACTCTGTTGGTGTCTGTTTGTATAGTAGTATATCTTTTTGGCTATCTGTATCTGATGAGCTTGATTGGTTGGTTGTATAGAACTGTTTTAGTGCTGTTATAAACTTATTGATATCTATTGGTTTTGGAATATACTCATCCATTCCTGCATCGAGATATCTCTCTCTATCACCCTTTAGTGCATTGGTAGTTACTGCAATAATTGGGGTGTGTTCTAATTGATTTTCTAGTTCATATTTGATAATCGCTTTGGTAGCATCCACACCATTCATAACAGGCATTTGTATATCCATAAATACTACATCATAGTGACCCTCTTTGTACATCTCAACACCCTCTTTGCCATTTTTGGCTACTTGGGACTCTATTCCTAGATTTTGAAGCATATGAACAATCATTTTGGCATTGACTGGATTGTCTTCTACTACTAAAGCTTTTAATCCATCAAAAGAGTATTGGTTTATCGATATATCTTTTTTGTTTTGAGACAAAATCTCTATAGAGTGTTCTACCTTGGAAAATGTGATAGGCTTATATATAATCTGAGAGAATATCGGTGCTATATCTAGTATCTTGTCTCTGTTGTTTAGTTTAGTAACTAATACTATTTGACTATCAGCACTATGTCTTGCTGTTATTCTTTTTAGCTCTTTTTTGTCTATATCATCATAGTGAATATATAGCACATCAAATGAACCACCTACTGCATCTTGGCACTCTACAAATGTATTAAATCTCTTGATAGATATATCTCTAAAAGAGGATAGATAATCAAATAGATGTTTATCAGAGTTTTTTGTCTGCATATCAGCAGGAGAGTATAGAGCTATATTCATAGCTTTGTAGTTAACCTCTTTGGTTATAACTCTATATGGCATACTGAGGTTAAATGATAGAGTAGTTCCTCTGTTTAATTCACTATCTAATGAGAGAGAACCACCCAACATTCTAACCAAACTAGTAGCAATAGTAAGTCCAAGTCCTGTGCCACCATACTGTCTGATACTACTATCATCTACCTGTGTAAAGGCATCAAACACTTTGTCTTTGTACTCTTGGGAGATACCAATACCAGTATCCTCTACACTAAATTTGATAGTGGCTATATCCCCATCTACACCGATATTTTCTATAGATACATTGATATCTCCACCCTCTGGAGTGAATTTGATTGCATTTGAGATTAGATTGATAAGTATCTGCTTGATTTTTCCAGCATCACTTTTAAATAGTTTTGCAGAGAATTTAGGCTCAATCCATACTGATAAATCTATATTTTTATTTGAAGCCTCATTTGCATAACTCTCTATCATATTTTCAAACTCATCTATAATATTAAAGTAGCTCTCTTCTAGCTCTACCTTGCCACTTTCGAGTTTGGATATATCTAATATATTATCAACTATAGCGATTAAATCCTCTGAACTTTTGCGAATAGTCGAGACAAAATCGACTTGTTCTAAATCTAACTTGGTTGATTTGAGTAGCTTGGTAAATCCTACTATACTATTAAGTGGAGTACGAATTTCGTGGCTCATATTGGATAAAAATAGTGTTTTGGTCTGATTTGCTTCATCGGCTAGTTTTTTGCTCTCTTGGAGTTCATTTATCATATTGGAGATGAGTGGATATATCTCATTGTGGTTCTTTTTTTTGAGCATATTTTTAAATTGATTGATTTTTTTGGGGTCAGAAGAGAGTTTAATATCCTCCAATAACTGCTCCAAAGCCTCCGTATTATCAATATTTTTAAGAAAAAAGTAATCCCTATTCTGATATAGAATAAATAGCGATAAAAGTAGCACTATAGATGAGACAAACATAATAATCTTATATTCATATATATTACCCACTTGTGTAGCAGATTGTAGCATCTCATTATAGTCATTATATGATTTATATAGAATTAGAATTGAAGTTGTTACCAAGATTCCAAACACAACCCATATAACCAACTCCAATCTTCTATATTCCCATATTTTTTTCATTTTGTCCCCTTGAATTTTGAATATCTTAAATTATAGCTTACTTGACATTATAGAACCTTTATTTAAGCTTAAATTTATTTATACTTATTTGTATTGTTTCTTGTTTATGTTAATAATTCATATTAAATCTGTTATAATTTTGGATGTACAAACAAGAATTTGAAAACCTACTCAGAACCAATCCCCCTAGAGCAATACTATTATATGGAGAGAACAGCTATCTAATCAACTCATATATTCAGCATTATATCAATATAACAGATGCGACAGATTCATTGATGAGGCAATATTTTGATGAGTACAACTTCGATAGTGCTAAAAGCTATCTATCTCAAAGTTCACTCTTTGGTGGAACAAATCTTTTAATCATCAAACGAGACAAAAAAATTCCCAAAAAAGAGCTAGATACTCTAATAGAACTAGTCAATAAAAGTAGTGATAACTATCTACTATTTTACTATCAAGGCTCACCAAAAGATGCAAAATCCTTACAAAACTCATTCTCTCCTAAAAAAGGTGCAAACTGGGTAAGGTTATTTGAGCCAAATATAAATGAGAGTCTGGATATATTGCAAAAAAAGGCTAAACATATAGGTTTAGAGATAGACCACTTTGCACTGCAACACCTGATGCTACT
The DNA here is from genome assembly GCA_013153055.1 of Campylobacterota bacterium. Taxonomy (GTDB): domain Bacteria; phylum Campylobacterota; class Campylobacteria; order Campylobacterales; family Sulfurovaceae; genus UBA1140. Next base: position 31,286 of record JAADFE010000071.1, read on the forward strand.
ACTAAATAATAACTTAACACTATGTGCCAATGAGTTAAATAAACTAGCTATACTAGGAACAAAAGTAACCTCTAGGGATATAGATAGATTAGTCTATTCGACTGCACCTTTGGCTGTTGAGCAGTTGTTGATTGAGTTATTTGAAAAAAAGCCCATAGTCAATACTCTGAGTAAACTTTTAGAACTTGGAGAGGATGAGTTTTCTATATTGCGTTCTACTCAATTTTTTATCAATCAGATATTTTTGTTTCATGCTTTTATGAAGCTACATGGACATATAGACTCCAAAGCTATCTTGGGATACAAGTTACCAAAACAGATAGAGACCCAAAAAGCAAACCTAGCACTCAGAGTCAAGAGTAGCTCTATGTTAAAGATATTTGAGCATCTATTAGAGGTGGAGTTAGAGTTAAAAAATAGCCCGTCAACCAACAGAGAGTTGCTTTTGTATGGAGCTTTTATTAAGTTGCAGAGTTATTTGTGATGAGTGTTTATATATGTACTTGTTGCTTTTTGTAAAATTATTTAACTCATTTGAGCTCATTTTCAAAATCACGAATAATTCTATTTATAGATAAGTAACTAACTAAAATTAATTAAAAAAAATAGGAATAGATAGTTTTAGCTTCTTCTTATTCAGGGTTAAAGCTTTTGAATTTAAGTAAATTTTTAATAAAAGACCGATATAATGGATTTTATAAAGGCTATTTAATAGTCTATTGTTAACTTTATATTTTATTGTGAAAAAAGGGTAAAACTTATAAAAATAGTAATTTTTCATAATCTTTAATTTAATTTGCATAATATTAAAATCTTCAGAACTTAGAGAGTCTAAGTTTTCTATTTTTTGTTCTACTCAATTTTTATCAATCATATATTTCTATTTTATCAAAAACTTGATGGAAAAGAGGAGTATATATTATAATTTTAGGAGCTAATTATGGGAATGTGTAAAAAGTGTAAAAAGGTATTTAGTGCCTCAGAGATGAAAGATGGACTCTGTAAAGGGTGTATGAGTGAAGAGGAGCGTGAGGCTTTTGAAAAAGAGTTAGAGAATAAACAAAAAAAACAAGAAGCTGAACTGAAAGAATATGGAGATAGACAAGATATGAAATCTAATAAAAAGAATTCTTCTTTTTGGGGTGGAAGATATACTAGAGTTGATTTTCTCTTAAAAGGTCTATTACCTATAGTAGTAGTATTGGTTTTGTTATATTTTTTACTAGAATCAACTATGGAGTCTGATTTATTGATTAACACTCTTTATATTTTTGTTGGTTTAGCTTTTATTGGTTTGGTTTGGGCTTTAATTAAAAGAGGAAGAGATATAGGTTTATATCCTATATATACTATATTTTTATTAGTATTGGTGATTTTTTTGACAGAGGCATTGTTAGATGGGATTTTATCAGAGTATGGTGATTTCTTTTTTGTACCGTTTGTATTGTTTTTATTATTTTTTATTCTTATGCCAAGTAGTAAAAAAGATAAAATTGTATTGAAAAAGTTTGAAAAAATAGTTCTTGCTATTTTGAGTCTTATAGGAGTTGCTACTTTAATATATTTTAATATCCCAAATAAAACAACAATAATTGGTGATTTAATGTGGCAAGATGAAGATGTAGAAGATATAGTTGCTCCAAAATTATGGGATGAAGCAGTCTCTTATTGTAATCAATTAATTCTTGATGGCTATAATGATTGGCGTTTGCCTTCAAAAGATGAGTTAGAAAAAGTAAAAGTTGATAAGTTTGTAGGAAAAAATTTCAGAGGAAAGACCTATTGGTCAAGTTCTACATCTATGTATGATGATGAGAAAATGGGTTTTACTGTTAGTATTTATCAAGGAGGTTCGATATCTATTGATAAGAGTGGAATTAATGATTATAGTAAAAATGATGTCCTGTGTGTAAGAGATTTATCAAAAGAAAACAAAAAAAATATTGAAAGTTTAGATATTACAACTATAAACTATTTGGATGATAATAATCAAACAAATAAGATTATGTGGCAAGATGAACTTTATACAAAACAGGAGAGAAAAGCCTACTTATTGCATAAAGAGGGCAAGGTGTTGAATTTTAATGATGCAATTGATTATTGTAAAAATTTAGAATTAGGTGGATATACAGATTGGTATTTGCCAACATCTAAAGAGTTAGAGTTTTTGTATAAAAAAAGAGAAGATTTAACCAATTATATTAGTAAGGATTTTTGGGTTCAATCTTCTTATGTTAATAAAAAAACTGGAAAAAAAATATCAAATTTAGTTATTAATTTTAATGATGGTGAGCAATATTTAGTTAATGGGATTAATTATAATTATGTTCGTTGTATTAGAACAGGAGAAGGAGATAAGTAATGAGAGTATTAAAATATTTTACTGTTGGACTATTTGTATTATTGATGTTTTTTGGATGTGATGATTTAATATTAACTCATCCTTTAACAAAAAATGGTGATAAAGAAAATTTTTTGGATAAAAGATTGCTAGGTGATTGGTATTATATTAAACATGAAGATGGTAAGGAAGATGAAAAAATAATATATAGAGTTAGATATAGAGATAAAAATCATTTAGAATTGAGTAAGGCATCTTATCTAAATAATAATAATTTATTGGTAACATCTAAAATCAATAATCAAACTTATCTTAGTAAAGAAGAAGATGGTAATTATAAAATTTATAAATATAAAATCGAGAACGACTCATTACATATCTATTATTATAGTAATGATAATGCTAAAATTATTGATAATTCAAATAGAAATGTAAAAAATAATTTTTCAAAAATATTAAAAAAATATGAGGAAAAGTATTGGGGAAGCTTAAAAAAAATAGAGTAATATATAGTTCCCAAAAAAGTTTTGCTTTTTGGGGAATTAAAATCTCTTTAGAGTAGTTATTTACCCCTTTAATCTAGGAATCTTCTTGCTAGAGTCTATAACTTTATATTCAGATTTATCAGAAATCTCTTTGAGACTGTTTTTGTTTTCTTCTCTTTTCCCTCTCCAATAGTAGCCACCTAACGCTCCACCTGTGGCACTAAGAGCCAATAGACTAGCAGTTATCATCTGAGTAAATACAAATAAAGCTCCAACACCCAATACCCCTGCAAATGCCAATCCTACTTTGAAATTGGCTTTTGCATGGGTGGAGGTGGCTTCTTTTTTGATGTTTTTTTGTGCCTCTTTTTCTATTCGCCTTTTTGCTCTTTCGGCATTGACTTTTAGTTTTTCTCTCTCTGTGGCAAAGTCGTCTTTGATTTTATTTATTTCACAGTTACTGTACTCTTTTGTTATTGAACTAAACCAAAATGATATAATCAAAGCTATAAATAGTAATGGAATAGCCAAACGAAGAACTCCTATAGTTGTAAAGTCATCTCCTGAGAGTAGGATTAAACTCACAGTGACTATCTGAACCAAAATAATACCAAATAGAAATTTTAAAAGTTGCATATTTTTACCTAAAAATTATTTGAGTTATTATAGTCTCCATTGGCTTTAAAACTACATTTTTAATTTAGTTAATATTTTTTTTCATCTTTAGATTTAAAATATTTTATTCTATCTTTTGTCATAGGGTGAGATGATATTAAAGAGATAACGGTACTATTTTCATCTAATTTGTTCTCTTTTGCTAACTCTTCAAATAGTTGGGCTATATATTTTGTGGATATATTTAGCCTTTTTAGTTCAGATACTGCATACTCATCAGCTTCTCTTTCAAAGTCACGACTATAGCTACTGTTGATAATGACTGTAGGAATAGCAGTAACAAGTATAGATATATCGCCTGTTAGATATCCTAAAATAGCTCCTGAGATACCTGTTTTGATTGCTATTCTGAGGGTGTGTTTTTTGACTATATGCCCTTTTTCATGAGCCAATACTCCTAATATATCTCTAAACTCTTTATCTTTGCTAAGTTTGACTAACTCATCTGTTAATACTATATCCCCTGATGGCAAAGCAAAAGCATTTGGTCCTATCTTTTGAGATGAGCGAAAATGTAGTTGGTAGTGGATATCTTCATTTTCTGTCAATCTATCAAAATGTGCTTGGATAATAGAACGGTTCTCCTCTGATAATTTAGTAGGAAATAGATACTCTTCATCTAGTTTTTCTAAGGTACTTTTTCCTATATCTTTGAGCGTATCATCTGGTAGCATAGATGCGATGATATTAGCTGTATAGTTAGCTCCTGTAGTGAGTGAGAACCATACAAAAAGAGCTGTCAAAAAAACAGCACCTACAGTTAGTCTCCATGAGCTTTCTATTTTGTGTGTTTTGGAACTCTCTATACCCAAACTCTGTAATATCTGGTCTATTTTATCATTCTCTTCACTTTTACAACGCACTCCATTAGGAAACTCAAATACTCTAGGAATATTGCCAAGTCTGGATTCTATCTCTACCTCTTCTAATGCTACATTGATACCGTGAGAGTCTATTTTGATGTGTCTATTTTGCGTAAACTCTATTATAACTTGATGCTCTTTTGAACTTTTGCCATCATATAGTAGTGCATTGATAAACATAATTATAGTCCTATATCTATATCAAAAAAATCTAAAGTCTCTTCGCCTATGGTGGAGCCCTCTTCATATCCCAAAGATTTAAATTGGTCATAATCTGAACATTTGAAATATGTATGTTCTAACTTATATTTTATATATCTAACCTTTGTCCATGGATATAGTAATCCAAGAGAAAAAATAAGAGCCATGACATTTGTAGCACTTATCCATGCCAATTTTAGAGGATTGATATCTCCTTTTAGTTTAGCATTTTGCAATAGTGTATTGTTACGAACAAAATTAGAGAAGTATCCATCACTTAGACCTTTTTGTAAAAAGATAATTGGTAAATAGACAAGCAGTGTCAAAATAGGTGTGATAGTAGCCCAAAATGTATCAGGTACATTTTCTATATTTGCATCTGGTTGAGATGCAAATTGAGTTAAGACTTCACTACTCTCTCCACCAATAATAGAGACTAATAGAGCCAATAATCCAATAAAAGTGGATATTCCAGCCATAAATAAAATCATCCAACCCATAATTTTAAAATAGATACCATAAACCTCCTCTTTGACACCTAAAAATCTAAACCTAGCATTACCATAATATGAGTTTGTGATAGTTAACTCTTTGAATTTTATATATACATAACCAAAAAATATAAAAAATAGTATCAGACTCAAAAATGGTATAGGGATAAAAGCAGAGATAGCCATTATAATTATTAAAGGTAAAAGTCCATTAACCAAAAATAGATAGTAAAAAGAGCTAGTTTTACCTGCATATCTAAAAGGAATATTACGATATGAGGTATTTCTAAGTTTGAAACTAATAGCTTGGCGAACCAACCAAGGCATAGCTAATAGTGCAATGACAAAAATACCAATTGCAACATCATACATCCCAAGATATTGAAAAAAGAGTAAAAAAAGACCATATAAACCCACAACAATAACTCTACCTACTAATATTCGTTGAGGTTTTGCATTGTATTCAAAATTGGATTCATTTAGATAGGTATTTGCATAAAAATAACGATTTGTCCTCACCTTTGCCCAAGCTGAATATATCCCCAAAGTTAAAATAGTCAAAGCGATATTGACTATCCAAATACGAAAAAACTCTTTGCCATCTCCTTTAAAGACAAAAGGTTTATACTCTGCTATCTCCTCTTTAGGAGTTTTTGGTTTCTCTTGTTCTATGATTTTCTCTTCCATTATTAATTCCTATTAGAGTATTAATGAATTGTAGCATATTTCTATAAAAAATATTTTTTTCTAACAAAATTTCAAAATCAATTAAACAATATTGCATTATAATCTATTTAAATTATGATATTTATCATCTATTCTAATAATTAGGAGAACTTATGTATAAAATTGTCAGACGAGAAGAGATGGCTCATGGTACTATTATCCTCAATGAGATAGAAGCACCACAGATTGCAAAAAAAGCAAAAGCAGGTCAGTTTGTTATACTTATAGCAAATGAGAGAGGTGAGAGAATTCCTCTTACTATGGCAGATGTTGATAAAGAAAAAGGGACTATAACTATTATCTATATGATAGTGGGAAAAAGTACTAGACTCTTCTCGACTTTAAAGGTAGGTGATGGATATTCAGATGTGGTAGGACCTCTTGGTCAACCTACTCATATAGAGAAAAAAGGAACGGTTGTTTGTGTAGGTGGTGGAACAGGAACGGCAGTTTTACATCCTATTACTAGAGCTATGTATCAAGCAGGAAATAGAGTTATAGCTATAGTTGGAGCTAGAAACAAAGACTATATAATTATGAAAGAGCAGATGCAAAATGTATCTCATGAGCTTAGAATTTGTACAGATGATGGTTCAGAAGGGAGACATGGTTTTGTAACAGAAGAGTTAAAAGAGATATTAGAGAGTGAAGATGTAGCAGAGGTGGTTGCTATTGGACCAGTACCTATGATGAAGTTTGTCTCAAAACTTACAAAAGAGTATGGAGTTCCTACAACAGTGAGTCTAAATCCAATTATGATTGATGGTACAGGTATGTGTGGAGGTTGTCGTGTGACTATTGGTGGTATGACTAAATTTGCTTGTGTTGATGGACCTGAGTTTGATGGACATCAAGTTGATTTTGATGGACTTATGAGAAGACTTTTAGCATATAAAACAGAAGAAGAACATTCAGAAAATTGTTTTTTTGAGCAGGAGGCATAGAGATGGATTATGAAGTAGAGGCAAAATATTTAAGCAAAAAAGAGAGAAGAGCAATACCACGACAGAGTATGCCCGAACAGGCACCAGATGTTAGAAACAAAGACTTCTCAGAGGTAACTTTAGGTTTTGGACTATTGGAGGCTCAATATGAGGCTGCTAGATGTATCCAATGTAAAGACCCAGCTTGTGTAAAAGGGTGTCCTGTTGGGATAAATATTCCTGCATTTTTGGAGCAGATTGTAGAGGGTGATTTAAATGGAGCTATCAATACAGTGTGGGATAGAACAGCACTTCCTGCTGTATGTGGTAGAGTATGTCCACAAGAGATACAGTGTGAAGAGGTTTGTGTAGTAGGAAAGAAAAAAGGTAGAGAACCAGTGGGAATTGGTAATCTTGAAATGTTTATAGCTGATTGGGCTAGAGATACAGGAGTAACAAACGAAGTAGAGATACCACCATCAACTGGTAAAAAAGTAGCTGTAGTTGGTAGTGGACCAGCAGGAATTACTGTAGCTGGAGATTTAGCTAAAAAAGGGCATGATGTGACTATATATGAGGCTTTTCATAGAGCTGGAGGAGTTTTGCTTTATGGAATTCCTGAGTTTAGATTGGCTAAGAGTATAGTTGATTATGAGATAGAACAGCTCAAAAAATTAGGAGTCAAGATAGTCTGCAATACTGTAGTGGGAAGAACTGTTGATGTTGATGAGTTGATTGAAGAGATGGGATATGATGCTGTATTTATTGGTGTGGGAGCTGGACTTCCTAATTTTTTAAATATCCCTGGAGAGGATTTAAATGGTGTATTTTCAGCTAATGAGTATCTAACTCGTGCTAATTTGATGAAAGCTTTTGATTTTCCAAAATATGATACACCTATCATTCCTGGTAGAAATGTTGCTATTCTTGGAGCAGGTAATGTAGCTATGGATGCCGCTAGAACTGCTATTAGACTTGGGGCTAAAAAGGTGACAATAGTATATAGAAGAACTAGAGAGCAATCTCCATCAAGAAAGATAGAAATTCACCACGCAGAACAAGAGGGAGTGCAGTTTAAATTTTTGACCTCTCCATTGGAGTTTATAGGTGATGCAAATGGAAAGTTGGTAGGAATTAACTGTGAAAAGATGGAACTAGGTGAACCTGATGAGGGTGGACGAGCTAGACCAATTCCAACGGGAGAGCATGAGTATATAGATTGTGATTTAGCGATTATATCTATAGGAACTAGTGCAAATCCACTTCTAACAAAAACTACAGAGAACCTCAAACTAAACAAATGGGGTAATATAGAAGCAGATAGAAGAACTGGAAAAACTACCAAAAAAGGAGTTTGGGCAGGTGGAGATATAACACTAGGTCAAGCTACAGTTATATTGGCAATGGGAATGGGTAGAGATGCAGCTAACTCAATAGATGCGTATCTAAAAGGTGAAGAGGAGTGGTAAAACCTCTCTTCTTTAATCATTTTCACACTTTTCTATGTCTAGGTCATGGATAAGTGTCTCTATAAACTCTCCACAAGTTCGACTACATATATAGTCATCTCCTGAAAACTCTACACTACAAAACCATTTTGTTGGATTATCTCTTCTATGAAGTACTTCTGGATATATATCTAGTTTTTGTTCCAAAAGAGCAATATCTTTACATATCTCAGCTTTATACATTGGGTCATCATACTCAATAGTAAGTCTCATATACCCTTCTTCCATTCTAACTATAGCTTTTCTATCGCATGACATAAAATCTCCTTATATTTAAAATAAGCTAACCATATGATAACACTATTTGATTTATTATATACTTTATAAGATAGAAAAAAATAATTTCTTTAGAAAAATATAAAATGATACTTTTTTACACATATAATATAATTATGGATAATTATTGAAAATCAACAACTTGTGTGAGTATAAATACAATGTGTAGTTTTTTAACAATTACGATAAATTGACTCCTAATTATGTAACTATTAATTCCATATTATCGAGCTTAAGCGTATAATACTAGCAACTTTAATAAATAAAAGGAGTCCGAATGAATATTCATGAATATCAGGCAAAAGAGATATTTGCTAAATATGGTGTACCAACACCTAGAGGTATTATTGCACACAGCGTAGAAGAGGCTGTAGAAAACGCAAAAAAACTTGGTGGAAATATTTGGGTAGTAAAGGCTCAAATCCATGCAGGTGGTAGAGGACTTGGTGGTGGAGTAAAACTTGCTAAGTCAATAGAAGAGGTAGAGAAACTTGCAGGTGAGATTTTAGGTATGACACTTGTAACTCACCAGACAGGACCAGAGGGAAAATTGGTTCAAAAAGTTTATATCGAAGAGGGAGCTGATATTCAAGATGAGCTTTATCTATCTGTTGTTCTTGATAGAGCAAAAGAGATGCCAATTATTATGGCTTCAACAGAGGGTGGTATGGATATTGAGACTGTGGCAGAAGAGACTCCTGAAAAAATCATCAAAGTAGCTGTTGACCCTGCTATTGGTTTCCAAGGTTTTCATGGTAGAGAGCTTGTATTTGGACTAGGTATCACTGATAAGAATGAGCAAAAAAATATGATTCAGTTTGCATCAAAACTATATAAACTATATATGGATAATGATGCAGAGATGATTGAGATAAACCCACTTATCAAAACAGGAGCAGGAGAGTTCCTAGCACTTGATGGAAAGATGGGATTTGATGATAGTGCGTTGTTTAGACACCCTGATATTGAGGCGATGAGAGATATAAGTGAAGAGGACCCAGATGAGAGAGAGGCTTCTCAATATGGATTAAGCTATATCGCTCTTGATGGTGAGATTGGTTGTATGGTAAATGGTGCTGGTCTTGCTATGGGTACAATGGATACTATCAACTATATGGGTGGAACACCTGCAAACTTCCTAGATGTTGGTGGAACAGCAAATGCTCAAACTGTTGCAAAAGGTTTTGAGATAATCCTCAAAAATCCAAATGTAAAAGCTATATTTGTAAATATATTTGGTGGAATTGTAAGATGTGATAGAATTGCAAACGGTATCTTAGAGGCTACAAAAATGGTAGATGTAAATGTACCAGTAGTTGTAAGACTTGATGGAACAAATGCACCAGAGGCTGCAGAAATTCTTAGAAATGCAAATATCGAAAATATCATTACAGCAACAGATTTAGGTGACGGAGCTAAAAAAGCAGTTGAAGCAGCAAAGGGAGGTAAATAATGAGTATTTTAGTAAATAAAGATACAAAAGTAATTGTTCAAGGTTTCACAGGTAGTGAGGGAACATTTCACTCTACTCAATGTTTGGATTATGGGACACAAATTGTTGGAGGTGTAACTCCAGGTAAAGGTGGTCAAGAGCATCTTGGAAAACCAGTATTTAATACAGTAAAAGAGGCAGTAAAAGCAACAGGTGCTACAGTATCTATGGTATTTGTTCCACCTAGATTTGTAGCTGATGCTGTTATGGAAGCTGCTGATGCAGGAATAGAACTAGCTGTAATCATTACAGAGGGTGCTCCTGTAAAAGATATGCAGATGGCAAAAGCGTATGCTGTTAAAAATGGTATGAAGACTATTGGACCAAACTGTCCAGGTATTATCACAGCTGGTGAGTGTAAGATTGGAATTATGCCAGGTATGATTTTCAAAAAAGGAAATGTAGGGCTTATTTCAAAATCAGGAACTCTAACTTATGAAGGTGCAAACCAAGTAGTAAATGAGGGTTATGGTATCTCAACTGCAGTAGGAATTGGTGGAGACCCAATTATTGGACTAAGCTATAAGCAACTTCTTCCAATGTTTGAAGCAGACCCAGAGACTGAAGCTATTGTTATGATTGGTGAGATTGGTGGAGACTTGGAAATTCAAGCAGCAAAACTAATCAAAGAGCAAATCACAAAACCAGTAGTAGCATTTATCGCTGGACAAACTGCTCCAAAAGGAAAAAGAATGGGTCACGCTGGTGCTATTATTAGTGGTAGTGCTGGAACTGCAAAAGAGAAAATGGATGCACTAGAGGCTGTGGGAGTAAAAGTAGTTGTATCTCCAGCTGAAATCGGTAAAGCTGTCAAAGAGGTTTTATCTAAATAACTTTTTTAGGATAAGAGGCTTCTCTTATCCTACTTTCAAAAATATTTCCAACCCTTTATAATCAATCTGTTTTATTGTTATATTTAAATCATAAATTATTTTTTTATGTTAAAATAATCTTTATGGAATATAGAAGATTTTTTTTAAATAACTACAGTTATTTTTTGACTATAGTAACATATAAGTACCTGTCCATATCTAATTTCATGTTTTAACAATAAGAAAAAGGTACAGATACAAGGCAGATTTTTGCAGGACTAGCCATAGCTAATTCAAAAAAATCTAACGCTGTAGATGTGCTTTTTTCTTATTGCCCGTAGGGTGAAATGATTTTGCCTCATCTTTGCATCTAAATATACTCGAATTAGCTATGGCTAGTCCTTCGTATATTTATGTACAAATCTAAGGCAAACTCATTTCATTAAAACATGAAATTAGATATGGACAGGTACTTAGACGCAAACCTATTCTCATAGAGAATATAGAGTCATTGCGTATAGCTTTTAAATTGAGCAGAGCAAAATATGGCTATACAATAGATGCTATAGTTATATTGCCAGACCATCTTCATATGATTATTACGCCCAAAGTTGCTACAGATTATCCAAAGATTGTTGCCCATATCAAACGAACTTTTATTTATGGACTACCACAAGAGTTAAAATATAATGGAAAATTAGAAATAAGTAATGCAAAATACAATCGAAGACATGGAGGTATATGGCAAGAGCGTTTCTATGAACACACCATCAGAGATGAAAAAGATTGGCAAAAGAGTATGGAATACATAAAATATAACCCCATAAAGCATAATCTTGTAGAAGATTTAAATGATTGGCAATATTCATCATTTTATAAAAAATCGTAGGTCGGACTGCTCCCTGTCCGACAAAAAATCGCATAAAATAAAAATCAAATATCATTAAAAATATTAGCATAAAAGACACCCATTGAACGATAAAATATCATTTCATGATGGGTTTGTATTTTGTAGGTCGGACTGCCCTCTGTCCGACAAAAAATCGCACAAAATAAAAATTAAATATCATTAAAAATATTAGCATAAAAAACACCTATTGAACGATAAAATATCATTTTATGATGGGTTTGTATTTTGTAGGTCGGACTGCCCTCTGTCCGACAAAAATTCGCATAAAATAAAAATCAAATATCATTAAAAATATTAGCATAAAAGACACCCATTGAACGATGGAATATTATTTCATCATAGGCTTGTGTCGGACAGAGGGCAGTCCGACCTACATCTTTTTCTTTTTTAAAATTGTTTTTAAAGCCCTATTAATCTCACAACGCTATAATCTCATCAAAAAAGATACGAGAAAAAATGAGCGATTTTAAAAATTTTGTAGATGATTGTTTAGCCCAAAAAAGTCAACTACACGCTTATCAAGTTGGAGTCATTGAACCTCAAATTATCAAAGTTTTAGAAGAACAGAATATAGAAATTTCCACCATAGAGATTTATCTCACACAAAAAGGTCTAACGCATCTCTATAGACCAACTAAGAGAAGTCGTAATAAAGCCCTGTTGTTAGAAGATATATACACCATTCCCACTGTTTTAAAATACCCATCAGCTCTCTTTTTAGATACTCAACAAAATAGACTTAATCTGCTCTACTGTTTTCAAAATTCAAAAAAGTGTTTAAAACTCATTGTCGATACAAAAAGCTATGTTCATAGAGGCAAGAAGTTAACCATTGTCAAAACAGCAGGATATATCTATCCGTATGATATGAAAAATAGTAAATATATATTAATTCAAGGAGTTTGGGAAATGCAAGGAGAGACCGTCACCCTCTCATAGGGTCTGCAAAAGCACACTCTGGTGGCACAACGGATTATTTCCACCCCTCTTGCTAACTTCTATTTTAGTATAAAATTTATTAATTTTAGCTAATGACAATTTTTTTCTATACCTCTTTGTTTTTTAAAGTAGGTCGGACTGCCCTCTGTCCGACAAAAAATCGCATAAAATAAAAACTAAATATCGTTAAAAAGATTAGCATAAAAAACATCCATTGAACAATGGAATTTTATTTCATGATGGGTTTGTGTCGGACAGAGGGCAGTCCGACCTACATTAAAAGATTATGAATTTTTCTTCATCCAATTTTCTAAAAATAGCACTTGCTCCTCTGCCTCTTTGTACCCTTTTTGAGCTGATTTTTTGTACCACTCTAAGGCTTTTTGGTTTTCGTTGTTTCGGTCGTAGATGAGTCCTAGTTCTAGCATGATTTTGGCTCTCTCTGTATCTGTTTTTGCCTCTTTGAGTTCCAAAAGCCAATAGCTTGGATTATATCTACTCCAGATAGGTTTTGTGTATGGTATTTTTGTTTTTTTTAGCTGAACTCCTTCAAGTTTGGCTTGGAGTTGCTGTTCTAGTGAAGCGATTTCATCACTTATAACCTCTTTACTAAAATCTTTTAAAGTCCATACTTTTATAGTACCATTCCAAGAGCTTGATATAATTTTAGAGCCATCTGGTGAAAAGGCTAATGAAGTAATAGGGTTTTTAGTTTTTATATTCATCGCAATTTTTGTATAAGGATAATTACTTATAATACTCCTCGCTTCTGCAAAAGCATTAGTCTCATCAAACTTCTCACTAAATTTTGTTAGAGCAGAGTAAGCAAAAAAGTTTGCTTTTAAAAAATCTTTTTGGATTATAAAACTTTTTGCCTTTTCCAAAAGTGCCAAACCGATATTATGATTTGCCTTTTCCACCTCATTTTGTAAAACTATATTTGCTCTGTCTGTTTCTATCTTTCTCCACCATACAAATCCCAAAATAGAACCAATCCCAGCAATCATAAAGTTTCTTCTGGATTTTAGTCTCTTCTCTTTTTCCTCTTGTATGAGTTTTTTTTGTCTCTCTTTTTCTGCTTTTTCTTTTTTGGCTTTATCTTCGCTCTCATTGATAAACTCCAAAAGCTCTTTATCTTTTATTTTGTCTCTATACTCTAATGCGTTATCGAGATTTAGACCACTTAACAAGGCTCTTTTATTTTTGTCGTTTTCTGTCCAAGTCTTATAAAATATCTCAAGTTGGGATTTAAATATCAAAAATCCCTCCTCTTCACTTATCCATTCATGTAGTTTATCCCAACTACTTATCAAAGCCTCATGAGCAATCTCTATACTGTTATCATCTTTGATAAATAATCTCTTGCTAACAAACTGCTCTACTATAGGGTATAGCTTATTAGGAATATCCTCAACCCTAGCACTCCTCTTGGCGATACTCTCATCACTAGAGAGTTGAATGAGATGGTTTAAAAATAGCTCTTTGAGTAGTTTTGGCTCTTTGATGTTTTTGTAGATTTTTTCT
>JAADFE010000033.1 GCA_013153055.1 Campylobacterota bacterium
ACTTTAGAGAGTATATAGATAAAAATCCAAACCAAACGCTAGATGGGTTTTTAAATGAGATATCTCTTCAAAGTGAACAAGACCAAGTGGACGACAAGGCTATAACGATTATGAGTATCCATGCCTCAAAAGGATTAGAGTTTGAGTATCTATATGTGATAGGACTAGAAGAGGAGTTTTTCCCACTACTAGGAGATGGATGTAATATGGAAGAGGAGAGACGCTTGGGCTATGTAGCTATCACTAGAGCTAAAACTCATCTAACACTATGTTATGTCAATAGTAGGTTCTATAAAGGGCAGAGAAAACAGATAACCAAAAGTAGATTTCTATCTGAAGCAGGACTTATAAAAGGTGAGAGCCTTAAAATTACCAAGCGTTCAGAGTTTAAAAAGGGTGATTTGGTCAAACACAAAATCTTTGGTATAGGACGAGTGCAGAGTGCTAACAAATCAGGGAGAGAGTATAAACTCAAAATAAACTTTGGAGGGAACAAAAAAGAGATACTAAGCTCTTTTGTTCAATCAGTATAGATGAATAGACTATTTGTAGTAGATAAACCGATGTTTCAAAGCTCCAATGGCTATATGAGACATATCAAACGAAAATACAACAGCAAAAAAGTAGGCTTCTCTGGTACCCTTGACCCTTTTGCTACAGGTTGCTTGATAGTGGCTATTGGTAAATATACAAAACTATTTCAGTACCTCAAAAAGACACCAAAAGCCTACTCTGCCACTTTATGGCTTGGGGCAAATTCAGAGAGCCTAGATATAGAGAATATCACCTCAATCAAAGAGACTAGAGAGTTTACAATAGATGAGATATACAGAGCATTGGAGTCTCTAAGAGGAGAGATAAGCTACTATCCACCAAAATTCTCAGCCAAAAAGATAGATGGCAAAAGAGCCTATGAGTTAGCTAGAGAAAATAGAGATGTCAACCTCAAAAAGATAACCTCAACTATATATGATATACATCTAGTCCACTATAATCACCCCTTTATACACTTTGAAGTAATGGTATCAGAGGGGGCATATATCCGTTCATTGGGAACTATGATTTCTGATAAGTTAGGAGTAGATGCTACACTATCAAGTCTGAGACGACTCTATGAGGGTAAATTTCATTATGATAAGGAAAAAGCACTAGACCCTCTAAACTTTTTAAAAATCCCTCAAAATATATATAGTGGAGATATAGAGTATCTAAAACTTGGCAAAAAGCTATCTATAGACTACTTTGAGAAAAAAGACGATGGAGAGTATTGGGTAAAAGGGGATGAGTTTTTTTCTGTTATTGAGATAAGAGATGGGGTGGTTGGGTATAAACTAAATAGAGTCCCCTTATATAAAGGGTAGCTAACTAATAGACTTCTTGCAAAACTCTTCGGAATCGGAGACTTTCTCAAAGAGAGTACATGGCACAAGAGTCCCGAAAAAAGCGAGGCTAAAGCCGTCGGTTCCTAATTTTGCAAGAAGTTTAATCAAATAGCTCGGTACTCATATATCTCTCTGCTGTATCACAAAGTATAGTAACTATAGTTTTACCTCTATTTTCCTCTCGGGAGGCTATCTCAAAAGAGGCTTGAAGATTTGCTCCACTTGATATTCCAACTAGTAAACCTTCCTCTTTGGCAACTCTTATTGCCATCTCAAAAGCACTACTATCATCCACTTTGATAATCTCATCATATATAGATGTATTGAGAACTTTTGGTATCAATCCACCTCCAATACCTTGGATTTGGTGAGCTCCTTTACTCTCTCCTGAGAGTACTGCTGAATTGGTTGGTTCAACTGCTATAGATTTTAAAGCTGGGATTTTCTCTTTTAGAACCTCTGAAACACCTGTTAGAGTTCCACCTGTTCCAACTCCAGCTACAAAAAAGTCAATATCCTCCCCTAAATCATCCAAAATCTCAATAGCTGTAGTCTCTCTATGGGCTTGTGGGTTATTAGGATTTTCAAACTGCTGAAGTACTACTCCATTTAACTCTTTGGCTAATCTATAAGCCTCATCGATAGAGCCTTGCATAGCATCTTTTGCAGGGGTTAGAACTATTTCTGCACCGAGTAAAGAGAGGAGTTTTCTCCTTTCGATACTCATAGATTCAGGCATAGTCAAGATAAGTTTTAGTCCTTTTGATGCACAAATACTAGCTAGAGCTACACCTGTATTCCCACTTGTTGGTTCTATGATAGTGGTATCTTGATTTATATCTCCATTTTTTAGAGCTTGGTTTATCATATTTAGAGCTATCCTATCTTTGACCGATGAAGTTGGGTTCATAAACTCACACTTGGCTAAAATAGTAGCTCCACTCTCTTTTGAGAGCTTGTTTAGTTTGATTAGAGGGGTGTTTCCTACTAGTTTATCTATACTATCTGCTATCATAATCTTTTTATCAGTTCCTCTTTTTTTATATCTACTATTAACATCTCTTCTCCTTATTTTATATTCTCTTGGTTGATAAAACTTTTACAATTTTTAGATAACTTCTACATTTATTGGAATTTTCAAGATATACTTTGATAACTCTCTAGCTATGCTTTTTAGCATATCTTTTGTCATTATATCTTTTTTGTCTAATTTTATTATAAAACATCCACAATACTATAACTCAACTCCTTTCCTGCATACATAGGTACAACATCTCCATATTTATCTGGAACTATAAACTTTTTCTCCTCAAGTACAACCTTTTTAGTAGGTACCTCTATATTTGAGTATATCTTTTTAGCATTATCAGATACAAATGCTTGTAGATTTTCCAAGCTAGAGTGTTCTAAAAATAGTTCAGTCAAAATCTGCAAGGCAATAGGGGCTGTAAATACTCCAGCAGAGCAGTGTGAAGCCTCTTTTGTGTGTTGTGGGTGTGGGGCTGAGTCTGAACCAAACATCACTTTTGGATGTGCTTTTAGGGCTACTTCTCTGAGGGCTTCTCTATCTTCTGGTCTTTTGGCTATTGGTTTACAAAATAGGTGAGGTTGTAGCATCCCTCCTGCTACATCATC
>JAADFE010000153.1 GCA_013153055.1 Campylobacterota bacterium
GTTCCTTCGAAATTACCATCATCCCACACATATTTCAAAGCCTCTGTAAATGCACTATTGGTCTCACCGGTATATGAGTACTCGGTATCTTGACAACCTGAAATTTGTTTGACAAATGCTGTTACAGGTTTTTTCATAATCTCTGAAGAGTTTATCTCTTGGGCTAGTTTTCTATAGAACTCTTCATTTCTCTCAAATGTATCTTTGGCTACTTTGTCTGAGATGGTTTTTTTTCTAATAGGACCCTCTTCTATCTCCTCTTCAATATCATCTAAACTAATAGGAGCTTTTGCGATAGTACCACTATGACAGCTATCAGAAAGCAAAACTATTCTCACACCCTTTTTAAAACTAGCCCATAAATTTCTAAGTTCATCATCAAGAAGTTGTGCATCCCACAAACACCAAGTCTCATCAATATTATCATACTCTATATCATAAGGGCTTGGAACATTGGGTACTTTTCCTCCATGACCAGAGTAATAGACCACTATAATATCACCACACTCTAACTCTTTAGAGGCATCAAGTATTGCATTTTTGACATTATCTCTAGTGGCATCTTTGGTAGTCAATTTTAAGGATGTAAAACCATTTAGCATAAGTAGATTGTGCATATCATCAGCATCTTTTTCACAAATATATAGTTCCCCATTGGTTCCATAATGTTCAGGATTGATACTGTTTACGCCTATACAGACTGCTTGACCTTTGCTCATAATATATCCTTTTTGTTTCATTATATCATATAAATGTATCTAAAAAATGTCTATTATTAGTTCAAAATGATAAAATTACAAAAAATAAGTCAAAATCAAAATAAAATAAATATATCTAAACAAAATGGAACTGTTATTAATTATTCTAAGTTATATTTTTAGATATTTATGATATATGATTAGTCTATTTAAAGTTTTCATATATCATAATAAAAATGTATATTTAATCTTTTTTATAAAAAAGAAAAGCTATTAAAAGTAATAAAAACCCTAAGATAATATATATATAATAATTATTATAAAATTCTTCTTTCTTGATTGTTTTTTTAGATGAATTTTGTTGATATTTTTCTAAGCTATCTATTAAATTTTTTAATCTATCTTTGTCATTTTTGTATTCTGTTATAAGATTAGAAAATGTTTTAATTTTTTCTAAATTTTCTTTATTCTCTTCATCGTTTTCTAATTTTGGAAATGTGTCAATAATTTTTTCAGCACCATTAATTAGTGAAGTATAGTTTTTTATAGATTCTTTAGTGATATATAAAGTTTTTACACTATTTTTGATAGTCTCATTGGCTGTAGTTGTTAGAGATGATATTTTTTGTTGTTCAATTTTAAGTCTAATTATATATCTAGATAATATTATAATGTAATTTTGAATTTTTTTATCTTCTATGGCTTTATTTGAAGCAATAGTGAAAACTTTATTTAAAGCATTTGGTTTTAAATAGTTATCATTAAATCTATACATCATTCTATCTAAATAAATTGAAAAAAGAAGAGGAATAATAGGGTTGTCAGGCTCATTAATTATAGAGTATTTAAAATAATCATTTGTGATTTCATCAAAATTGAAAGTCTCATCATACATTGAGCTTGTAGCATAAATAAATGCAGGTAATGTATATTTAGTATCAATTTTTTTTGATAAATTTATACTTTTGAGAGCATGCTGTTTTGCTTTTTCATAATTATTAGTTATAAAATTTAATAGTGCAAGAAGGGCTTCATTTTTAGCCAAATCATCTTTATCAATATCTTTTTCTACTTTATTTGCTGCTATAATAGCTTTTTGTATAATCTGTTGATTTGAACTATTGGATATAGATACTTCTTCATTTATATTTTCTAAAATATCCATAGCCTCTTCATAGGAATCACATCCATCGCTATTTTTAGGTAATGGTAATGTGGTCATATTTTTACTTTGTTCTGAAAATTTATTATAGTTATATGTAGATACTGCTGTTCCAACAGTATAATCAAAAACAATATCGGTACTATAAGATAAAGCCGCAGTTAAAAGTGCTGTTCCTCCAACTATCCCTAATCCTCCAGAAGCGATGGAACCACCACCAAGTAAAGCTAGTCCAGCATTTGTTGCCGCTGCACCACTAAGTCCCATCATACCTCCAATCCAACTTCCTATTCCTGCAACAATTGGACTAGCTGTACCCCCAGTAAAAAATATTGTTGCAACTGCTATTACCGCACCTACAGCAGCTGCTATCCATCCTATAGTAGAAGATTCTTTATAAAATGATTCAAAAGTCATATCTTCTGTAGCTATATCATGGATTTTTTCTTGACTATATGTTTTTATATCATTGTACCAACTAGAATCGGCATCTATTGGAATAAAACAGATAAATGAAATAAATAAAAATATTCTTATAAAGTTTTTCATTATAAAATTTCACTTAATACTTTGATTTGCTCTATTTGTGATTGATGATTACCATAAATAATTTCAACACCATTTTTTTTAGCTTCTGTTTCAAGAATTTTAATTAAATTTTTATTAGATGGCTTATTTGTTATAGAAAATATAGGAATTATATTTTGAGATTTATTTTGTTTTTTATAATTTGCTAATGTCTTCATATCAGCTTTTATCATAGAAGGTTTCATATATGTTGTGGATAGATAGTTTTTAGCTTCAATTGCAAATATTTTATTTTTTTTCTTTAATAAAATATCTATATCTGATGGCATTGATTTTATTCCATCTGAAAATTTTTCACCAATACCTATAACTTTAAAACCATTTTTTGATGCTTTTTTTGCTAATTTCAGTTCATGTAAATGTCCTATAGTTTTTTTTTCACTATTTCAAATAATTTTTCTCAGTGTAGTTCTAAATCCTGGTACATTTTTTAAATGCTCTATCATATCTTCTGCTTCTTTGCGTTCTATTCTTTTTGTATAAATTGCTAATCTCATAAATGTGTCTTCAAGAACCTCATTTGGTAATCTCATTTTACTAAGAACTTGACCAACTTTTTTTGTACCTTGTGTCTCTTTTAATAATATAGCAAGTTCTTTTATCTCTTTAGATGTTAGAGCTTTATTATTTTTTATAAGTTTAGTAGCATATTTAAAATATTTGATAGAGTTGGCATTAATAGAAATATTAAATAATAATATAATAAAAATTGTTTTAAATAAAATTTTCAATCTTAATCCTTGATGTTGATATAATATCAATATTATGATAATTTAAATTAAAATAATCTTTAAGCTAATATAATTTATATATATTTTTTATTCGGTGGGCATAAAACCCACCTTACATTTCCTCTTCAAAAACCTCCATCAAAATCTCTTTGTCAATCTTATTCTTAGCACCCTTATAAATATTTGCTTCTAATTTATTAAGAGCCTCTGATATTCTCTTATCTTTTTTGGCATAAGGTAATAGTAGTTCAAATAGAGCTTTGTCGGTTTTTGCTTTTCTGATAGCTTTTACCATGTCATCCTCTTTTTTGGCGACTTTATTTTTAAACTTATCAAAACCAATTACACTAAAGGCACCTAAGAGAAATCCTAAAACTAAAAATAGATATTTGATATATCCATCCTCTTTTACTGTAACTGTTTTAGAGATGGCTTGTTGAGGGTTAGATGATGGTGCTTCTATTTTTTGAGTTGGGCTAACCTCTATGGTTGATGGTTTAGATGCACTCTTTTCTCCTCCGATTACCTCTATATCTATAGGTTCTGTTTTTATGGTTTTGACTGTTTTTGTGTTTTTGTCAAAATATTTTAACTCCATAGGTGGTATGGTGAAATTTTGGTCTGATATTATGGCTATCTTTTGAGTGAAATGTCCTTGATACTCTCCATTGACTAGTTGTGATGTTATTTTTGGCTCATCTGCATATACTATTGCATTATCTATAGTTGGGTTGAACTTTTTAATATCATCTATATTTCCTTTTCCTTTTATATCTATGGTTAGATTTACAGGTTTGTTGGCATGTACTCTTTTTTTGTCAACTCTAGCTTGGATTTCATACTCTCCATATAGCTCTAAACCATTTGGTAGTGGTTTTACTTTGATATGTAACTCATTTGAGTATATCTTTTGCCAACTAAGTTGTTGTGTAAATGAGTCAAAAAATGGGTCATCAAAAAATCCTCCTCTTCTGCCTCTTTGGACTTTTCCTATTAGAGCTTCGATAGCTGGGATTTGATAATCTCCTGCTTTTTGAGGGAATATCTGATAATGAATAGTCTCTACTATATAGTCACCCTCTCTTGATTGGTCTGTTTTATCCACTTTTTTGACCCAAAAATCTTCTAGTTTTGGCTCTCCTAGTTGTAGTTTATTTAGTTTAGCATTTAATTTTCTCTTAAAAGAGATAGATAAATCTATAGCTTCACCTACAAAAGCTTCTGTTTTATTTACTTTCATCTCTAGTACAAATGGGTCTCCATTGGTACTTGCTGTTGGTTTTAGTACATCTACCTTTAACTCTTTGGTTTTATATACCTTTCCATCTACTTTTACATTTAGTGATGGAATAATTACTGATTTATCAGGTCTAAAACTATATGTTTTTGAGATAGTTTTTGTCATATTTCCATTGATAATATTAACCGATTGAGATGAAGAGGTTCCTATAATAGGATAACCTGCTATCTCCTCTATCTGTGGGAACTCTATATCCCCACCATCAGCAGAGATAATAAAATTGACACTATCTCCTTTGTATATCGCTTTTGGTGTTACTGTAGCAGTTACACTAGCGAATGAACTTATCGTTAAAATTAATATTAAAAATATCTTACCAAGGATTTGTCTCATTTCGCTTTCTCTCCTTATTCTGATTTAGTGGTAACATTAGCGTATTTACCCCTTTTTGGTTTAGCATTTTTTGCCATTTTCTCTCTTCCATATCTGTAATTGGTGGCTGTTTTTTAGCCTCTTTTGCCATTTGAGCTTTTTCTTGTTCTTTCTTCTTTTCTTGCTCTTTTTTTCTTTGAGCTTCTTTATCTTTTTGTTGTTGTTCTTTTTTCTTTTGAGCATCTTCTTTTTGCTGTTGCTCTTTTGATTTATCTTTGTTTTTATCTTTTTGGTCTTGTTTATCTTTTTTATCTTGGTTTTGCTTGTTTTTCTGGTCTTGTTTATTCTGTTTATTTTGGTCTTGTTTATTCTGTTGCTGGTCTTTATTTTGCTGATTTTTTTGGTCTTTGTTGTCCTTTTTATTATCTTTATTATCTTTTTTGTCTTTTTTATTCTGGTTTTTCTTTTTCTGCTCTTGTTTTTTCTTTTTGAGGAGTTCTAGGTTAAATCTAGTATCTTTATCCTCCTTGATTTTTAGAGCATCTTCATAACTTTTTATAGCTTCATCTATTTTATTTAGGTTTGCATAGCAGTTTCCTATATTATGAAGCTTTTTATACTCAAGTGCTTTGCTACTTATAGATTGATACTCCTTGATTGCCTCTTTGTATTTTTTTTGGCGATATAGAGCATCTGCTTTATCAAATTTTGCCTCATCACTATCGACTTTGCCATATAGCTCTTGGGCTTTTTGGTACTCTTTTTTGTTATAAGCCTCTTTTGCACTATCTAGGTAATGAAAATCTAGTAGTGAGGCGAAGCTTAATATACTAAAGAGTAGTAGAGTTATTAAAACTTTCACTATTTTTTCTCCTTTATTCTAGGTAGAGAGAATAGAGCCATCATATAAAATATAATTGCCAAAGCCAATGGATAATAAAATAGCTCTTCTCTATCTTGGATAGTTGAACTCTCTTCATCTTCTGCTTTGTATTTACTCGCAATAGTATCAACTAGCAGTTTTATATCATCTTTTGCCAAAGAGTATTTCATAAACGCTCCACCACTTTGGATTGCTAACTCTTTGATTTTGTCATTTCTCTTTACTACTACTATATCTCCGTTTTTATCTTTTAGGACACCGTTTTTGTCTTTGATAACTCCACCTTTGGTTGTCCCTATATTATATATATATACTGAGATATTATGAGATTTTGCATATGCTATCTCTTTGCTAAAGTCACTCTGGTCTCCACCATCGGTGAACATTAGTAGTATCTTTTTCTTCTCATCTCCAAATAGGTTATTGGCACTCTCTAGTGTGGCTAAAATATCAGTCCCTTTTAGAGATAGATAATCTAGGCTCAAATTTTTTGCCAAAAACTTTAGAGAGTGAAAATCCTGTGTTAGTGGCGATATTAGAAATGTCTGTGTACTAAATCCAATTAGTGCTACTTTTGCATTTTTGAAATATTTTAGTGACTCAAAAAACTTCTGTTTTGCAAACTCAAATCTATTTGGATATACATCATTTGCAAACATCGATTTGGACATATCTATCGCTGTTACTACATTTATAAAGCTTGATTTGACCTTTATCTCTCCATTGTTTATCTGTGGTCTAGCTAGTGCTATGATGCTTAGTGTTATAGCTACAAGCAAAAAGATACTTCTTGTCTTTTTTGATATGGTTCTGTTTTTTAACTGTATCTTTTGTAGTACGGCTCTATTAAAAACTCCACCAAACTCATCACCTTTTACTTTTATAAGCATCACTAAAGGTGGCAGTAGTAGCAGTAACCATAGATAGTAAATATCATGAAATATCATACTGTTACTCCTTGTTTGTTATATAGAAATAGAGTATCAACCCAAACAGTCCCAATAGTAAAAAGTACTGAAAGTAGTAACTTTTCTTTACATATTTGTCTGCTTTTATCTCACTCTTTTCTAGTTTGTCTATTGTTTTATAGATATTTTGTAACTTCTCTACACTATCACCTGCAAAATATCTACCACCTGTCTCTTTTGCTATCTTTTTGAGTACAGCAGGATTAAAATCCATACCAGCTCTACCCACTCCAATAGTATAGACTTTGATACCATATTTTTTAGCTGTTTTTATAGCAACATCTAGTGGGATAGTGTTGGTATTATCAACTCCATCAGTTAGCAAAATAGCTATTTTCTCTTTTGATTTGCTAGTTTTAAATAGATTTGAACTTAGAAATAGTGCTTCATATAGTGCAGTTCTTTGCTTTCCTGCTATCCCTACATCTACTCTATTTAGCAATCTTTTTATACTCTTTTTGTCATAAGTGAGTGGCACAGCTACATAAGCAAAATCTGCAAATATACTTAGTGCTAACTTATCATGTTTTCTTTTGTCTATAAAATCATCTACAATCTCTTTGACAATATCAAATTTGTTGTACTCCTGCATAGACCCACTAGCATCTAATATTAATGAAATCTCATAACCTTTATCATTTTTGACTATAACATCATCCTCTTTTATAGGACTAGCTAGTGCAGTAACTAGAGCTATGATAGTAAATATTTTCAAAAAGTTAGATAGTAGTGAACTCTTTTTAGAGGCTCTTTTGAGCATTGCCATATTTGGAAAATATATAGATATACCTTTTTGTTTACACCATCTACTACATATATAAAATAGAAGCAAAATAACAAAAACAATAGGATATTCAAATGTAAAATGGTTCACTATTTTAGCTCCTTAATAAATCTCT
This sequence comes from Campylobacterota bacterium, assembly GCA_013153055.1. Taxonomy (GTDB): domain Bacteria; phylum Campylobacterota; class Campylobacteria; order Campylobacterales; family Sulfurovaceae; genus UBA1140. The sequence goes on from JAADFE010000153.1 coordinate 7,542, forward strand.
TGACTCTCTTTTCCAATCCCTTATCTAGTGATGGGACATCTTTTTTATACTTATATACTAGTAGCTCTTTTTCTATATCTCTATACTCATCTTGGTTATTCTCATCAATCCATAAGTTACCATCAGTTGTAAATCTATATGCTACATCTTTTGGATTGTTGTAGTCTATGCTTTTTAGACTATTTAGAGCTTTCTCTTTGGCTGTTAGTTTTCTTCTTCTTTTTCTTCTATTTTTATATAGATAAAAGGCTACAAATAGCACTAATGCAACCAAAAAAATCAATCCCAAAAGAGTCTCAAAGCTACTATCAGGAACCTCTACTATATCTTTTATGTCTCTTAGCTGTTCCATAGTTATCCTTTTATTATCTCTGATAGACGGATATATATATCCTCATCTGTATAAATCTTACCAAAGCTAATCTGATGTTTTAAAAAGTGTTCTTTGAGCTTACGGTCATGCTCTTTTATTAGTTTGTGATACTCTTTTGCTATGTCTTTGTTTAAAATCATCTCTCTTGACTCTAGCGTATTGGTATCGATTAGTTCAAACTCACCATTTAGGGTAGGGTTCTCTTCAAATCTATCTCGTACCATAATAGCATATAGCTCATTTTTGTGAGCAATCTCGCTTAGGTCGATATTCTCTTCATAAAAATCACCTACTATAAATATAAGAGATTTCTGTTTGACTACACCATTTACAAAATCACAAAAAGCTTTATAGTCAACCTCTCTGCCCAAACACTCAAACTCTATAGCACTTTCAACGAGTTGATATACTACAGCATCACTCTTTGTAGGCTCAAAAAACTTCTCTATCTTTTTTTCAAAAAATACGCTCTGGAGTCTGTTGTCATTTTTGAGTGCAGAGAATGCCAAAAGTGCCATAATCTCAGTGGCTACCTCTTGTTTGAATTTTACTGAACCAAAGTGTAGGCTTCCACTTAACATAAAAGCTATAACAATATTTAGCTCTCTCTCTTCATTAAAGACATTTGTCTTTAGTCCGTTGCCCTTGGCTGATGCTTTCCAATTAATCTTACGAATATCATCACCATAATCATAGTCACGGATTTCACGAAAATCCAATCCATCACCTTTGAATGTGGTGAGATGATTTCCAAGATTACCTGAAAATACATCTTTTTTAGCCCTAAGCAGTATCTCTTTTGCTACCTGTTGCATAGAGAACTCCTTACGGTGCTTTGATAGTCTGGATGATTTTTTCTATAACCGTATCTGTACTAATATCATTGGCTTGAGCTTTGTAGTTTAGGATAACTCTATGTCTAAGTACACTACTAGCAATATAGCTAATATCAAGTGGTGTTACAAAATCATTTCCACGAATAAGAGCTACTGCACAACTAGCTTTGTATAGGTCAATAGAGGCTCTTGGACTTGCTCCAAAACTAATATAATCAGCAACATCTCCTACACCATACTCTTTTGGAAATCTAGTAGCAAATATAATCTTTGCCATATACTCTTTGATAGCATCATCAACATGAACCTTTTTAAAGTCCTCTCTAATCTTTCTCAAATCTTCAACTGACGCTACAGCCTCAACTTGTTCAAATCCTTTGATAGCAACTCTCTCTACTATCTCCATCTCCTCTTCTATAGTGTTATATCCCACCATAACTTTGAGCATAAATCTATCAAGTTGAGCCTCTGGAAGTCTATATGTTCCCTCTTGTTCAACAGGGTTCTCTGTAGCCATAACTAAAAATGGCTCATCAATTTTAAAAGTCTGGTCAGCAATAGTTACTTGTCTCTCTTGCATAACTTCAAGTAGTGCAGCTTGTACTTTAGCAGGAGCTCTATTTATCTCATCAGCAAGTAGCAAGTTTGTAAAAATTGGACCTTGTTTGATACTAAACTCACCACTTTTTGGATTGTAAATCTCTGTACCTGTTACATCACTTGGAAGTAGGTCTGGAGTAAATTGAATTCTCTTAAACTCAACACCTAAAGCTTTTGCAATAGCATTAATAGCTGTAGTCTTTGCAAGTCCTGGTACACCTTCAACTAAAATATGCCCATTGGCAATCAATCCAACAAGTAATGAGTCTATTAAATCTTCTTGACCAACAATAATCTTTTTAACTTCTTGTTTTATATCATTTATCTTATTCATAACTAGCAATTTTTCCTTATATTAATATTTTTATAAAATAATAGAACTAATTTATTAACCATCAGTAAACAGTATGATTACATTTAGTTAATAAAGTTTAGTTCAAGTGACTAAAAGTTTAGAATTATAACATAAATTGTGTTGAAAAGTTAATTTGTAGTACTATTTTTATCTTTTTGTAGAGTTTTATTCAAATCATGTATTTGAATAGGAACTTTTTTGACTAGATAGAAGTAGTTTGGGTGTAGTACATCAGCATAGGTTTTTATGATAGCAGTTTTGTATGTACTTCTAGTTAATACTTTTGATACAACTCCTACGGGGATATTGGCTAGAAATATATTATCCAAACCACTTGTTACAACCTTGTCACCTATTGATATTTTTGACCATTTTGGAATAAAGTTTATCTCCATTGTCTTTTCATCTACACCTTTAGCAATCCCAGGCATCTTATTTTTACCTATAAAAGTTGAAAATTGACACTTTTCATTTGAGAGTAAAATTCCCTCTAATCTATTATCTTTTTTGATAGCTATTCCTGCTACTACATTTTTTTGGATTAGTCCATATATCTTGTCATCTTTGAGTGTACCATCATCATCTGTTAGATATATGTAAGAGAAGTCATTTAGTTTTTTATATGAGAGTGTTTGAATATGTAACACATTTTTATTGGCATCAAGTTTTTTAACTCTAACTTTACTATACTGCTCTAGCTGATTGATAGTAGATTTTTGATTATATAGATATTTTCTTAATAGTATATTCTCTTTTTTTAGATTTTTTATAGAGTTAGATTGTGATATATACTGGTCTATAGTATCGTTTACACTATTAGTGATATTTCTATAAGTATTTTTTATAGGTAAAGCTATAACTGAAAAAGCATTTTGAAACTTCTCCTCTTTTCTAAAAAATAGAAGAGAAGCCAATACAACAATAATAAAAAAAACTACTTTTTTATTCATCGTAAGTTGTGTGCTGTAGTAAATCTATCTCTTCTAGTGCTTTACCTGTACCTTTTGCAACAGCAAGTAGAGGGTCTTCACATACATAAACTGGAAGTTTAACAATATTGGATAGATACTTATCCAATCCTCTAATCAATGCACCACCACCTGTTAAAACTATACCATTTTCTACAATATCACCTGCAAGGTCTGGTGGAGTATCCTCTAGTACGATTTTAAGAGCTTCCCCAATCTCTTTTAGTGGGATTTTCATAGCATCTCTCATATGTTCAGAGTTTATCTCTATAGATGTAAGTAGTCCTGTAACTTGGTCACGACCTTTGACATTCATAGATAACTCCTCTTCAAGCTGAATAGCTGTACCTATACGAATTTTCATCTCTTCAGCTACTCTATCACCAATTAGTAGGTTAAAGTTCTTTTTCATATAATCAATAATAGATTTATCAAGCATATCACCAGCTACTCTAATTGATTTACTCTGAACTAACCCACCAAGAGATGTTACACCAATCTCTGTAGTACCTCCACCTATATCAACAACCAAGTTACCGTTTGGCTCTTTTACTGGAATTCCAGCACCGATAGCTGCTGCCATTGGCTCTTCTATTAGATATACCTCTCTAGCTCCTGCACTCATAGCTGACTCTTTTACGGCTTTTCTCTCTACTTGAGTTAAACCAAAAGGGACACAGATAATAATTCTAGGAGAAAATAGCCCTTTTCTGTTGTGTACTTTTTCTATAAAGTATCGAATCATCATCTCTGTTACATTAAAATCAGCAATAACACCATCTCTCATAGGACGGATTGCTTTGATATTTCCAGGTGTCTTACCCACCATATCTTTTGCCTCTTGACCAACAGCTAATATATCCTCTCTACCGTGTTTATCATACTGTATCGCTACAACTGATGGCTCATTGATTTTGATACCTTCACCTTTTACTAGAACTAGCGTATTTGCTGTTCCTAAATCGATTGCTAAATCATTAGAAAACATACCTAAAATTTTTTTAAACATCTTTTATTCTTCCTTTACTCTATGCTGATTTTGAATTTTTTATATAAATTGGTTTAATGCTATTATCAATTACATCCTCTGTAATTACTACCTCATATCCACTAAGTTCTGGCAGTTCGTACATAATATCTACTAAAGTCTCTTCCATAATTGAACGAAGCCCCCTTGCTCCCGTCTTTCGGTTGATAGCTTTTTGAGCAATAGCTCTTAGTGCATCCTCTTCAAAGGTTAATATTACATTATCTATTTCAAATAGTTTTTGATACTGTTTTACAATAGAGTTTTTTGGTTCAACCAAAATCCTAACCATATCATCTAGGGTTATAGGTTCAAGCGTAGCAGTTACATGAAGTCGTCCTATTAGTTCAGGGATAATTCCATATTGAACCAAATCACTAGATTCTATTAGGTGCATGACTGACTCTTTCTCTTTGTTGCTTCTTTTTGCTTGTCCAAATCCTAGTTGATTTGCACCTAATCGTCTCTGGATTATATCCTCTATACCATCAAAAGCACCACCACAAATAAATAGTATATTTTTTGTATCTATCTGTAAAAAGTCTTGATTTGGGTGTTTTCGTCCACCTTTTGGTGGGATATTGACAACTGAGCCTTCTATTATCTTGAGAAGTGCCTGTTGAACACCTTCACCTGATACATCTCTAGTAATAGAACGGTTCTCACCCATTCGAGCAATTTTATCCATCTCATCTATAAATATAATACCTCTTTGGGCTTTTGCCACATCACCATCTGCTGCTTGAAGCAGTTTTGTGAGGATATTCTCTACATCTTCACCAACATAACCAGCCTCTGTTAGGTTTGTAGCATCAGATATTGCTATAGGTACATCTAAAAACCTAGCGATAGTTTGAGCTAATAGGGTCTTACCAGAACCAGTTGGTCCTATTAAAAGTATATTTGATTTATCTATATTGGTATCATCATCTGTACTGTTTTTAAATATTCTCTTATAGTGGTTATAAACAGCAACAGATAGAGTCTTTTTTGCTCTCTCTTGACCTATGACATAATCATCTAAAATTTTATGAATCTCTTTGGGAATTAACAGATTTACATTTTCATCATTTATACTATTATTTTTGTCATCTTCACCAAAAAGAATTTTGTAAGCAGATATCACACAATTTGAACATATATAGACCCCATTTCCTGCTATAAATGGGTTATCTTTCTTCTCTGTAGTATTACAAAAACTACACTTTTTTCTAGCCATTAATATTTTTCCTTATATATGGAATGCCTCGTTTTGATTTCGTGACAAACTCTAATAATTTTTTTACTATTTCTGATTTTTCATCTTTTAATAATCTTTGAGCTACCTCTTGTAGTGGTTCACCACTCTCAAATAGCTCTTTGTATGCTACTTTTAGTCTATTTATATCTTCTCTATCTATATGTCGTCTAAGTCCTGTTAGATTTAGACCTCTAAGAGTAGCTCTATTTCCCTCTGCTAGACAGTATGGTGGGATATCTTGACTAAGTGCAGATGCACCTGCAATCATAGCATAGTCACCGATATGAACAAATTGATGTACAGGTGTTAGACCACCTATTACTACATTATTACCTAGTTCAACATGACCTGCCAATGTTGCACCATTTGCTAATATACAGTTATCTCCTAAGATTACATCATGTCCTAAGTGAACATAACCCATGAGTAGATTATTATCACCTATTTTAGTAACTCCACCTC
>JAADFE010000150.1 GCA_013153055.1 Campylobacterota bacterium
TCTTTATCTGTTGAGAGTTTTGAGTTATCCTCTTTGGAAGCACCATCATTTACTAAACCAAAAATTTACTCCAAAAGTGAACCACCTTCAGAGTTATTAAAGGGAAATCACGCTAAAATCTCGGACTTAAAAAATGCGATGGCTAAATGTAAAACCAAATACTTTAGACCCGATATGCATAACAAACTCAAATTGAGTGAGAGAAAAGACAAAGGTAAATCATGAGAAACAAATATATTGAGCAGTTTGAACAGTCACAGCTAGAGAATAAAAGTGTTCCAGAGTTTAGAGCAGGGGATACACTTAGAGTAGCTGTTAGAATTAAAGAGGGTGAAAAAGAGAGAGTTCAGAACTTTGAGGGTGTATGTATAGCACTTAGAGGTACAGGAACAGGTAAAACAATGACTGTTAGAAAAATTGGGGCAAACTCTGTAGGTGTTGAGAGAATTTTCCCACTATATTCTGATAGTATTGAGAGTATTACAGTAGTAAGAAGAGGTAGAGTTAGAAGAGCAAAACTATTCTATCTTAGAGGTCTTAAAGGTAAAAAAGCTAGAATTAAAGAGCTTAGAAGAAAATAATAATTATTATTTCTCACACTCCTTATTTGAGGGATTTTTCTCCCTCAACTTCTCCTAAACATTATAAGTTATAATTCACACTATGAAAAACAATATTATCCTTTTTTTTAAAAAACTATTTAGACGATTAAAGATTTTAATCCAATTCTCTTTAGTATTTTTGTTTATTCTATTCGAAGAGATTATATGGGAGAGCTTGGCAGAGCCTATATATGAAAAAATCCAATCTCTAAGAATTCTACAAAGATTACAACTCTTTATCAAAAAAACCAATAGATATGTGCTATTGAGTATATTTGTTGTGTTACTATTGGGTGTTGAGGGTGCTGGATTGATGGCTGGTGTTTTTTTAGTCCAAGGTAAAGTAGTATGGGGTGGACTACTATATATGCTCAAAGTTCCAATAGCTGGATTTACCTTTTGGTTATTTAAGGTCTCAAAAAATAAACTGCTCAGTTTTTATTGGTTTAGATGGTCTTATGAGAAACTAATAGAGGGGATAGAGTGGCTCAAATCCACAGAGATATATCATAGTTCTATATCTATTATGCGAAATCTAAAGAGCAGATTAAAATATATAAGACAGAGATACTTCTCAAAAGATAGCAACTTTATAACAGAGCTTAAACTCTTTTATAGATATATAAAAAATTTCAAAAATAGGAAAAACTTGTGACAAAATATGTACTTTTTGATACGGAGACTACAGGAAATCAGGATGAAGATAGAATTATCCAGATAGGTGCTATGGTGGTAGATAGCAAGGGTGGAGTAGAGGTCTATGATGAGTTGTGTTCTACTGATATTGATATAAAAATAGAGGCTATGGAGGTGCATAATATCACTCCTGATATAATAGAGGGGTTAGGGGACTTTAAGAGTACTAGATTTTACAATGATTTGCAGACTCTAAATAGAGACTCAAACTATCTTATAGCACACAATCTAAATTTTGATTTAGATATGCTCAAAAAAGAGGGATTTGAAAATCGTATGCAACTTATAGATACTCTAAGATGTTCTAAACACCTAATGCCTGACTCTCCATATCACCGTTTGCAATATTTTAGATACTCACTAGGTCTATATAAAAAAGAGAAACAAGAGGCACAAAAGTACAATATAGAGATAAAAGCTCATGATGCTTTGGGTGATGTTTTGATTATGAAGTTGCTTCTGTCTAAGCTGGTCTCTTTGGTAAAAGAGAAATATCCATCAGCTCATCCTATGAAAAAGCTAGTAGAGCTAACCAAACAGCCTGTAATGTTAAAAACATTTAGATTTGGTAAATATAATGGAAAAGAGATAGAAGATGTGGCTCGTCAAGATATGGGTTATATCAAGTGGATGTATAAAAATATGGACTTGGATGAGGATATGATGTTTACGCTAGAGCATGTTATTGAGCGATATAGCTAATATTACACAAAAAAAGAGTATAGTTTCAAAAAAACAAAAAGAGATAATATGAATAAAAAACTATTATTAATAACTACAGCTATTTTAAATTTTGCTTTTGCACAAGAGTCTATAGAGATTATAGATAAACCTATAGTATTTAAACAAGAGCGAATAGATATGACAAAAGAGTATATCAAAAAGCATTACGGTTTTGATGTTGAGAGTATAGAGATAACTCCAAAGATTATAGTACTGCATTGGACTGCTGATATGAGTTTTGATAAATCTTTTAATAGACTCAAACCTCAAAAACTATTCTCAGATAGAAAAGATATAGTAAAGGCTAGTGCATTAAATGTTTCAGCTCATTTTTTAGTGGCTAGAGATGGTACTATATATAGACTAATGCCTGAAAATTGGATGGCTAGACATGTAATTGGGCTTAATTACTATAGTATAGGTGTTGAAAATATTGGTGGAGAGGGAAATAAAAAAGAGGATTTGACCCCTGCACAGTTAGAGTCAAATATTAAATTAGTTAGGTATTTAAAAGAGAAATATCCAACTATTACTAAACTAATTGGTCACTATGAGTATAGAGAGCTAGAAGATAGTGAACTGTGGTTGGAGATGGATAAAAACTATAGAACAGAGAAAAAAGACCCTGGTAAAAAGTTTATGCGTGCTGTTAGGGAAGCTGTAGGGGATTTAAATTTGACAAAATAGTCATAGTATTTATAACTATGACTTGATTATAGATTTAGTCTCTATACATCTGATAGTATCTTTGTTTAATAGCTTGTGCTAAAAGATGTACAGACATTACATAGTAGTCTCTAGGGTTATATCTAGCAATTGCTTTAAAGTTGTTTGTTCCCCACCATAGCTCATCTCTATCATAATGGCTTAATTTGATTAGACAAACAGGACCTTTGTATCCATAAAAGTTATTGACAGGTCTCATTCCTAAACCTCTTAGATATGATTGAGAGTAGGTTGTTTTATACCCTGTCTTAACACCATATAGTCTCTTTTTAGGATAGGTTACTCTAACTGCTACAGGGATTTTTGGGTTCCATTTTCCTTTTTTGACAAAGAAGTTGGCTGTACTACCAATTGCATCAGCTGGATTAAATAGGTCAGCTTTGCCATCTCCGTCAAAATCAACAGCATAATCTCTAAACGAATCAGGCATAAACTGCACAATACCAAATGCTCCACCATAAGAGCCTTTGATTGCTAGAGGATTTAGTCTCTGCTCTTTTGTTAGTAATAGATACTCCTCTAACTGTTTGGTAAAAAAATCAGAGCGTTTTCTATACTCTAGTGACAGAGATGTCAAAGCATCAATAACTCTATGTTTTCCTGTATCTCTACCAAAATTGGTCTCTACACCTATAATCCCTAATATATACTCAGGTGCTACACCATAGATAAAAGCTGCTTTTTCCAGATAGTACCTATAGCTCCTCCAAAATCTAACTCCATTTATAATTCTATCTTCGGTTGCAAATTTTGGATATTTGTCCCATGAACCGACACTATTTGATTTTAGAGTTGGTTTTGAAGTTCCAAATACATTATATTTTTTTAGTGCTAGTACATCACGGTTTACATTAGAAAATAGACCATATAGGTAGTCTCTTCTAAAATGATACTTATTTATCATCTCTTCTATAAATCTTCTTAGTTTTGGATTGTTGGCATATACTCCCATTAGATAAGGACTGTGGATATTGGCTATAGGGGATACTTGTTGTTGTGGTTGAGTTATAATGACAGGTTGTTGTTCTATAATAATAGGTTGTTGTTCAACTGGTTGAGTGATAACAGTTGGTTCAGTTCCATTTATTACGATACTTGAAGGTTTTGGTTTAGCCTCTTTTTTAACACAACCACTACTTAAAATCAGTATAGATATAAGTAGAATTATATTTTTATATTTCATGGTAAAATCCTTTGTTTTTCTAAATTTTACCATAAAAACCTGAGGTGAAAAATCAAAAATAGTTATAAGTAGTTATTTTTAAACTCTACATATCTTCTAGCTGAGGCATATAGCTCTTCTACTTCTGCATCAGTTAACTCTCTAACAACTTTAGCAGGGCTACCTATGATTAGGCTTCTAGGTGGGAATTTTTTGTTTTTGGTTACTAGGCTTCCTGCTCCAACTATTGACTCTTTGCCAATTACTGCACCATCTAGGATTGTAGCACTCATACCTATCAAACAGGCATCTTCAATAGTACACCCATGAAGCATTACTCTATGTCCTACGGTTACATCATTGCCTATTATAGTTGGATTTCCATCGCTCATATCATCTTTTTTGTGGTGAGTTACATGCACCATAGATAGGTCTTGGATATTGCTTCTAGCTCCTATTTTGATATAGTGAACATCACCTCGGACTACACATCCAAACCACACAGCACTATCCTCTCCCATCTCGGTTCTACCGATAACTGTAGCACCTTCAGCTATCCACGCATTTTTACCTAGTTGTGGTGTCCAACCTTTATAAGGTATTGTCATTTTTAATCTCCTTTACTTTTTTTGCTAATCTTGCCACATATTTTGGTCTTTTCTTTTGCGATTTATTATATAATTTCGTCACATAATCTTCCAATATATTATGGTTATTTATCTCTTTATCTTTGCACTCTAGTTGTTTATACTCACCATTGCTTTTTAGTTTCCATCTGAGCTTACAATCTTGTAGTTGCAAAAATAGTATCTGTTTGATTTTTTGTTTGAGATTAGAGTCTATAATTGGAGTCATAATCTCTATTCTACGAATTAAATTTCTAGGCATTAAATCGGCACTAGATATATAGCACTCATGTTTGTCATGTTTGAAATAGTATATTCTTGGGTGTTCGAGATATTTCCCTATAATAGAGTAGACAGATATATTTTCACTAATATTTTGGATATTTGGTTTTAGAGTACAAATTCCTCTAATAATTAGCTCAATTTTACACCCTTGCATAGAGGCTATATATAGGGCTTGGATAATATCAGGGTCAACTAGAGAGTTTGCTTTTAGGATTATCAATCCACTCTCTTTGTGGGCTGACTCTTTTTCTATCATAGAGAGTAGTTTTGGTTTAATATCTGTTGGAGCGATAATCAATCTCTTGAGTGATATATGGTTAGAAAATCCTGTAATAAAATGAAAAAACTTTGTAGCATCTTGATTAAACTCTTTTTTGGTAGTAAAATAGCTCATATCTGTATATATTCTAGCAGTTGAGGGGTTATAGTTTCCTGTTCCTATATGTATATAACCTTGAAGTTTATTGCCTTTTCTTTTGGTGATTTGTGTGATTTTGGCATGAACTTTTAGCCCTGTAATCCCATATATAACATGAGCTCCTGCATCCTCTAGTGCTTTTGCCCAGTGTAGATTATTCTCTTCATCAAATCTAGCTTTGAGTTCAACCAAAACTGTAACCTGCTTTCCATCTCTGGAGGCTCTAATTAGTGCTTTGACTATAGGTGAGTTTTTGCCCACACGATATAGTGTCATACGCATAGATAGAGTATTTGGGTCTTTTGAGGCTTCATCTATAAACCTAACTACAGGGTCAAAACTCTCATAAGGGTGATATAGTAGTACATCTTTTTTCTCTATAGCTTCAAATATATCGCTGTTATCATCAAAAGGTGGTAGAATTTTTGGTGTATATGTTGGTAGCGTTAGATGAGCTAACTCCTCTTGTGTTACTATATCCCACAGAGTTCCTAGATTTAGAGGTATCTTGTATCTATATATATCCAAATCATCAAGCTTTAGATGTTGAGTGAGAAACTCTACTAGTTCACTATCAGCCCACTCCATAAGCTCCAATCTAACCAATGCACCTCTATTTCTAGCTCTAATTCCTTCTTCGAGTATCTCCATAAAGTCATCAGCCTCTTCCTCCTCTATCTCTATATCAGCATTTCGAGTCACTCTAAATGGAGTTGAGGCGATTTTCTTAAATCCACAAAATAGCTCCGTACTAAAATAGTCAACTACAGACTCAATAGGTATAAAACAGTATCCCACCTTTATAAACCGAGGTAAAATTCTAGGTATTCGTATGAGACCATGTTTGATATTGCCTTTTTTGTCCTCAAATTTTAGAGCTAATGCAAAGCTAAGGTTATTGAGATGAGGAAAAGGGTGAGTGGCATCTATAGCTATAGGCATAATCACAGGGTATATCTGCTCAAAAAATATCTCTTTGACCCTCTCTTTTTGTTTGTCTGAGAGTTTATTATATGTTTTGATAGTTACATTGTGACTCTTTAGCTCTTTCATTATATCTTTAAATGTAGCCTCTAATACCTTTTGTTCTTTGTGCAAAATCGTATGTATAGCCTCAAGTTGTTCAGTTGGAGTCATTTTGTCAATAGCAGTCTCTTGGATACGAGCTTTGAATAGTGACTTTAGTCCAGCAACTCTAATCATATAAAACTCATCAAGATTTGTTCCATATATAGCGATAAATTTTAGTCTCTCTAATGGAGGTAGAGATTTATCCTGAGCTTGGGCTAATACTCTACTGTTAAACTTAAGCCATGAGAGTTCACGGTTAAAATATAGCTCAGGAGAGGTTAGGTCTATGTTTTTCATCAAAATTCCTTTGATGAAAAACAAGTGAATAGTGAATAGTGAATAGTGAATGGTGAATGGTTGGGCATATATTCTCCTTTTATTTATAGATAGCTTTTTGAAAAAAAGGATACCATAATTATTTACTATTCACTATTAATTATTCTCTAAAAAACTATAACTTCTTAACCTTAGCAATCTCATCCCTAAGTCGTGCTGCCTCTTCAAACTCTAATTTTTTTGCTGCCTCTAACATTTTTGCTTTTAGCTCCTTGATTAGTTTTTGTCTCTCGGCTTTTGGCATTTTGTCTAGTTTTTTTCTTTTGTTATATAGTTCTCCTGCATCTTCTACTTTTAAATCTGTATCTAGTTTTCTAAGTGTAGTAGTTGGGGTGATATTGTGCTTTTTGTTATATTCAATCTGCTTGGCTCTTCTCTCTTCTGTAATATCTATGGTCTCTTGCATCGATTTTGTAATTCTGTTTGCATACATTAATACTTTGCCATTTACATTTCTAGCAGCTCTTCCTGCTGTCTGGATTAGTGCTGTTGTAGAACGCAAAAAACCCTCTTTGTCTGCATCAAGTATAGCAACCAAACTCACCTCTGGCAAATCAAGCCCCTCTCTTAGTAGGTTAATCCCCACCAATATATCAAACTCACCAACTCTTAGCGAACGGATAATCTGATTTCTCTCTATAGCATCGAGGTCTGAGTGCATATATTTAACCTTTAGTCCCAAATCATTATAGTATGTAGTCAACTCCTCTGCCATCTTTTTAGTCAAAACAGTTATAAGAACTCTCTCTTTTTTTTCTATAATAGGTTTCATCCTATCATATAGGTTCTCTATCTGATAAGTACTATCTATAACCTCAATCTCAGGGTCAAGTAGTCCAGTGGGTCTAACTACCTGCTCGGCTATGGTAGTAGATAGATTTAGTTCTAACTCCTGAGGGGTAGCTGATACAAACAAAAAGTGTGGAGGTTTATTGATATACTCATCAAACTTTAGAGGTCTGTTATCAAGTGCTGATGGTAATCTAAAACCGTGTTCAACCAATACCTCTTTTCGGCTTCTATCTCCTGCATACATCCCTCTAAACTGAGACAAAGAGACATGAGACTCATCTACTATAACTAGATAATCTTTGTTCATAGCCTCAAAATAGTCCATCATAGAGTAGGGGGTCTCTCCCTCTTTTTTACCTGTGAGGTGTCTGGAGTAGTTCTCTATCCCTTTACACATACCAGTAGCCTCTATCATCTCCAAATCAAACTCAACTCTCTGTTTGAGACGGTTGTACTCTACCATTCTGTTCTCTTTTTTAAAAAACTCTAACCTTTGGGCTAACTCCTCTTCTATACTCTTAACAGCTAGGGCTAATCTCTCTTTGGAGACTATAAATTGATTGGCTGAATAGATGACTACCTCTTTTAAGTTTTCTACTTTTTTATTGGTCAGCGTATCAAAACTATATATATCCTCAACCTCGTCACCAAAAAACTCAACTCTAATAGCCAACTCCTCACTATAGGCTGGATATATATCTATCACCTCACCATTAACACGAAAGTTCCCTCTATCAAAAAAATCATCATTTCTTTTATATCCCATATCCACAAGCTTAAGTAGAAGTGCTTTTTGATTATACTCCTCACCTACTGTTAACTTTTGGACTATAGTCTTATAATCTTCAGGACTTCCCAACCCATAGTTGGCTGATACTGAAGCAATCACAATTACATCATCATGACTAAGAAGTGAAGCTGTAGTTGAGAGTCTAAGTCTTTCCAACTCCTCATTGATAGAAGCATCCTTTTCTATAAATAGGTCTTGGCGAGGGATATAAGCCTCTGGTTGATAGTAGTCATAGTATGATATAAAATACTCTACATGGTTATTTGGGAAAAATGTCTTAAACTCAGAGTATAGTTGAGCTGCTAAAGTTTTGTTGTGTGTCATAATTAGAGTCGGTTTTTGGGTTTTTTCTATGATTTTAGCCATAGTGTATGTTTTACCTGAACCAGTAACCCCTAATAGTGTTTGATACTTTTCACCCCTATTTATAGAAAGGCTTAGTTTATCTATAGCTTTGGGTTGGTCTCCTGCTGGTTTATATGGACTTTGCATTGTAAATCGTGGCATTATATTCTCTATATTGTTATTTTATTTGTTATAATAACGCAAATTATTCACTATTAATTATTAATAATTCATTAGAGTTTTTAAAAACTCTTTGGAATCGGAGATTTTCTCAAAGAGAGTGCATGGCACAAGAGTCCCGAAAAGAGCGAGGCTGAAGCCATCGATTCCTAATTACTAAATATTTATTAAAAAAAGGAGTCTATGTGAAAAAAGTTGAGTTTTCTATCAATAGCAAAAAATATCAAGTAGAGTTAGAAGATGAGTTTGCTCTATTTGTGATAGAAAATTTGTCTAAACATAATATAGACTCTACCAAAAATACTACAGTTCCTCAACTACTAAATGCGTATCTACAAGCTCTCAAAGAGAATTATGACAATAAAAAGAAGATAGAAGAGCTTCTTGTAGAAATTTCAATATAAAACAACAGTTACAAATATACTATTAAAAATTTCTTAAATATTTTTTCTACATTAAGATTTTTATAATTGCTATTGAGCTATAATTTTAATGTTTCATAAAAAACAGATTGTAAAAAAATATATTAAGGAGTATTTTATGACAAACACAACAAATAACCCTCAAATGAGAAAAGGTTTTACAATGATTGAATTGATTTTCGTTATTGTAATTATTGGTATTTTGGCTGCAGTGGCTATTCCTAGATTGGCTGCTACTAGAGATGATGCAAAAGTTGCTACAGCACTTTCTGAAGCTTCTATGGTAATTAGAGAAGTTAGTAATACTTATACAGCAAGAGGTGAGTATAATTCAACTATGAGTGATGTAACAAATGTTGAATTATTTAAGTCAGGTACTAATTGTGCAACAAAAGCTACTCAACTAGAAAGTGGAAACTCTTATGAGTATTGTACACCAGATAATGCTGGTGATTTAGAGCCATGTATTAAATATACAGTAAATAATACAAAAGGTGAATTGACTGTAGAGCCAATTTCTGCTACAGGAGATATTTGTCAAGGTATTCAAGCTTCTTCAACATATAAAGATGATTTAAATGGTACAAAATATAATGGTGGGGCAAGAGTAAGCTTCTAATCTAAATATAGATAATTCCCCCTTTTGGGGGTATTTTATTTTTTTAAGTTTAATTTTTTGAGTTTAATAAAATAAAATACTAAAGTGATATAAAATGAACTCTACTAAAGCTTTTACTATTATTGAAATGATTTTTGTTATTGTTATTATAGGTGTATTGGCTTTGGTAGCTATTCCTAGATTATCGGCAACTTATGATGATGCTAGAATTAGTTTGGTACTTAAAAAAGTGGGTACATTGATTAATGATTTGGGAACCTATTATACAACCAAGGATTTTTATAGTCCAAACTTAGAGGATATGACTTATATATCTGATGTTAACTATTCTCAGCCATGGGATAGTAGCACAGAAAAAGGGATTATTACTCTATATACTCCTGATAATGAAAAACATCTTGAACCTTGTGTTCATTTTTTTATAGAAAACAAAGATGGTAATCTGACAGTTTTTAGTGCCTCTTCTCCTATAGGAGATATATGTAAATCTCTTCATCAGATTACAACTTATAAATCTCTATTGGGTACCAAATTAATTGGTGGTAATAGAGTAAAATTTTAAAGGATATAAAATGAATACACAAAATAAAAAAGCATTCAGTATGATAGAATTAGTTTTTGTAATAGTTATTATAGGAATATTAGCCTCTGTAGCTATTCCAAGATTAGCTGCCACAAGAGACGATGCAACTATAGCAAAAGCAAAAACATTAGTTGCAAGTATTAGGAATGCTCTAGCAATGGAGAGACAAAAGAGAATTCTAAGAGGTGAGTTTAATGGATTGTCAGCAGTAGGAGGAAATACTCAAGGTGGAGATACTTATGTATTTGGACACTTTTTTGATGATAATGGAACCAAAACAGATTATAGTGATGATGTTGATACAGGGGTATCTGTAATGGAGTATCCTATCCTTTCAGAAGCAGATACTAAAGATAAGTGGTCATTTACAGCTCCAACAGCTACTACTAGAGCTAGATATACATTTAATTCAACTCTTGGAGATGTGATTTTTGAAGTTGTTGATGGTAAATTTGTTTGTGATACTACAAAAACAGCGAATACAAATGCTGACGGGTGTAAGCAGTTGACTAGGTAGGTTTATGTTATAATCTCTTTAATAATTTATTGAGGAGATTATAATTTACTACTATCAAGTAACCCTCCACCGTTCATCAGCACCAACTCTTACATATTATTCCAAAAAAACTATACAGATAGGTCAGATAGTAGAGGTGCCTATCCACTCAAAAGTCAAACAGGCTATAGTTATAAAAGAGGTCGAAAAACCAACAGATTTTGAAGCTTTTGAGATTTTGAATGTATTAGATAGCTATTATAATAGTTTTCAAATAGAGGTTGCTAGGTTTATTTCGTATTATTATTTTAGTTCACTTGGCGAGGCTTTGGCTCTTTTTGTTCCAAAAAGAGCAGTGAATAGTGAACAGTTAATAGTGAATAGTGAAAATGAGTCCTCTGCCTCTCGTTCCCAAACTGTGTTTGGGAATGCAGACGAGAGATTGAATAGTAAAAAAATATTGGATAGTGATATACATTCCCACCGAGATGGTGGGAACGAGTTGCCTCTATTATCAGATGAACAACAAAAAGTATATAGTCAACTTCTAAAAAAAGACAAAGCTCTACTATTTGGTGTAACAGGTTCAGGAAAGACAGAGATTTTTATCTCTTTGATGGCAAAAACTATAAAAGAGGGCAAACAGTGTATATTTTTGATGCCTGAGATTTCTCTAACTCCTCAGATGCAAAATAGACTAGAGAGGTATTTTGACAAAAGAGTAGCTATATGGCACTCTAAACTTACCAAAAAACAGAAAGAGAAGATACTAGATGCTATATATAAAGGAGAGATTGATATAGTAGCAGGGGCTAGGTCGGCTCTATTCACTCCATTAGAAAATATTGGTCTCATAATAGTAGATGAGGAGCATGATGATAGCTATAAATCTATGATGAAACCCAGATATAATGCTAGGGATATGGCTATATATATAGGTGATAGACTAAAAGCAAAAGTGGTCTTGGCTAGTGCTACACCTAGCGTTAGTAGCTATTATAAGTATGATGTAATCAGACTCTCCAAGCCATTTATACAGACCAAAAAGCAATACCATTTTGTAGAGGGAGTTGGTCTTGATAATGGTATGATAAAAAAGATAGAGCAGAATTTTAAAAGAGGTGAACAGTCTCTGGTTTTTGTACCCACTAGAGCCAATTTCAAATATCTATATTGCAAAAAGTGTGGAAAGACTCATCTATGTCCTTATTGTTCAGTAGGAATGGCTCTACATAGATATGCTAAACATCTAAAGTGCCACTACTGTAACTATACAGAGGCGATTAAAGAGGAGTGTATATATTGTGGTTATTCTCCTCTTACTAGTGAGAGAATAGGAACAGTAGAGGTCAAAGAGATAATAGAGAGTAGGGTAGAGGGTATAGTCATAGAGCAGTTTGACAAAGATAGTATAACCACTCCTACCAAACTCAAAAAAGCTCTAAAGAGGTTTGAGACCAAAGAGAGTCATCTACTTTTAGGAACACAGATGCTTAGTAAAGGGCATGATTATGCCAACATATCTCTTAGTATTATTTTGGGTATTGATTATATACTAGGGCTTAGTGATTATCGAGCGAGACAAAAGGCTATGAGTCTGTTAATTCAGATTGCAGGTCGTTCTGGTAGAGCAAAAAATGCTGATGTTATTATCCAGTCATCCAATGCTGATTTTTTTAGAGAATATATAAATAACTATGAGGCTTTTTTAAAAGAAGAGATGGAGTTTTTGAGAGATTTATATCCACCTTTTGTATCATTGGCTAGGGTACTTGTCTCTCACAAGGATGATACCAAAGGAGCCAAGATTACACTAGATACTGTCGAGAGATTAAAATCTTTTGGTGAGATAGAGATAGTAGGACATGGCAAAGCACCTATTGAGAAGATTGCTAATAAGTTTAGATATACTATTTTGTTGAGGTCTAAAAAGAGAATGCCTTTACTTAAGGCACTTCATGCTATAAACTCTCCACAAATAGAGATAGATATTGACCCTGTGGAGTTTTCTTGAAAACTTCAAGTGAACAGGTAAGAGTGAATAGTGAACAGTGAACAATTAAATAGGATAGTTTTTTGAGTGTTTTGGAGGTTAAGAGTTATAAGTTTGCTATTCGGATTGTTAGATTAAATAGATATTTAATATCTGAAAAAAAAGAATTTGTTTTGAGTAAGCAACTTCTCCGTTCGGGAACAGCTATAGGGGCTTTGATTGCAGAGGCTCAATATGCACAATCTAAGGCTGATTTTATAAATAAACTATTTGTAAGTCTAAAAGAGGCAAATGAAAGTTACTATTGGCTTAGACTTTTAAATGATTGTGATTATATAACAGATAAAATGTTTAAAAGTATGCAAATAGATATTAAAGAGTTACTAAAACTATTAATAAGTAGCATAAAAACAACTAAAGAAAATTTATAAAATCACTGTTCACTATTCACTTTTCACTGTTCACTATTTAATTAATTATCAAAGGAGATATTTTATGAAACCAAGATACCAAACCAAAAAGATATTTGT
>JAADFE010000112.1 GCA_013153055.1 Campylobacterota bacterium
GTCTGGTAACTCTCTAAATCTTTCTAATAATGTTTTCATAATTCTTTTTGCGTATTATACTTAACTTTTATTTGATTTTGAATCACCGTGGTAACAGACAAAAGATTTATTGAAGAAAATGGTACTTTGTATCTGATTGAAGTCAATAGAGACTACTTCAATAGAGCATTAGAGAGTGCCTTAAAAATTGCAGGGGTTAGGCATGTCTTGGCTCTTCTAATGGCAAAGAACCAAAAAGAGTATTTCAAACATCAGTCTAATCTAAAAAATAACAACTTCAAAAGAAATCCTATGGAGTATTTGGATTTATTTGAAAAAGTGATTGAAAAGTTTGGTATCCATGTAGGTAATGTGATTGAAAACTCTAAATCTATCTCGTGGCTCTATAACCCTTTGGTGGGAATAAAGCTAGAGACTCTTAGACAAACATACTCTAAATCTCCTGAAAAATTTTATATATTGGGAAATAAGCTATTTTTTTTAGCTCCACTTCAACATTTTGTTGAAAAAATGTTTATTGAGAGTATTAATGTTGCAGGAAGTGAAAATGCTCTTGCAAAAGCTCTAGCCTCCACCCCATCAGAAGAAAAAAAATTCAGAATGGCTTTTAAAAGAATGAGTTTTAGACATACCAAGACTTTTGTTTATTACTCTCATCTTTTTGCTGAATATCTACAAAAAAATAGACCACTTTTTACGGAGTATGATTATGACAAAACAGCTTAATGGAAATAACTGGTTTGAAATGGCAAAAGCCTATGACCTCAAAGAGTATCTACAAAATGTATATCAGATGGAATTTAAGGCAAATATGACTCTTTGCCCTTTTCATGCTGATAGTAAGCCTACTCTTTCAGTAAAAAACAATCTATTTAAGTGCTTCGCCTGTGATACTGGTGGAGATATTACTAGATTTGTTGAGCTAAAAGAGAAGATGAGTTCTCTTGAAGCTGTGAAGAAAGTTCTTCTTGACCATGGCATTGATGTCGGCGAGGGAAAAGAGCTAACACCAAAACAGCAAGAAGAGCGTAATCGAATTATAGCAGAAAATAACCAAAAGTTACAAGAAGATAGAAAAAAAAGAGAACTAGAGTTACAAAAAGCTCGACAATTTGCTAGAAGAAACATGAACCTAATAGCAAATAAATATACCAATGACCTAAGTGTAGCTCTAAATGAAAACCATCAAGAGGTTATAAATGCTATAGAATCGGTTTTTCCAAAATACTTTATGGCTGATGGTTTTCTAAGCTCTATTGGTTGGGATTGGGATAATGAGACAGTAGCAGTTATTACAAGAGACCAAAACGGTAATGTGATGAATATAAAGCGACGAACCATTACAAAAAACTTTTCAAATTGGGATGTAACCAAACATCTCTATGAGTGGAAAGGAGATGGTAAATGGATTGGTTGGAAAAACTCTACTCCATACCCTTTTGGTTGGCAATTTGATAATCCTAGTGATGATAGAGTTATTATTACAGAGGGAGAAAAAGATTGTTTTAACCTTAACTGCTTAAAAGTAAATGCCTTAACACTTGGTGGGGTAGCAAGTAGATGGGAAAACTTTTTAGATTTCCTAAAAAACAAAAAAGTCTATATATGGTTTGATAATGACAAAGCAGGTTATCTAAATGCTCTAAAAAGATACAAAGAGATAGCTCCTGTTGCTAAATCTTGTCAAATTATACTATTTAATAAACTTGAACAGCATTTTCCTCAAAAAGGAGATATATCTGATTGGTTATCTATACACAATATAAATAGTGCCGAAGATATATTTGACAAAATAGTCTATAGCTCATTTGTTCCTCATAACGAGCTTATCAAAGAGATAGATGATTTGTATGATGATTGGAAAGGCGAACGCCCTATTGATTTTCTCGAACCAACTAAAAAAGTCAAGTTTATAGATATAGAAGATGAGATTATCAAAAATGCTCAAACAGTTAGAGGAGAAAAAGATAATGTACTAAAGGCTTTTACTCACCTAGCAAATGAGTTATCTAGCTCAAACCACAAAGCAGAGCTAGAGAGATTTATAACTAATCTCTTCAACAATCAACCAAATAATCTTAAAAAAGAGGTTGAAAATATATCAAAGCTAGTAAAACTAAAAAAGACCATTATAAATGACTATCGTCAGGTACATATATATGATATAGCACGAGAAGCAAAAAGAGCTACAGAGAGCTGTGGCTATATGTTTGCAAAATTTAGAGATGGTTTCTATATCTGGACAGGAGCTTACTATTATAGATTTGAAGATTATGAACTTAGTGATTTTATTCTTCAGAGGTTTTTTCCTGCTATCAAACTTGACTTTAAAAAGCAAACAGTAAAAACATCTTCTGAAACAGTAGAAAATATAAAAGGTCAAGCTATATCTCTTGAGAGATGGATAGATACAAACAAAAGAATAATCACAGTAAACAATGGTGCATTGATAGTAAATGCAAATGGTAAACATATCTTTAAATATGAGAGCAATAAAAAAGATTGTGCTTTTAATATAATAGATATAAACTATGACCCAAATGCTACAGCTCCAAAGTGGGAAGCATTTCTCAATCGAGTTTTACCAGACAAAGAGGACCAGGACGCATTAATGGAATTTATAGGTTACTGTATCCTACCCTCTCATAGATTTGAAAAGTTCTTGCTATTGTATGGTCAAAGTGGAGCAAATGGTAAATCTGTTGTGCTATCTGTTATCTCAAGCTTTTTTGGTAGAGAAAATATTAGTGGGTTAAATCTACATCAAATGGAAGGGCATGAACTAGATGCACTAACCAACAAGATACTAAATGTAGGTAGTGAGCTTGAAGCAGGAGCTGACCTAAGGAAACAACTAGCAACCCTAAAGGCTCTAATCTCTCCAAATGATAGTATAACTATCAACCCAAAACATGACAAAGCCTATGAGCTATATCCTGAACAAAAGCCAAAAATGGCATTTGCCACCAATAAACTACCAAAGAGTGGAATAAATGATGGTGGAGTTTTGCGAAGAATGTTGTTACTTAATTTTAACCAAGAGATAAGTGATGATGAAAAAATTAGAGACCTAA
The DNA here is from genome assembly GCA_013153055.1 of Campylobacterota bacterium. GTDB lineage: Bacteria > Campylobacterota > Campylobacteria > Campylobacterales > Sulfurovaceae > UBA1140. The sequence goes on from JAADFE010000112.1 coordinate 3,075, forward strand.
CAGAGAGATTTAATGATGAGAGAGCAGGAATACTCAATCTAGCTCTTGTGGGTCTAAAAAGACTTATCAAAAATGGAAAATTCTCTATGTCAAAAAGTAGAGCTGCTTTTATGGAGGATTATAGAGATGATATTGACCCAATTAGAGCTTATGCCAAAGAGTGCATTATAGAACAACGAGGTGTAATGGTTGCAAAACAGTATATCTATGAACACTACAAAGCATGGTGTGAAGACAAAGGGCATAACTCTTATACCAGTAGAACTTTTTTCAATCGATTACAGATACATATACCAAACTATAGCGAAAAGAGAACCACGCTTGGCAAAGATGAGCTATTACCTAAAAATGCTTGGTATGTAGAGAATGTTCGATTGAATAGCGAACTAATTTCAGAGTTCAAATTCAAAAAGGGAATAAGAGAGACAAAGCACTGCATGATAGATATGAAGCAGGGTTTTCAAGTGGTTTTTGAGTAGTTCGTTACTCATTTGATTTTAGATTACCCAACCGTTACTCATTTAGAAATCCAAACGAGTAACGAGCAAAACACTATTTTATGGGATTTATAAGCGTTCGTTACCCGTTTACCCGTTTTTGGGTGCTATATATTACTAAAAGTTTTTTTTATCTTTAAAAATTTTCCACGCATTAATTTTGGAATAAACGAGTAATAGGGTAATGAGAGTATATAAAAGCCGAAATCATGGGATTTAACCGTTACTCGTTTGAGTTTTTAAATGGGTAACGGTTGGGTAATCTAAGTAACACTTAAGAAAAGGAGAAAAAGAAATGGATTATGAAGAGTTTTTAAAAAACAAATACAACAAAGTGACATTAACCAAAGAAGAGCTTAGTGAAGAGCTTAATCTATCTGTTAGATTTATTACAGACAAAGTTAGAGAGTGTAGTGCAGATATTCCTAGATTTATACTATCTGGTCGTACTCCCCTATTCCCCATCAATGAGGTAGCCAAGTTTTTAAAAAGTAGATTGATACAGGTTGCATTGAGTTGATAATAGATGGTGTGGGTAAAGATATAAAAATTAAAAAGAGATTATAGCTATAGTATTTTCATACACTTTTTGATATGTAACATTAGTAATTTAGAGTATAATGTAACTTATGTTATACTTGTAGCCAAAAAGAACAGCTTTTTAAAAAGGAGTAATCATGCAAACGATACAAATAAGTGTTCATGATAACAATTTGGACTTTTTGCTATCTATACTGCAAAATCTAAAAGATGGTATTGTAGATAGTATTGTAGTAGATAAAAAGATTCTGCCTACCAATATACCAAACAGTAAGACCTTAGAGACTATAAAAGATATAGAGACAGGTAATAATTATGAGGATATTACACTAGAAGAGTTAAAAAGAGCATGAAAATTAAGAGACACAAATATTTTAGAAAAGATGAGTTGAAAGTAAAGCTTACAGATGAACAGTATCGTAAACGGATTGAGTATTTATCCCTGATACTAAAGAGTGAACCTCTTCCAGCAGAAGCATTAGACCATTCACTAAAGGGTGACTATAAAGGTTCTAGGGAGTTTCATCTTGCAGGTGATGTTTTGATAATCTATACAGTCAAAGATGACACTCTTTATCTTCAAAGAATAGGCACACATAGTCAGCTTTTTAAAAAGTGATATATTGCCCCTCTCACTCGATTGAGAGTCAATAAATATTTAAATCCCTTGAACAATAAAATAATATAGGAGAGATTATGCAGTCAAATATAACTTTAGACCCAAATATGATAGATTCACTAAGAGTGGCTCTAAAAAAAGAGATAGATAAGATAGATGAGAACTATTTAGAGCCTTTATACAAAATGATAAGTGCTTTGAGACCTGTAGAGCCAAGCTTGGATATAGAAGTCATCACTCCTAATGACCCTGATTATAAAATCATACTAGAGGGTAGAGAACATAGAAAAAAACACCCAGAGGATTATGGAACTATGAGTGATATAAACTGGAGCTAATCAATGTATAGCATTATTCTTCGCAAAAAAGTTATCAAATTTATCAATAGTCGTACTCCAAAAGACAAAAATAGAATCAAGGCAAAGTTTTTAGAATTGGAAAACAATCCCTACCCTACCAATGAAAAAGCTGATATTAAAAAGCTTCAAGGCAGAATAGGTTTTAGACTAAGAGTTGGTAGTTATAGATTTATCTATGAGGTGGTGGATACTGAATTAATTATTTATATGGAAGAGGCTGATAATAGAGGGGATATTTATTAGTCGTAAAAAATTTCAAAATTTTTTTAAGGAATTTAGGACTTTGTAAATTTGTTCTGTGCTATACTTTGGAATATCAAAATAAAAGAGAAGAAAAGATTATGAAAAAAATCTTACTTAGTATTTCATTTATTGTTTTATCTGTTTACTTTTTAACTATACTTAATACAAATGAAAATGAAAATGAATTTAAAATTTCTAAAGGAGAAAATCTTTTTGAAATTCAAAGGCGTGGTTGTTGCTCTTGGCATGGTGGAGTAGATGGCTGTTCAGGTGGTAGAGTTGTTTGTTCTGATGGTACATTAAGTCCATCTTGTACATGTCATTCCAATATAGACCCATTAGCAGGTTGTACGATATAAACTCATTAAAAATAATACTATTATTCTTATTATCTTCATATATATATGGTGATAGTTTTAGTAAATCAAAAAAAATTTTACTAAAGAAAATTTACTATGACCATAAAATCACTTTTTACTGTCATAATCCTTATGAGATAAAACGAATAAAAGGTAAGGAAAAGGCTGTTATCATTAAAGATAATAGTAAATACACTCCAAGAAACAAATTAACAAAGAAAGGTAAAGTTAATATACGAGCAGAAAAAGTTGAATGGGAACATATAATACCTGCTGAAAATTTTGGTAGGCAGTTTTCCTGTTGGAGGAATGGAGATGATAGGTGTATTACAAAAAAAGGAAAAAGATATAAAGGTCGTAGATGTTGTAAAAAAGTGTCTCCAGTTTTTAGAAAAATGGAAGCAGATATGTTTAATCTTGTACCATCAATAGGAGAAATTAATGCAGATAGGCGAAATTATAGATATATGGATACTATTGAAAGCCTGAAAGGTCAATATGGCGAATGTCAATTTAAAGTAGATTTTAAAAAGAAAAAAGTTTATCCTCCTAATTATACTAAAGGATTTATTGCAAGAGTTTATTTATATTTTTCCAAAAAATATAAAATGAAGTTATCTAAAAGAGATAGAAAGATGTTTGAAGCATGGGATAAACTTTATCCACCTACTAAATGGGAAAAAATACGAAAGAAACGAATAGAACTATATTCTACTGACTGATTATATTTAAAATTCGCTCTTTAGTTCTTTTTCAAAATTACATCTTTCATCAAAAATATATTCATTGTAATTTTCATCACAGACTCTAATTTTTTTATTCCTCAATCTTCGTATCTCTTCTATGGACTGATTGTATTCAATTTCATCACTTTCATATAAAGAAATATTTCTGTTATTTAACCATTTCTCAATTTTACCGATACAATCAATTCTATCAATCTCGATATATTTATTGGTATAGTGATTAGTCAGTGAATATCCACTATATGGATGATAAAATGTAGCAAAATAATAAAATCCTAATGATATAAGGGAAAAAACAAAGAAAAGTCCTTTTATATAGTTTTCTTTATCAAAGAAATATAAATAAAGCCCATATATAAGAGGGCTACTAATAAAAATTGTTGCAAGAATGTTTAATCTTGATGGATAAATACTTAAAGTAACCCTAGATAAATATACTGACAATACGAGAATGATTGGAAAAATTAGGAGAGGAATTAGAGCTACAGAAATTTTTTTCTTATGTATGTAAATAGATATAGCTGAAATGACAGATAAAATGAATCCAACGCTAATGGTACTAGCAAAAAATATATAAATAGGTTGCATTTTAATTGTTTATATTTTTTTATCTTTTTTCTTCTTTTTCAATATAGCTCCACAGCATTCACAAGTCTCAAGATATTTTTTTAAGTTTTTTCCCCACCCATCAAAAGGAATTCCTATTTCTTTTTCATACTTATATCTCAAGGTTGAATTTGGTTGTCTATTTCCATTTAAAATTGAAATAATAGAACCTTTAACTTCATAATCTTGTTCCAACTTTTCTTTTAAATCATAGTAATTTATTTTCATGAAATAATTATATCAATAATTCACTTTGGATAAAATTTGCATTTTGTTTTATATAATTCAAAAAGTTTTAATAAAATCAGAATGTTTTAATAAATTCAAAGATATAATTTAATCAGCACCAAAAAAAGCTACTTTGTTCTTTAACATTGCACTGTTAAGTTTAGAGAGTCTCCCCCAAAGTTATTTTAAATAGGATAATTTTTGGGGAGATTTTTTCAAATGCACACCTAATGTTTGGGGGCTTGTTTGGGGGCTTTGGGTTGAGTCCACCTAACTAAACCCTAATATCCACCTAATCCCCCCAAACAATTAGGAGTCCGAAACTGTGGGATTTAAAGCTATTTGCTTTTTACCCTCCCCCAAACATTAGGGTTGAGTCCACCTAACTAAACCCTAATAATCCACCTAACCACCAAATAGATTAGGTGGCTGTTTTGGGGCTGTTTGGTGGAGTTTGGGGCATTAGGAAAATCTCCCCAAACATATTAATTTTTTAGGAGTTTAAAATGAGTGATGAGACATTAGTTTCTATAACAATTGTTGTAGGTTTGATTCTTTTTTTGGGATATATATCATCTTTATCCAAAGATACCACCACCCTACCAAAAGAAAAAAAAACAAAAAAAAGAGAGAATGTGAGTAAAAAAGAACCACTTGAAAAAGAGGTTAAAGAGCTTTTATCCACTCTTGAAAAGAGCAAAAAAATAGTCCAAGAGCTAAAAAAACAAGATACAAAAAAATCAGAAATAGCATTAAAAAGGATTAGTGATAAGGCTTATTCAGTTTGTGAGGAGTGTTATTGAGATGTGAGATAGACCAACTATCTCACAATATGCTTAATAAACATAATAAAAATATAGCATATAGGAACTAAAAAGATGATTAGAATAAAGGAAACATAATGAATAATGTAGAAGCAATACAGAAAACACATGCTAGATATGCTCAACAATCAGGAGCTATAAGCAGAAATCAAGTCATAATGATTATCTCCCTACTCTCTTGGGTAGTTGCATTTTTAAGCACTATGGGGTCTGCATATGGGATATATTATGACTTGGTACTAGATTATGGTACTATTTTTGCTGTTTTTATAGGGATTTTAGGAGGAGCATTTATAGAAGCTGTCAAGTTCTCAATGGTCAAAGCATACTTTGCATGGAGTGATTTCAAGATAAAAGCTGTAGCTTTTGTGATTTTATCCATCTTTACAGGTACAGCTATCTCCCTACACTACTATGGAGCTGATAATATGCAAAGAACCAAATCAGTTCAAATAATTGATAGTGTCCAAAAAAGAAATATGAAACTACTAGAACAGGAGCAGAAACGAAAGGATAAGATAGTAGATATAGCAGATGCTATTACCAAAAACGGCACAATAGCAGATGATAAACTTGCTATGAAAACACTATCAAATATCAACAGCTATAGCACCTCCCTACTCTCAACAGGTAAAATATCACAAATGGATATGATGCAAATCAAAGAGGTTCAAAGAGCTTCAGCTCAAAGAGCCAAATCACTAAAGATAATCTTGCCACTGTTTGAAATTTTGTCAATATTTGGTTTTTTGGGAGCATACTTGACACAACACTCTACTTCACCAGGTGCGAAAAGAGTTCTAAAAGAGAAAGAGATAGATGATACTATAGAAGCTCTCACTACTCCTATAGATAACAAAGGAGATGATGATAGTGTAGCTGATTATATTATCTCAAAAATGAGACAAAATCGAGTTGCTAAAGGCTATATCAAAAATCATAACCACCCTACTCTACCCCAAGAAACAGCCAAAATTCGCCAAAATTCGCTGAATTTCGCCGAAACAGAGCCAAAACAGCAAAAGCCCGAAAACTCGGAGTGTGTCGGCGAAACAGTCGAGGGTGTGTCAGCGACACATGAGAACGATTATCAACAAGAGACAAAAGATGAGAATAATTCTCAAAAATCTATAAAGCTTGAAGATAGATATATAGACCTTGCTTCATTTGAATTTAAAGAGGCTGAATTGCTCAAAATTCTTTTTAAAAATGGTGCGATAAACCAGCCAAAAGAGGGACTTTTACCAAAGAGAATAGTAGTAGATGAGTATATCAAATCTCAAAAAAGCACCAAAAGAGAGGCGATTGATTTGTATGAAAAAGTGCTTGATAAACTTGTTGATGAACAGTTTGTATATTTTTCAGGTAGATATAAATCAGCCTGTAGAGGTATAAAAACTGTTGTGGCAATAGAGCAGGGGGAATAGATGACAACCAATGATATTATTATGACAATTATAGTCTCTTGTAGTATAGGTTTTTTACTACTTGTAAAACTATGGACATCTTTATAAAGGGGGAATTATGGAAAAATTTACAAAACTTCTGTTTAAAACAGTCACAATTATAGTGTCTGTTTTGACAATATATGGTAGCCTAGAGTGGCTTTTCCCATCAAAAGAGTTTTATGATGGATTAATTTATATCTATTTGGCATTTGGGGCTGGAGTAGGTATAGCTATCGCATTTTATATTACAGAGTATTTTGCGATAGATAAAGATATAGGGTCTATTATTAGAGTAGTGATTATTATCTCTTTGACTACATATACACCTTTGGCATTTTCTGCACATACATATTTTGTCAATAGAGCAATAAAAGAGGCTCAAATAAGCCCTTTTGACCCTATCAAATACCAAGAGATAACCAAAGAGCTAGAAAAGCTAGAGAAGCAAAGAGAGGCTTATTTACAAGAGCCTATACTTAAAAGAGATACTTTTAAAAATCAAAAAAACTCATTTGTATCAAATAGAGTAGGGGAGTTATTGAGATTAAAATTTGTAACAGATAAAAATGGCTCAATAATAGAGCCTCGTAAAAGAGCATGGGGTACAACAAAATATAAAAGATACCAAAAACTTATAAGTGGATATGACTCTCCAGAAGAGTTAGCAGTTGATGAATATAACTCAAAACTCAAAGAGCTAACAAAAGAGATACAAAATAGAAAAAGCTCAACTCTATATTTGTCAGAGATAAAAAGAGCAAAAGAGAAAAGAAAAGAGTTAAGTTTAGATACATTCAATACCAAAAAAGTAGATGCAGTCTCAAATATTCCTCCTATATGGGTATTTGCTATATTGCTATTTGTTGCAGGTATTGGAATAGAGCTATTGAGTGTAGTTGATGTTCTTTTATATCTTAGAAAAAATAGAGTCCAAAAACAAAAGAGCAAAAAGAGAATAGTAGTAGTTGACCCATCATCTCTAAAAGTGGCAAATATCCCTACCGTTTCGCCGAAACAGTTGCCAAATATCGCCGAAACGCCAAAGGACACAAAGTCCGAAAACTCGGAGTGTGTCGGCGAAATATCGCCGACACAACAAAACAAAAAAGAGTTAACTCTTGAAGCTCTACTTGAAGCTAGATATAAAGGGGTAGATATAGGCCAATATCTATTACCAAAAAAGATGTTGCCATTTGAAGATAATGATAAACTCAAAAAAATGTTATCAGAACTAAACAAAGAGTTAAAAGAGGGTGGATATATTACAGGTTCAACAAGACATAAAGCTTTAAAAAGTTATGAAGATGCAAAAAAATATATTAGGAGAATAGCATGAGAGGAAGACCAAAGGGAACAACACTAGAGAGAAAAGATATATATGCAGAAGAGTTTAAAAAGTTAATAGAGTATGTAAAAACATCAAACCAAAAAACTATAGCAAAAGCAAATGCTATAAAAGCTTTTTATTTACTTTACTATTTTGGTTTTAGAGCTGGAGAGTTAGCACATCTAAAAAACTATCATATCCAAAGAATGGCAGTAGAGCATGTTATAAGCTTGGGAAACGATACAAAAACCAAAACCCCAAGAGATGCTTATGTAGCTCCTGAACATGTAGATATACTCAAAGAGGTATTTAAAGAGGAGTTAGAGGAAGATGAGAAATTTGCACTCTTGTCTCCTATAAGAAACAGAATGACAGCATATGCTAGTAGCTCTTTGGTTGCCATGTTAAACAGGGTACTCAAAAAAGCACTAGGAAAACAGTATAGTACACATAGTTTTAGAGCAGGATATATAACCACCTTGCACAGGGCCAATATATCCATTAAGACTATAGCAAAAGTAGTAGGACATAAAAAGGAGATGACAACAATGAGATATATTACAATTAGTGAAGAGGAAAAAAGAACAGCTGTTAAACAAGTGGGGAGGGTAGCGTGATGGAAAGAAGAGGAAATGTTTTGTTAAGAAAATATAGAGTTTGGCTTTCAATGGGATATTATGATGGTTATGTTGATATTTTTGCTACAAACACTAATGAAGCAATCTATAGAGCCAAACAAGAATTAAAGAAAACGACTTTTCAAGATTACTTAATTTCTGATATGAAACATTATAAAGTTGAAATATTATCAGAATAACCCCTCCACAAAATCCCTACCATTGTCAGGCGAAAGCTTGGCATAGCGTAAGGTATCTTCTATAGACTTATGGTCTAAAAGCTTCTGAATAGTAAAAATAGGCGTTCCTGCAATAGCTAATTGAGATGCAAATGTGTGTCTTAGCGTATGGATTACCACTCTATTTTTACTATCTTTATTATCCAATCCCACATTAAATAGTTCATTTAAGACTTGTTGTAATTGTCGCTGGATAGTTCTCTCACTTTTTTTATATAAAATATCATTAGGATTTCTAAGCTCTAATAGCTTTGGCTCTAATACTTCTAAAACTCTTTTAGTCAAAAAAGCCTTATATGTACTATTCCCTTTACGATTTTTGATAGTAACAGTTTTATCTATTAGATTAAAATCTTTTTTTTTCATACAAAATACATCATGAAGCCTCGCACCTGTACTAAGAGACAACAATACAAATAGATGTAGATATTCTCTATCTTTTACATGGTTAATCAAAAGCTCTATCTCATCAAGAGAAAGATACCTCTCTCTTGCATTGTCGCTTTTTTTGATTTTTATTTTAGTACATGGATTTTTTTTAACAAAACCTTTCTCTATAGCAAAAACAAAAATAGAGTTCAACATCTCAATAATAAGAGATATAGTTTTTATAGATAACTCTTTTTTTAATCTCTTGAGAGTATCAATATCATCTTCTGTTATATCATTTATAAATTTTTCACCCAAAGTAGGGTGGATATGATTTTTGTATCTACCCCAAAAAGTAGTATAACTTTTACCTTTATAATCTTTTTTTTCAAAATACATAAGAGCTATTTGATGTAAAGTTTTATTATTTTTCTTTCTCAAATCTTTAGGTGTATCTTCTCCAAGCCTAAGCCTCAAGATTATATCAGCCCTATATTGAGAACAAAAAGCTTCTCTAATGCCTTCAGAATGTTTCCCTACCTTTTCCCAGACTTTTTTAGAACCATTATTATATGTGATATAATAACTTTTATCTTTGTTCTCTAAAATATTATAATAAACCCCTATATATCTTTTAGATTTAATCATTATTTTTCTACCTTATATATATTCACGCAATGTATTTTTTTGTAAGTTTATGTAACTTTTTGTAAATTTCGATATTTTAGCAAAAAAATAATAATATCCGAAATTACTACTTTGTGGGCTTCTGTAAGTTAATGTAACTTTTTGTAAGTTTGTGTAACTTTATGGCAGAGAGGAAGGGATTCGAACCCTCGGTGGGTTGCCCCACACACGCGTTCCAGGCGTGCTCCTTCGACCACTCGGACACCTCTCTA
>JAADFE010000100.1 GCA_013153055.1 Campylobacterota bacterium
TGGAGAGCTAGGTACTAGTTTGTGTCCTTTGCTCTGAAAAAAGTCCAAAAATTGTTGTCGAATATCCATAATATAATCCCATATTTTTAATTGTGAATATTTTATCTAAAATGTGGTTATTTTGAGATAAAAGGCTTCATCTCTTTTTTGATATCACTATATAGCTCTTTTAGCCATGGGTATCTGTCATTTTTAATATTGACACTCATATATCTAAAATCAACAGGAGATAGTATCACTTTGATATTTTGGATACCTACTTTTTGAGCCAAGTAGTATAACTCCTCTATACTCTCATCTCCAATAGGGATACAACCTATAGTTCTATCGCTTCCATGTATCATGATATCTCCACCTAGATGGACTCTTTTGTCTCTTTTTGCCATTTTTTTATCGAATTCATTTGGGTAGTTGACTTTCATGGATAGATGAAATTTACTATTTGGATTTAGATAAGATATGCCATAAATTCCCTCTGGGATTTGTCTATCTCCCTCTACTAGTTTGGGACCCAATTTTCCAGAAAATGCTGTGAACTTATAGTCATGGATATGTCTCCATTTACTGTTTAGCTCTCCCCAAATCTCTAATTTTCTTTCATGTTTTATTCCTATGATTGTTAGTTTTTTGGGATATATGATGAAATCACTATCGGCTAGATATCTTTTGAGTCTCTGGATAGATGTTAGGTTCTCTTCTATTTTTTTGATTATGGTTACATTTTTTTCTATGATTTTGGTCTCAGGCTCGGGACATTTGGGACACTCTATCGGTGCTATATCTTTTTGGATGAAATATTTTTCATAATATGGATACCAAATCTCTTTACCAAATAGATAAAAAGCTCCAATAGATAAAAATATAACTACAAAAGCAAAAATAAAACCAAAAATAAACTCTTTCATACTCTATTGATATTCTCTTAATAAATTGGCAATCTCTTTTGCACCATCTTTTTGGATAAGTGTTTGTAGCTTTTTGCTTCTACTCTCTATATCCTCATCTAGTATATCTATAACCTTTTGTGGTGTGATATCATTTTCTCTTATTATCCAAGCTACTCCTTGTTCTTCTAGGAATTTAGCATTGTAGTATTGATGGTCATTTGCAGCATATGGATATGGTATAAATAGAGCAGGGCAACCAATAGCTGATAGTTCCCATAGAGTTGAAGCCCCAGCTCTAGCAACAGCAAAATCAGCCTCTGCCATATAATCAGATAGCTTATCAGTAAATCCAAACACAGTAGCATCTATACCTATATCTTGGTACTGTTTTTTTACCTCTTGTATATTTCTATCTCCTGCTTGGTGGATGATTTTTATACCTTTTTCTTTTAATGTAGGAGCTATCTTTATGGCTAGTTTATTGATAGCTACAGCCCCTTGGGAGCCACCTAGGAATATGATAGTTTTAATCTCTCTTCTTACTCTTGCTTTTTGGAAGAACTCTTTTTTGATAGGATATGCTTTTATAGGGCTACTCTCTTCATATGATGAGATAAAAGCATCGCAATATGGTCTTAGAAGTCTATTTAGTGAGCCTATAGAGGCATTTTGTTCATGGATTATTAGAGGAATTTTGAGAGATTTTGCTGCAAATGATGTAGGAGCAGCAGAAAAACCACCTACACAAAATACCACTTTTGCATTTGATTTTTTGAGTATAGCTCTAGCTTTTAGAGTGGCTTTTAGGAGCATATATATAGATTTGAATTTACCTAAAACTCCTTGATTGACTACTCCTTGTGTATCTAGGAAATATTTGGCTTGGAAATCTCTGTCATCTTCAAACCATGCTCTATCTTGACCTTTTGTTGAGCCTATATATATAAGCTCTGAGTCTGTTAACTCCTCTTTTACAGCTTTGATAATAGCTAGATGCCCACCTGTACCTCCACCTGTCATTACTATACTCATTTTTCTCTCCTATTTTTGGGTATTACTTTTTTGGAAATCATCAATATTAGACCTATAATAATAGATGATGCGATAATCTGAGAACCACCATAACTAATAAATGGTACAGCAATCCCCTTAATAGGTGTAATCCCTGATATACCAAAACTATTAATCAAAAATGAAAATGTAAAGAGCAAAGCAGCACCTACACAAAATAGATAGTATGTAGGATTATCTACTCTAGCAGCTATTTTAAATATACGAAATATAATAAATAGCATAGTCAAAACTACAACCAAGATAGATATAAATCCCAACTCTTCCATCATCCCAGCTAAAACAAAGTCTGTATGAACCTCTGATAAAAAGCCTAGTTTATATTGTCCGTTACCTAACCCTTGACCCCAAAATCCACCATGATTTATAGCATCAAGTGAGTTTGTGATTTGATAGGTTTCTAATCTATTGGCAGAGTTATCAAATGATAGGAACCACGCTTTAATCCTTTTGAGTCTATGGGGTTGGGTTATAATAAGTAGTACCAATCCAACTATACCTATACCAAATAGCATAGAGAAAAAACGAAAACTACTACCTACTAAAATAAATAGTACTAACAAAGTAGCAGATATTACAACAGTTTGACCCAAATCTTTTTGAAAAACAGCTATAAGTAGAGTTGATATAATTAGTATCACTACATAAGGAACAAAGACTTTTATCTCCTCTTTTATTGGCATATTGCCTTTTGGAAGTCTAGTTCTAACCAAACTCCATGAGATAAATGATATAAATCCTATCTTGTAAAACTCTACAGGAGTAATAGATACTGGACCAAAGTTTATCCATCTCTTTGCTCCACCAACGCTACGAACCAGACTCTCTGGTAGTAAAGGCATAGTCAAAAGTATTGCCAAAGAGAGTAAAAATAGTATTATACCAATTGGTTTAAACCATAAATCTGCATCAAGTTTAGAGATGACAACCATAAGTCCTATTCCAATGAGAACAGCGATAAGTTGCCTAATAAAAAAATGTGTATCTGTAAATCCATGTTGTATTATTGTATAGGTAGATAGAGAATAACTCATCAAAAGACCTATCAAGAGTAATAGTATAGTCGCACCAAATAGAGGTTTATCAATCATATTTTATTTCTTTTTTATATTAGTTTGTGGTATTTTATCAAAAATTTGTAAAAAAAATAGTAAAATGGTAGCCTTATATAACAGATAAATTATAATTTAAAATAATATTTAATAAATTAGGAAAAATATGGAAGAAGAGTATATAGAAAATAAAATAATACGATATAGAAGCAGTATCCTTTTGGGTATATTTTTGATTATATTCTCTCTTTTGATGGTCTTTTTGATTACCATTATATTCACTATAAATAGCGATAGACATACAGGTAGTAAATTTTCTACTATTAAAAATAGAGCAATCAGAGGCTCTATAGTATCAGCAGATGGTTATATGCTCAGCTATAGTCAAAAACTATTTCGTGCAGAGGTTAATACACTCAGTATAGACCCAAAGAAAAAAGACCTCTTTATAAATCTATTTAGTATATATAGTGGCATGTCAAAAGATGAGATAAAGCAGAAATTTTTAAATAGCAGAGGCAAAGAGATAAAAGGGAGAGTGGTTCTAAGTAAAAATATAGATGTAAGATTAGCTAGTGATTTAAAATCATTGGGTAATAAAATGAATAAACTAAAGGTATTTAGACCACTAGATAAAAATAAGCCTCATCTAATTTTGGGTTTAGATATTATCGCAGATAATGAAAAAAGATGTTTTCCTCATCATGATTTATTGACACCAACTGTGGGATATATGCAGGTAAAACAGGCTGATAATGGATATAAATCACCTATAGCCATAAAAGGGTTAGAGAGAGCATATGATGCCTATTTATCACCTAGTCAAGATGGTTTAGTCAAAGGAAAAAGAGATGTCTTAGGTACAGTTATTCTAACAGGTGATAGCAAAGTTATACCAAGAGTTGATGGTATGAGTTTGCATCTAAACATATCTTTGGATTTTCAAAAAGAGATAGAGAATGCTGTAGATAAAATGAAAAGACAAATAGGTGCAGAGGAGATATTGGTAGCGGTGATGAACTCTAAAACAGGTCAGGTACTCTCTCTAGTCTCTTCAGAGAGGTTTGACCCTGAGCATATACTTCAAAAAGATGTAAAATCACTCAATCCAAATTTTTCTGAATATCTATATGAACCAGGTTCTGTTATAAAGCCTCTTACTTTGGCTGTTGCACTTGATAATAATATTGTTGATTTAAATGAAAAGATTAAATTAGGTGGAACCTATAGAGTTAATGAGAAATATACTATTACAGATGATAGCTATTTTAAATCTTTGACACCAAAAGGTATAGTTATGTACTCATCCAATATTGGTATCTCTAAAATTGCATGGAGATTATCAGGCAAGGAGTTATATGATGGATTTCGTGCATTTGGATTGGGTCAAAAAAGTGGTATAGATTTATCCAAAGAGCTAGAGGGTAGAATAAAACAGCCATATCTATTAGACTATCCAACATATAGTGCCAATAGTGCTTATGGGTATGGAATGTTTGTTAATTTTATGCAGTTGGTCAAGGCATATAGTGCTTTTAACAATGATGGTGTAGCAGTAACCCCAAAGATAGTTGACTATTTTTCTGATAATAACTATAAAAGATATGAGGTAAACCAAGAGATACCATCTCTTGAAGCATGTTCGGCTGATACTGCCAATGCTGTTCATAATATTTTAGTCTCAGTAGTAGAGAGAGGGACAGGAACAGCTGCTCAGTATGATGGATTGGAAGTAGGGGGCAAAACAGGTACAGCACATATTGCCTACAAAGGTAGATATATAGAGGAGTATCATAGTAGTTTCTATGGTTTTGCTAATGATAAATTCGGACACAAATATACTATTGGGGTTTTGGCAATAAAACCAAAAAAGGTATATTTTGCCTCTCAAACTGCGGCACCTGTATTTTATGATGTAGTTGATACTTTAGTGAGGTTTGACTATTTGCAACCTGATAAGCTTCAAGCTAAACTAGACTACAAAAGAAGAGCTAGAGTTCGTCAAAGAAAAAGAGAAGCATATTTGAGAAAAATATCAGCATATAATAAAAAGCATAGAGAAAATAATGAGAGTGAATAGATAGTTTTGATATGCTTTTAAAAAACTTAAACTTAGGAGAAACGATATGTTAAAAAAAATATTAATGGTAGTGACTTTTTTAGGGCTTTTTAGTGGTTGTGTTGGTGTTGACCCACAGGGTAGGGGATACTCTGTAGCTATTCCTTTAAATGTAATCAACTCAACATTAGCTCAAAAGTTTCCTGTAACTGAGAGAGTAAAATATGGAATAATCAGTGGTAACTTGGATATATCTGACCCAAATATATTAGGTGAAAGTGGTAGTGATAAATTAGGAGTTGGAACATCATTTAAATTTACAAATATGTTTATACCAAATGGTATATCAGGAACTATAAATTTAGCTTCTGGAATTAGATATGATGCCAATACCAAAAATCTATATCTCAAAAACCCGATGGTAAACAGTATTAAGTTTCAAAATGAGTCACTTTTATCAAAGCTACCAGATGGTATTCAAAATGCTATAGGTGTAGTAGTTTCAGAGACGATTGCTAAAAAACCTATATATAATCTTGAAAAATCAACAGGTGTAGCGACAAGCTTTGTAAGAGGTATTGATGTTCGTGACGGACAGGTATTTATAACTTTTGGACTATAGTAGAGGTGAAATAGATGAACAATAAACCAAAATATAGTATATTTAAAAATGCCAAATATGCACTAGATGGTTTAGTTCATGCTATTAGAACTGAATCTTCTTTTAAAATAGAGTTATTTTTTGCTGTTCTATTTTTTCCTATTATATATATACTCCCTTTTGAGTTGATGTATAAACTAGTTTTGATTGTTACTTTTATGATGATTTTGATAGTAGAGCTACTCAACTCTGCTATTGAAAATGTGGTAGATTTAGTAACACAAGAGAGACACCCTCTAGCAAAATCAGCAAAAGATATCGCTGCTACAGCTGTATTTTTTACTGTTTTGTTACATCTCTTGTGTTGGATAGTTATTGGTTTTAAGTTAATTTGATTACAGAAATACCTATTTGTTGCTTTTGGCAGGATTTTTTTTTGAAAAACAGAAAACATTTTAGTCTTTTGGCTAAACATGACATATTTTGACTCCTAATTATTAATTTAATCTTAAGTCAAAATTCTACTGAAATTAATTAATAAAGTCAATACTATAACTCTATTCTCTCTCTATTTTTACATAATTGAACCATTTTAGATAATCTCTATCTTTTTTGTGATATCCAATTATTTGAGTATATATCTCTTCTGTTGGACTGATTAAAAATACAGTTGGAACTGCTTGAATTTTATATTTTTGAGGATATTTGTCTTTTTCTTTATCTAAAAAAAGAACTATGTATTCATCTTGTAATCTTTTGTATATCTCTTCAGTTGAGAATAGTTTTGATTTTAATTTTTTACACCATGGACACTCTGATTTGGTAAACAAAATAAATATAGGTTTATTTTCTTTTTTGGCTATCTCTATAGTTTTGTTGTAATCATTATTTATATTTAGAGGTGTGGAGGAGTTAGCTATACTAATAGAGAGTAGTATAGCTAAAAAAGTTTTTGGGATTGACATTAATATTTATAACTTACAGAAAATCTAATATCATCTGATTCTATATCAACATCTACAGGTTTTACCCAACCACTACATCTAATATTTGGAGTATAGTCGTGTTGAACATGTGTATATCTAATTTGAGCAGGTAGATTTTTTTCTCCCATTAGATTAAAGTTCCAATAAGCCTCATAAGCACTACCTCTAACAGCTAATTTAGAACCTATAGCTGTATCTTCTGCCCATGTCATTGGAGTCCAGTATTGTGTACCATAGTTATATTCTAATCCAAATTTTCCATCATCTGTTATCATATCAGGCATTTTTACACCAAGCCAATATGAATATCCTCTTCTTTCACTGGTTGAGCCTAATAGTTCTTTACCGTCATCAGGGTCATAGGCACTTCTAGCAATAGAAGCAAAAGCTATAGTATCATCCAAGAAATCATTGATTTCATTACCAATACCATCAACTTGTAATGACAATGCTGTAAGTTGAGCTGTCCCTGCATCAAGAGATTTATTTAGCCCAGAACCATCTGGTAAAGGTGCACCAGGAGCAACTTCTGTTCTAGCACCTTTTGTATCAAAGATTATAGCATGTTCTCCCATTAGATTGTATTGCCCATCATTATATAGAGATGCTAAAGCTACAAAGAAATCAACATTTTCATTTACATCACCATCATCTTGTGCATATGGTTCATATCCTGTTGCATCATATAGAGTACTCATCCCTCCAGCATGAGCTCTACCATATATAAGTTTTAGGTAAGAACCCTCTACTAGGTTGTCACTTTTTAGTTTTACCATAGCAGCATCAACTTCCATATTTGTTATATGTGCCAATGGAGAACCTGCTTCTTTTTCATTTTCTCTATGATTGATTAAAAAACCATCACTTGATGGTCTTCTACCTATACTGAAAGAGTATGGTAGTTCATCATCACTATAAACAAAATATGCTCTTCTAACTCTAAATAGTGTATCTGAAGCTTTTGATGAAGCAGACCAACTTTTAAATGAAGGGTCTTCATCACCATTAAGGTGTGCACCCCAAATATAATAAGCCGCTAATTGTCCATAAAATGTTAAAGTATCTGTTGGAGCAGATTTCATATTTAAAATTAATCTACTAGTAATAAGTGCATCATTACTGGCTTCTGTTCCTGATAGGTCTGTACCTTTATAGCTGTAGTTGTTGTATTTATAGTTTATATTATCAACAGCTGTTCTAAAATCTGTACTAAATTTTATATTATCAAAAGCATCATGTGCATTTACTTTACTAAGTTTTTTGTTTAATCTTTTGATTTTTTTCTCTAGTTTTTTAATATCACTACTTTTCTCTTGTTTAGGTGCTTCTTTTTTTTCATTTTCTAGTGCTGTAATTCTAGCTTTTAATGCTTCAATCTCTGACATAGCTGTATCTGATTGTTCAAAGCTAGTTATACCCCCTAAATTTCCACCTGCTAAAGCCATAGTAGCTATAGCTGTAGTTGATAGCAAAATCTTTTTCATAAAATTTCCTCTCTTAAATTATAGAATTTTAGTTATTCTAACAGAGATAAGGTGATATTAGTATTAATGGATATTAATTATATAATAAATTTATATTATAGTATAAAGTTGTAACAGTTAATAAAATTAATTATGGGGGATAGAAGGAGGGACTTCCATCTTAAGATGGAAGTTTTGTGTTAAATAAACTTAACAGCTAGGTACATTTCCTGAGTCACTTGCAAACTCAACTACGAAATCACCAAGATTTTCAAGGTGTTTATCTTTTAGTTTATCTACATTAGCTTCTGTACAGATTGATTTGATTTCATCTTTTAGTTTACCATCTTCATTGATTTTTTCCCACTCTTCTTGAGTATGTTTTTTTGCGAAATCTCCACCATTCATTCCACAAACTTTTTTAAGTTTTTTAGAATAAATCTTTTGACCTTTGTCTGCATCTGCTGAAGCTGTTGTAGTAACTACTGCTAAACCTAAAAGTGCTGCTAAAGCTAATTTTGTAAATTTTGTCATATTTTTCCTTTTCTGTGTTTGTTTTGTTTTTACATTCGCAGTATAAAACATATTTGTGTAATGATTGTGAGATTTGATAAATTTTATAAAAAAAATGGATAATTATTATAATCATCCATTAAGCAGATAGCCTATTTTAGGTAAAAAAGCTTTGGTTTTGTGCCTTTGTCTGGCTGTAATTGAAAATAATCTCTTTTCTTTAATACTTGACTTATTTCACTATTTGGGTCATCTAAATCCCCAAATATTCTAACTTTGCTAGGACAAGTCACTTGACAAGCTGTAGTGGTCAAACCTCTATCAAGTCTTGTATCTGCACAAAAGTTACATTTATCAACAATATTTTCTCT
Organism: Campylobacterota bacterium; assembly: GCA_013153055.1. Taxonomy (GTDB): domain Bacteria; phylum Campylobacterota; class Campylobacteria; order Campylobacterales; family Sulfurovaceae; genus UBA1140. The sequence continues at coordinate 9,004 of JAADFE010000100.1, forward strand.
ACTATTTATATATCTAGCATCATAAGGACAAGCTTTTATACAAAGTTGTATTAAATCGCATAACTCTTCGTGAAGTCTAACTATCCCATTATCATCAATATATATAGCTTTGGTAGGACAAGCTTCAAGGCATGGAGGATTTTCACATTGATTACATTGTGTTGGCATATACTCTACATCATCTCTATCCAAATCCCAAAAATTACCACTTGGTTCTTTGACATTTATCCAAAGTCTATGTTTGTCTGCACCCAAAAGTATTCCATTTTCCTCTTTACAAGCCACTTCACACGCTTTACAATTGATACATAGTTTATAATCAAATGCCATTGCATATCTTGCCATTAAACTTTCCTTATTGTTACATCTGTTTGGTGCATGGTAGCACAACCATATATCTTTTCAAATTTATCTTCGATAATCTCATTGTCATTTGCACCATTATTATAAGAGTTACTCATATAGAAGCTTTTGCTATTAAATCCATGAGCAAACCATACAGCTTGTGGATGAATTTTGTTTGTAGGATAGGCTTTTATTCTGATTTTTCCTATACTACTCTCTACCTCAACTATATCTCCCACTTTGATATTAAGTTTTTTTGCTACTTGATTGTTTATCCATATATGATTTGTTTGATAAAAGTCTCTCAACATAATATTATTGGTTGTAGCACTTTGAGTTTCAGTAACATATCTACCAGTTATCATTCTAAAATGCCCATTTTTGACTTTAAAATCATACTTATCTCTCCATGTTGGCATAGCATCCTCACCATTTTTTGCCAATTTTTTTAGATAACAATTAACAGTAAATTTTTTATCGATAGTATAGTATCTCTCATCTTTTGGATAGTACTCAAAATTACCGTTAAAGATTTCTCTATGATACTTTTTGATATTTGGATACCAAACTCCATCTTTTTTTAGCATTATATATGCCTCTTTACCAAAGTTTTTCTCAATTAATTCTCTATTTCTTTGAGTTACATCTTTTTGATAAAGTTCAGCCAAATCATATCCACCCTCAACAAAAGCCTGTTTTTCTCCCAACTCTTTGATACTATCTTGTAAATCCTCATCAAACTCTTTACTAATATCAAAAAGTGGTTTGCTAAGCTTTTCTCCCAAACCTTTGAGTATATCTTGCATACTTTTAGATTCAAACATAGGTTCAATAACTCTATTACGAAGTGCTAAAGATGGTTCTAGTTTACCAAAACTAACCACCATATCTTCTCTCTCTAAATATGTACACTCTGGTAAAATAATATCTGCCATTATTGCTGTATCAGTTGGCATAGTATCCAAAACTACAACCAAATCCATCATCTCTAACATTTTTTTGGTTTTGGAAACATTTGGCATATTTTGCATAAGATTATGTTTTCTAATAAACATAGCCCTTACTGGATATGGTGCGTTGTTTGATACAATTTTCTCTCTAAAATTTAACCAACTTCCACCTTTTTTAGAGCCATAAATAATCCCATCCAAATCAAATCTCTCCCTAGCATTGGCATAAAGTGGACTATTTATCTCCTCTTCTGGTAATTTAATAGGTTTCCCCAAGATAATACCACCTTGGCGATTGATACTACCTGCCAAACCATTTAAAAGAACCATTGCTCTACGGAGTTGAAAGTCATTATTACTCCATACACTTCTCCTACCTAGATAAAAGAGAGGTCTTTTGGCTTGAAAAAACTCTTTTGTCAATTTTTCTATCTTTTGAGCAGGGATATGAGTTTTGGTCTCTGCCCATTTTGAGGTGTATTTGTTATCTAATATATGTTTTTTATACTTATCAAAATCTTTGAAATATTTTTTGACAAATGATTTATCATAAAGTTCATTTTCTATAGCAATATATGTCATAGCCAAACACAAAGCCAAATCTGTACCAGGATTTATAGGTAGATACTCATCTGCTTTTAGTGCTGTAACTGTTGCTCTGGGGTCTAGGACTACTAGCTTTTGTTCTCTCTGTTTTCTAGCCAAATCTACACTATCTGGAGTGATTAGAGACTCAAATCTATTTGCCCCTGCTATTAAGACAAAGTCACTACCCTCTATATCCATCTCTCCAATATCCCCAATAGTCAAAATAGTAGCTCCTAATTTGGTATTGAGACATATTGAACCCTCATCTAAAAAATTGCTACTTCCAATTTTCCCATTAAAAAATTTGATATATTCATCTTTGTTAAATCCCTCACCATTACAACTAACTATTGTTGAGCGATTATCTTTCTCTTTTTTGAGTATATCTACCAATTTATCTTTGATATACTCAAAAGCTTCATCCCAAGTAACTCTCTGATATTTTCCATCTCCTCTAACTCCTACTCTCTTGAGAGGATATTTCAATCTATCAATATCATAAAGTGCTTGGATACCTGAATTACCTTTTGGACATATCATATTTCTTGATTTTGGGAAAAGTGGATTTGGGTCTATTTTGGTTAGAATATTCTGTTCAACACGCCCAATACCTGCACATTTATTTCTACACATATTGCACAAAAAAGGTATCTCTTTTATATTATTTGTAGATTTGATAGTAGGTTGTGTTAAATAAGTTGGCAAACAAGTTATAGCATCCAAATTACTTGCATAAACACACAATGCTACACCACTTTTTAAAAATCGTCTTCTGGAGGTTTCTATTATTTTCATAAAAAATTATAGCATAAAAGAGAGTAGTATAAGTTATAAATTATACTACTCTTTTGAAGTTTGTTGATTATATTTAGTATCTATTGATTAATGGTCTTCATCAAGATTAAAAAATTTAGTTCCAGCATAGTACATTGCTATACATAGACCTAATCCACCTAAACTTATCATAATCTCTGTAGCACTTGGGAAATAGTGTATCCACTCAGGAGCTACTTGGTACTCTTTTACTTTTAGCATTTGTAGAGGTTTTAGTTGAGTATCATGAACTAGATTATATCTCATAAAGAAGATACCAACCATACCACTTAGTGATGCCCAAAAAAGTAATACTGGTTTTTTACCCATTGTTTTCAAAATAATAACCAAAGGAATAACCATTGCAAGTATAACCTCTGTCCAAAATGGAGCTGAACCTATAATATGCTCTGCAACTTCTGCACGATTTGGCATACCACCATACATATCAGTTAAAAGCTTCCATGTTACAAAGAATATAAGTATAGATATAAGTAGTCCTTGTATTTTAGCAAGACCCTCTAACATCTTTTTCACTTTGTCTGGGAAATTTAAGTTATATCTAAATCCCATTAATATAAATGCAATAAATACACCAGTAATAAATGCTGTTAGAATAAAATATGTTGGATAAAATACTCCGTTTGAAATTGGTCTAGCATTTAGGAAACCAAAAACTGAACCCAAGTTTGAGTGAGCCGCAAGACCTACTAAAAGTCCTGTTAGTCCAAATACTTTAGCCTTTTTCATATCGCCTTTTAGTAGGAAAACAAACTCAATAATCATAAATGTTAAATAGAGTCCATATAGTGTTCCCATCCACCAAATTGCACTTGTAAGTCCTGGAGTTAAAACATTATATATCAACATTCTAACAGGGTGTCCAATCTCAAATGCGATTACAGCAAATCCTGCCAAAATAGTTACGATAGAACCAAAAATTGCTCTTTTTGAGATAAGCATATAATCTTTAAATCCAAATACATCACCCAGAGAACCTATAATACATAATCCAGTTGAAC
>JAADFE010000020.1 GCA_013153055.1 Campylobacterota bacterium
CCTGACCTACGGTACCGCAAACCGTTGCTCTATCCAGCTGAGCTATGGGTGCTTTGAGGGTGAAATTATAGCTGTTTTTTTCTATAATTTCAAGCCTATTTTTTACTGTTTCTTTCGGTAGTACTCTTTTAGTACCATTTCTACTTTGGTTTTTGGTATATCTAACTCATTTTCTATTACCATTAACTCTTTGCCATCATGATACATTCTAACTATCTGTTTTTTTATATCATCCGAAATAGGTGATAGCTTCTCTTCCAAATCATATATATAATGCTCCAGATGACTAATCCTCTCCTCTAATAACTCACAATATTCACTCTTGTATGAGTTTGTTTTTGTATGGTTCCAAAATAGATAACCAACAATCAACAAAAATCCTAACAAAGAGAATATACTAATAATATATAAAATCTCCACTTTATATAACCTCCAAAATAATTAATATGAAAAACATTATGCCCAAATAGCCATTGACTGTAAAAAAAGCTCTATCAATTTTTGTAAAATCTTTATTGACTAAATAGTGTTCATACGCTAGGGCTATGGCACTTAGAATAATAGCTAATTGTCCAAAAAAACCTAATTTTGCTTCTATAATAAATAGACTCCAAAAAACAATAGTCAATATATGAAACACTTTGGCTATATTCATAGTGTTTTTCACACCAAATTTAGAGGGAATTGAGTGCAAATTGTGAGCTTTGTCAAACTCTATATCCTGTAAAGAGTACAATAAATCAAATCCAGCTACCCAAAACATCACTCCAATAGCTAGATAGATAGACCATAGAGTTATCTCTCCATTTACAGCTACTACCCCTGCAATAGGTGCTAAACCCAAAGATACCCCCAAAATCAAATGAGCTAGAGATGAGAAGCGTTTAAATAGAGTATAAGCACCCAAAATAGCCAAAATAGGAACCGATAGTTTAAACGCCAAATCATTAATAGCATAAGCTACAGCTATAAAAATCAAAGCATTTATAACTATAAAAGCTATCATAGTAGTAGCAGAGACTCTACCATCAACAGATGGGCGATTTTTGGTTCTAGGGTTGAGTGCATCTATATCACGGTCTAAATATCTGTTGACCCCCATAGCAAAATTTCTAGCACTAATAGCTGCTATAGCACCCAAAAATAGAAGCTTCCAACCAAACCACCCATGAGATGCTACAACCATAGCTATAAATATAAAAGGCAGAGAAAATATAGAGTGCTGAAACATAACAAGTTCAGACAGATTAATCAATTTTGTTTTTAAATTATTCATTATGGGTGTCTAATCTTGATTTTACTATTAAGCGACCAAGCAATAACCACTACAATCGCACCTATAACATAAGGGTTAGGGATAATCCCATAACTAAATAGCAGATACAAAACCCAAAGAAGTATAGCCCCAAGTGGTGTAGGAACCCCCTCAAAGTATTTGGTTACTGTCCCCTCTTCTGATTTCATATTAAACTCAATCAATCTTCTAAGCCCAGAGATAATATATATAATAAATACCACCCCTAATATTAGTTGAGTTAGGTTCGAACTATTGGCTGTAATAGCATAATAGAGTAAAAATGATGGCATAACCACAAAAGAGATAAAATCTGCATAACTATCAAGTTGGATACCAAACTCTGTTGATAGATTATATTTTCTAGCAACTTTTCCATCTGCTATATCAAATGCTCCTGCTATCCATGCTAATATAATCGCTGTAAAAAAATCACCATGAACTATAAAATGTATCGCTATAAGTCCACAGGCTATATTGCTAAATGTAATCAGGTTGGCTAAATTAAAACGGTTGTCTTTATCAAATAACATATATCTCCTTTTTAACCCAAATTTACCACTCAGGTTTTAAAGACATAATTTTACCCTATTAGTTATTATGATACTATTTTATATGAGTTCATTTAAACAAATCGCCATTATAGGCTCAACTGCATCAGGTAAAACCAATCTAGCAATAGAGTATGCACAAAAAAATAGTGCAAATATACTATCCCTAGACTCTCTAGCTATCTATAAAGAGATAGATATAGTATCAGCCAAACCAACAAAAGATGAGAGAAAAGGGATAAAACATTTTGGTATAGATGAGATATACCCAAATCAATCTTTTGATGTGACTATATTTATCCAGTTATACAAAAAAGCAAAAAGAGACTCTATATCCAATGGAAAAAACTTAGTAATAGTAGGTGGAACAAGCTTTTATCTCAAATCTCTAATAGATGGCATAAGCCCTATGCCAACAGTATCACAAACAACTCAACAAAAAACAAAAGAGCTAATACTAAATCCAAAAGAGGCTTATAGCTTTTTGTATCATATAGACAAAGAGTATATGCAAAATATAAAACCAACCGATAGCTACCGTATAGAGAAGATGATAAATCTATACTTTGAGACATCTTTAGCACCCACAGAGTACTTTAGAGTCAATCCACCAAAACCAACTATAGATGAGCCTCTACCAATATATGAGATAGATACCCCTAGAGAAATCCTCAGAGAGAGAATAAAAATCCGAACTCAAAAGATGTTAGATATGGGATTGATAGATGAGATAGCATATTTGGAAAAAAAATACACCCAAGAGCCAAACTGTATGAAAGCTATAGGTATCAAGGAGGTTTTAGACTATTTTAATGGACTCTACTCCATTGATGAGCTAAGAGAAAAGATAGTTATTAATACAGCTAGACTTGCTAAAAGACAGAGGACATTTAATCAGTCGCAGTTTGAGAATAAGACTACCCTACCTTTGGAAGAGTTGAGAAAAATGTTACTTTAATGATACAAAATTTATTACTTTAATTTATATATATTATAATAGTGGTCTAAAAACTTATAAAAGGTTCCATAGTATGATATATATTAAATCTTTTCTACTTGTTATATTGGGTAGTTTATTTATTGGTTGTGGTGGTGGAGGAACAAATAGTAGTAATTCCTCTCTAGATATAGACTCCAAATACTCTATTGAATACAAAGGATTAAAGTTTTATTACAAAAATTTACCAACTTCTGAATATAAACTTACCCCATTAACAGATAGTGAATTTAATAATTTATCATCCAAAAATAAACTCTTAGTAGCCAATAAACTTCTCAGTACTCTTTTCTTTGGCTATCCTCAACAAGTTCTAAATAGTAAAATAGATAGTGGTAGCTTTATTAGTGATATCCAAAATGAACTTAAAGAAAATACAATAGATAAAGAACAAGTAGAGAGTGATATCTTAGACTCTTCAAAATTTCAACAGAGTACTTGGAATGAGCAAGAAGCTGTAAACATACTAAGTAGATTGTATGTTATGGACAAATTAGATAAATATTTTCTACATAATTGGATAGCATATATTTTGACACAAACCATTATGTTCTCCCCTGCTTATGAGTTAGACTCTACACACAGACCAAATATTACTACTGTATATAACAGAATAGTCAATTTATTAGAAGAAGAAGGGGGAATGAGATATATAACCTATGTACATATGAGTAGTGAAGATAATTGGAGACGATTTAGAAGTCCCGAAGATAATGGTAGAGAGATGTTAGAAATATTTTTATTAGACCAAAATGACACACATGTACCTATAGCAGGAAAAGCTTTACAGAACTGGAAGCTAGATAGAGATAGTGATACGCTTGTAGTTGGTCTAAATCAAAATAGAAAACCACTGAAACTTTTTGGAACTACTATATATAATGGTGATGATTTCTATAGAGAGCTTGTAAAATCAAAATTGTTTATAAACGGTGTTACAAGCAGACTAGTTGATTTTTTCTTTCCAAACTTCTCTACTAAAGAAAAAAATAGTGTCAAAAATAACATAATCTCAAGCAATCCAGAAACATGGCAAGATATTCTATTACAAATTGTATTTTCAAAAAAATATCTACTAAATAACTATAGAGCAAAAAGTGCAGAAGAGACTTTCTTTTCATTAGCAAAAAAAATAGATTTTCAGCATAGAGTAGGTACATTTCATGAGCTCAAAAATAGTTTAGAAGATATGCATCAAGCTACGATGAAATATAAACTAGGAAAGATACAAAGAGTTCCACTAGACACACTATCATTTATAAACTATTATAAATATATTAGAGAAAAGGTACTACTTAGAGAATCTAATCCAGACAAAATTGATGATTATGAAGCTTGGGATAGACAAGGTTGGAGTATAAACTTTATAAAAAATGATGGAATAGATTATGACAATAAAACTAACAAAGAGAGCCTAATAGCTTTTATCAACTATATATTTAAAACAACCATATATAGAGAAGCCACAAAAGAAGAAATGCAAATGTTTTTAAACCTTATGTTAAAAGGAGATAGTGGTAGAGAAGAGTTTACATGTTGTTTTAATATGTTTGAAGAGGATGATGACCCACAAAAAGAGATTAAAAAAAGATTAGATAGTAAAAGCAGAATAACAAAATTAGTACTAGAATATATCGCCAGACTAGATGATACTTTTGTACAAAAAGAGGTAAAGTAAAATGAAAAGAAGAGAATTTATAAAACTATCACTAATAACTAGCTCAGCACTATTTTTACCACAATGGAGCTACGCTAAAAATTTTAATATAAATCAAATTGATTTTTCTAACTCTATATATAACCAAAATAAAGCTCAAACCCTTATTATATTTATGTATGGAGGAGCTAGTCAACTAGCAGGAAACCTAACAAATATAAAAGAGATAAAAAAAGCTTCTGAGAATAGTTATGATTACTTTCGAGGATTAACTAAAACAGAAAATAACTGTTGGCAAGAAGCAGGTGGTACTCACATGGAAGAGCTAATATCAAATGGCGATATGACTATATTTAGAACATGTTTTTCACAAGTTAGAGAAGATAATGATAATAAAGCCCATGGAGTATGTACAGCTCAAAACCAAAAAGGCTCATTTGCTGAAGATAGTGCAGGTATTATTGCTAATCTAGCACAAATCTTAGCATCAAATAAAATAATAGATGAAAATACTATAATGCCATTTGTAACATTAGATGGAGAATCAACATTCTACACAGAAGGAACCACTCCATTAGCAGGATATTTAAAGCCTGTTGGTATCACTGAAAACTTAGATAACCCATATAAAAGAGATATCAGAAAATGGTTCTATTATTCAGAAGCCGAAAGAGCATTAGACCCAGAACACTACAGTGATGATATAGATGGATTTGACCCTGCTATAGATGCAGAAATGGAAAAATTAGCTAAAAAAAATAATCAAAATACAGAAATAAAAAATGCCTTTGCCAAGAGAGCTTCTATGTCCTCATTTATAGATAATATAGCCAATTCTACTTTACCTGATTTGGGAGATAACGAATATCCTAAACATAATGATTTTGCTAAAAAAGTTGAAACAGCTATTAAAGTTTTAGTTAAGAACTCTGATACAAAAATAGTTACCTTAGGTACTGGTGGATTAGGTGGTTGGGATGACCATAATGATGCTAGAAACTATGTCGAAAGAATGGAAAATCTATTTAAAACACTTAAATCTGCTATGGCTCATATTAAAGCTGAAAATAGAGAAGAAAATATAAATATTATAGTATTTGGTGAATTTGGACGAAATGTAAATCTAAACTCAGCAAATGGATGGGATCATGGAAATTTACAAAACCTATATATATTAGGTGGTAAAGGATACTTCAACCATAAAGGAGTAGTAGGTGAGACTATACTTGATAAAACAGGACAAATCAATAGACTTTTTCTAAAACCAAAAAAAGGAAGCTACTGGTTTGAACCTATGAGTATCGCCTCTACTATATATAAGATATATGGAATAGAAAACCCAAAGATATTAACAGGGGGTTATAGTCCTATTAATATATTATAAACCGATACCCAACCCCTCTAATATTTTCAATATTTGATGGAAAATATTTCTTTAGTGTGTTGATATAGACTCTAATAGCACCCAAACTAACCTCTTCATTGACATGCCAAAGTCTATTCTCTATATCCTTGATAGAGACAACTTCACCTTTGGCTGTAACTAAAAGTAACAGTAATTCTATAGCTTTTGTTGTAACAGATAAAAGTTCATCCTTATGATATAATTTTTTAGCATTACAATCTACAGTATATTTACCTATCTCTATAATATTTTGTCTAACTTGTCGTCTTAATAGTGCTTTTATTCGTAATAACAACTCATCTAAATCTATAGGCTTTTTCATATAATCATCAGCACCCATATTAAAACCTTCCATAATAGAAGACTTATCATCTCTTGAAGTCAAAAAAATAGTAGGAGTCATATCTCCACTATCTCTCAATTTCTGAAGCAAAGAAAAACCACTCTCATAAGGTAGATTGACATCAAATATATAGATATCAAACTTATGCTCATAGGTCAAATCCAAAGCACTATATGGGTCAAAAGCTATCTCTATTTCAAAACCCTCTTCCTCCAAAAAATCTTCTAAAGTCTCATTGAAAAGCCTATCATCTTCAAGAAGTAATACCTTTTGATTTATCATTTACTGTTCACTGTTCACTTGTAATTTAGCCAAAGCTAAATTACATAAGCATTCCACCATTGACTTTGAGAGTCTCGCCTGTTATATAAGATGAGTGGTCACTCAAAAGAAATGCAACAGCATCAGCTACCTCTTGAGGCTCTCCAAATCTACCTAATGGTATTCTTGCTATAAATGCTTTTTTGACCTCTTCTCTTAGGACATCTGTCATCTCTGTAGCTATAAAACCAGGTGTAACACTATTAAATCTAACTCCTCTAGGTGCTGACTCTTGGGCAAATGATTTAGTCATAGCTATCACTCCACCTTTACTAGCTGAGTAGTTAGTCTGACCAGCATTACCTGTCTCTCCTACAATAGATGATACATTTACAACTGCACCAAATCTCTTTTTGCTCATTACCTTGACAGCCTCTCTACAACCGATAAATGTTGATTTGAGGTTTGCATCTATCACAGAGACGAAATCCTCTACCTTCATCCTCATTGCCAACTTATCATTAGTAATCCCTGCATTGTTTACAAGATATGACAACTCACCATCTGTAGAGACTATATGTTTAATAGCATCCATAAATGCACCCTCATCGGTTACATCAAACCCTATTATATCAGCCTCACCACCATTTGAGACTATCTCATCTTGAACACTTTTAGCCTCAGCTTCACCACTTCTATAGTTTATCCATACTTTTAGACCAAAAGTTGCCAATCTTTTAGCTATACTAGCTCCGATACCTCTACTAGAGCCTGTTATTAGTACATTTTTACCTGAAAATTCCATTATTTATTACCTTTTTTTAAAAATTAAGGTATTGTAATCTAATTGAGTTTAAACCCCAATTATCCAAAAAATGCTTTTTTGACTTTGTTAAAAATCTCATAATTTTCAGATTGAAGATTATCTTTTATGATAATATGATTTAGCTGTTTTAAAATACTCATCTTCTGATATGTATGATTGACTAGTGCATTACTAATAATAGCTATTTGAGTATCTATATTATACTCATGCTCTAATACCTCATCAAGTAAATCATTTGCCTCGTCACACTCCATATCAAAATCCTGCTTCATAAACCTACAAAACAAAGCCCTCTCTTTATCTATATCTTTATCTTCATTTTTTATTACATAACAAAACAGTGATGCGACAGATTCTCTTAGGATTTTTTCCATAAATATAAACCTCTTTTTTATATTACATAATAGCGAAATTAATATAAAAAGAAACATATATATGAAATATTATTATTTTTTAAATACATTATAAGTATTATTAATTTATACTGTTCCACAATAAATACACAATAACATAAGGAGTATAAATTATGTTGTTATTAAAATGGAAAGATGCCTACTCTATGAATGAAGAAAATATAGATAAGCAACATAAGTGGTTATTTAAATTATCTAATGATATTTACGATTTGATAGAAAAGGGTGTTGATGATTATGAACATTTTAGAGAACTCTTTATGGCACTAAATGATTATGGAATAGAACACTTTATATATGAAGAGATGTATATGAAAGAGCAAGGATACCCAAACCTAGAAGAGCATATAAAAGAGCATCGACAATTCTCAGATAAAGTTAGAGATTTAATTGAAAAAGAGACACATATCAAAGATATAGGAGAGTTTGTATCTGCTTGGCTTGTACAACATGTTTTAGATGAAGATATGAACTATAAAAATTTCATTGAATCCAAGTCAAACAAATAACAATCTAATATTGAAAAAACGAATATTTGACTTTATTAAAAAAGTCGTAATCTTCAGTTTTTAATTTACTCCTAAAAATAATATGATTTAATTGTTTTAAAATACTCATCTTTTCGTATGGTTCATTATAGAGAGCATTACTAATAATGGATATATGAGTATCAATATTATCACAGTCCTTCTCCATTACCTTTTCCAAAATTTCTCTTGACTCTTCTGAATCACAATCAAAATTTTGACTCATAAAACGACAAAATATGGGCTGTTCTAAATTTAAGTCTTTGTCATCTAATTTTATAGCATGACAAAACAGTGTTGCTACAGACTCTTTAATCATCTTATCCATTCAAATGCCCTCCTTATAAAATTTTATCAATTATAATAATAACGAAATAAACATATAAGAATAATAAAAACCATATATGTTTTTGAAATAGTACCAAAAGTGAGTAATTTAGTCTATATTAAAGCCTCATCCATCTCCGTAGGTTTTTCCAAGCCCATAATCTTTAATACAGTAGGAGCTATATTATTCAATCCTCCACCATCTCTAAGAGTTGTAACACCATCTGCTAAAATATAGCACCAAACCTCACCTACAGTATGATTTGTTAATCTATGCCCTTCTCCATCACACATCTCTTCACAATTACCATGGTCAGAAGTGAGAACTATAGCATAATCTCTCTCTTTTGCTTTTTCTAAAATCTTGCCAATTTGCTCATCAACTGCATTTACTGCCATCTTGGCTGCTTCATAATCTCCTGTATGTCCTACCATATCACCATTGGCAAAGTTTACCACTATAAAGTCATACTCCTCATCCATCCCTTTTCTAACAGCTTCTCCTACCTCTGGTGCTGACATCTCTGGTTTCATATCATAGGTTCTAACATCTGGACTAGGGATAAGCACCCTACTCTCTCCAATAAAAGGCTCTTCTACTCCACCATTTAGAAAAAATGTAACATGAGCATACTTTTCAGTCTCTGCTGTATGGAGTTGAGTTAGTTTTGCACTACTAATTACCTCAGCTAATGTATTTTTAGGTGCCTCTTTACTAAACATCACAGGATAAGGAAAAGATGCGTCATATTGAGTCATAGTTACAATATTTAAAGGGATATACTCTCTATCAAACTCTTTGAAACTCTCATCTCCAAGGGCTGTAGTAATCTCTCTAACTCTATCTGCACGAAAATTTGCCAAGATAACACTATCACCCTCTCTCATCCCATCATAGCCATTGAGTGCAATGGGTTCTATAAACTCATCATAAATTTTTGCTTGATAAGATTTATCTATGTAGCTCTCTACATCAAGAGTAGTTGCTGGAGTAGCTTTTACTATAGCCTCATAACCCTTTTGAACTCTATCCCATCTATTGTCTCTATCCATAGTATAAAATCTCCCACCAATAGTAGCTATAGTTATATCATCATCACAGATACTCTCTATATGTTTGACAAACTCCTTAGCTGAGGTTGGAGATACATCTCTACCATCTGTAATTAGATGCAAAAATACCCTCTTGCCTCTATCTTTTGCTAGTTTTGCCAATCCCATTATATGCTCTATATGCGAATGCACCCCACCATCACTAAACAGTCCAATAATATGTACTCTATCGCTTTTTTGAAGAGTACTATTCAGTGCTTCATTTTGCTCTATAGTTTTATCCTCTATAGCTAGAGAGATTTTGACCAAATCTTGATACATAACTCTACCAGCACCTATTGTCATATGCCCAACTTCAGAGTTACCCATCTGCCCCTCTGGCAATCCTACACTAAGTCCATGAGTAGAGATTAATGTCTTTGGTACATCAGATAATAACTTATCAAATGTGGGTTTAACGGCATCTTCAAATGCGTTACATGCACTATTTGGCTTGTACCCTATTCCATCAGTGATAATTAAAACAGTTTTTTGAATATTCATAGTATTTATCCCTATCTTTTATAAAATTTTAAGTAAAATACCACTCATTTACTTAAATTAGGATTTTTATAATATGTTATATACTCTCTACGAACTATTTCACATCAATATTTTTCAATATATCTCTGTTAGAGCTGGAATTGGCTTTTTTGTAGCTTTTTTGTTGACTATCTTTGTGTTGCCTAAATTTATGGCTTGGGCTATATCAAGAAAGGCTCAACAACCTATCAACAAATATGTTCCAAACCATGCCAATAAACAAAATACTCCTACTATGGGTGGGGCTATATTTGTAGGTGCTACTGCTATGTCTGTAGTGTTAACTGCTAATCTATTCAACCCATATATAGTAGCTGGACTTATCACACTAATTGGATTTGCACTAGTTGGGTTCAAAGATGACTTGGGCAAAATTTTAACAGGCGATAATCTAAAGGGGCTAACAAGTAGAGGTAAACTTATACTTCAAGCTCTTATTGCAACTATCGTTTCACTCTTTTTAATCTTTGTTGCTGATTTTCCTACTACTTTATATATTCCATTTCTCAAAGAGCCTCTATTTGATATGCACTACTTTGCTGTAGTTTTTTGGGTTATTGTATTTTTGGCTACAACAAATGCTGTAAATCTAACTGATGGGCTTGATGGATTGGCTACTGTTCCATCTATCTTTAGTTTGGCTACTTTGGGAATTATTGTTTATATTACAGGGCATCATATCTTTTCTGGTTATCTTCTTTTGCCAAATATAAAAGGGGTTGGTGAGGTCTCAATCTTGGCAGCTTCTCTATCTGGTGCTTTGCTTGGCTTTTTGTGGTACAACTGCTATCCTGCTGAACTATTTATGGGTGATACAGGTTCACTCTCTATTGGTGGGGTTTTGGCATATCTAGCTATTATTGGCAAGAGTGAAGTACTGTTGGTTCTAATCGGGCTTATATTTGTAATCGAAACACTATCAGTTATACTACAAGTTGGTAGCTACAAAATCCGTCAAAAGAGAATTTTTCTCATGGCTCCTATTCATCACCACTTTGAGATGAAAGAGTGGGCTGAAAATAAGATTATCGTACGGTTTTGGATGATTGCATTTATCGCTAATATTTTTGCACTAATTACGCTTAAAATAAGATAGGAAAGAGATATGAAACCAACTCTATTTGGCTATGGACTAACTACTAAAGCTATAGCAAAAAAACTAGGAGGTGGATGTACCTTTTTTGATGATAAGGCTACAGAACCATATATAGATGAAGATAACAATCAGATATTTCCATCTCATCTATTTGATGCTACTAACAGTAAGTTAGAGGTGACAACCCCTAGCTTTAAACCATCTCACCCACTAATCATGAGTGCTAAAAATCTAATGAGTGAGTATGACTTTTTTGCAAAAGATATGCCTTTTAGTATATGGATTAGTGGAACAAATGGTAAGACTACCACAACTCAGATGTTAGAGCATCTACTCCAAAAAAGAGGTGCCGTCTCAGGTGGAAATATAGGTACACCTCTAGCAAACTTAGATACAAAAGCCCCTATATGGATATTAGAATCTAGCTCATTTACCCTACATCACACCAATATAGCTTCACCTAATATATATCTACTACTGCCAATTACACCAGACCATATAGACTGGCACGGTACAGCAGAGCAGTATGAAGCAGACAAACTAAAACCACTCACTACAATGAAAGAGGGAGAGTTAGCACTAGTTCCAAAAGGGTTAAATCTACCTCAAAGTGATGCTTTTATAGTAGAGTATGACTCTATAGAGTTTTTGGAGGAGTATTTTGGTATAGATAGCTCCAAAATCAAATTCAAATCAGCCTTTTTAGAAGATGCTATGTTAGCTCTAGCTATTACCAAAACGCTATTTGATGAGATAGATTATGATACTATCAATAGCTTTAGATTAGATAGACATAGACAAGAAGAAAAGATAGATAGATATAATAGACTATGGGTCAATGACTCAAAAGCTACCAATTTAGATGCAACTATCCAAGCTATCAAAGGGTATAGCGATAGATTTATACATCTAATTATAGGTGGAGATGACAAAGGGGCTGATTTGACTCCTCTATTTGAGCTACTCCAAAATAAAAAGGTTCATATATATACTATAGGTGCCAATAGTGACAGATTAGCCAAACTATCACAAAAGTACAATATAGAGTTCACACCATCCCAGACTCTACAAAATGCAGTCAACAATATTGCAAAAGTTTTAACCAGAGATGAAGTAGCTCTACTATCACCAGCAGCAGCTAGTTATGACCAATTTAAATCATACAAACATAGAGGTGATGAATTTTTAAAATTTGTGGATGAAATCAAGTAGTTTAATATTATTTTAAGTTTATATTGCTATAATTTCACCCACTTCAGAGATGAAGTACTAATTAAAGGTGGCTCCATAGCTCAGTTGGTAGAGCAAAGGACTGAAAATCCTTGTGTCGGCGGTTCGATTCCGTCTGGCGCCACCACTTATCAT
>JAADFE010000043.1 GCA_013153055.1 Campylobacterota bacterium
TCTCCACCTGATAGATTTTTTACTACTGTATGCTGTTTGTCTAATATATTAAAATGTTTTAGAACACTATTTAGTTTATTTTTTGCATCTTTTTCATTAGGATTAGTTGGTACTAGAGGTAATAAAATATTATCCTCTACAGATAAATTTGGAATTAGATTATATTTTTGAAATATAAATCCAATAGTAGATTGTCTATAATCAGATGCAAAATTATCAGGTAGTTTTGAGACTCTTTGCTTATCTACTATAACCTCACCAGTTGTTGGTTTGCTCAAACCTGCAATAAGTGATAAAATTGTACTTTTACCACTTCCACTTACACCTTTTAAAATAACAAATTCACCTTTTTGAATAGTGAGATTAATATCTTTTAGTGCTGTAACTATATTATTTTTATTTATTTCATAGATTTTGGTAATATCTTTTAAGGTTATTATTGGATTATTCAACCAAAACTCCATACTCTCTAAGATATGCCAATATATCTTTTTTGTTCATATATCCTATATGCCTAGCTACTTCTTTGCCATCTCTATAAAATATTTGAACTGGTAGTTCTGATATATTATTATTTATAGTGCCCAATATATCTTTATCTGTATTGATATAGTATATAAGCGTTTTTGGATACTTTTCTTTTATCTCTTTTATTTGAGGAGCCATACTTTCACACCATATACATTTGGTTTTTCCTATCATAATCATAGTAGGTTTACTTTTGTCTATTTGAGAAAATTTTATCTCTGGTACATTACCAAAGTTATAAGCAAATAGAGTTGCTGTTATCAAGATTATTGTTATTACTGTTTTTTTCATTATATACTCCTAGGTATTTTTGATTTATTATATTACAATTTATCTAATAACTTCATCTACATCCAAAGTAGCTGTTCTCCAAGAAGGAATAATGGTGGCTGCTAAGTATATTGGAACAGATAAGAAAAATACTAAAAATAGTAATTGTATATCAAATACAAATGGTAATTCAAAAGTTGTTTTTAGTTGAGAATAACCTACAAATATATCTCTAAGAATAGGTGCTTTTAGGATATATACATACCAAAATGCTATTAAAACGCCTATAAGATAAGCGAAAAATGATATTATAAAAGCTTCATAAAACTTCTCTTTTAGTATATCATCTACTCTCCAACCAACTGCTTTTAGGATACCTATTTCTCTCTTTTCTTCTGAACTTAAACCACTAGTTTTATCATATATAATCATAAAAAATGTAAATATGGCTACCACAAATAGAGCCAAAAAAACACCACTTTTATAATCAAATATATTTTGATAACTTACTTTTAAATCATTATTGGTGATTATTCTAGTATCTGGATAGAGTAGTTTTATTTTAGATGCTATAGTTGGTATCTCTTTTGGATTGGCTACTTTTACGACTATATCTGTAGCTTTATCTTTTGGCATGTCAAAAATTTCTCGGACATCCTCTTTTGACATTAATATAATATCATTTGATTCTAGTTGTGTATCTCCTTTAAATACTCCTGCTAGATATATTTTTTTTAGATTTCCATCAGGTTTTATAAAATTAAAATAGTCGTTATAATAGTTTTTTGTAAGTACTTTTTGAACACCTTCTCCGACAATCATACTTTTTTCTTTGTGTAACTTTTCAAAATCAAACTTTTCTACTACTTGAGATAGTGCTTTTGTATATTGTTCTTCATATTGGTCTATACCTACTATTGAAAAATTGACTCCTGCATTTGCAAAATAGTAATATCCCCAAACTCTAGGAGTGGCTTGTTCTACTCCTGCTATAGTTAATATTTCATCTGCAACTGAGTTATCTATATCATAATGTCTTCCTGCTTTTAATTTTTGTACTATTATCTGAGGTAAGGCATCAACTGTTGTTTGTAGCTCATATTTTATAGAGTTTGTAATTAAAAAGATAGACATAAGTAATGTAGTCAATAGAGTAAAAAGCACAAATATAAATATATTTTTCCCTTTTGCTCTAAGTATTGAATTGATAGCAAATTCAATAAGATATCTGTTTATTCTATTTTTCAATAGATTGCTCCTGATTAATAATATGAGAGTGAGAATATACAAAAGTAGTAGGGAAATACTCTCTCAAAGATGGGTCATCACTATATATAGAAAATATATCACTCAAAGTTCTATGCCTGATATATAAAGATTCTGTAGAGATTGCCAAATCAGGTAATCCTACTATATGAGTGAACTGTTTTTTATATAATTTTTGTTGATTTGTTATAGATTTTGTCAAAGAGAGATATAATATCTCTCCTATAAACAAAATTATAACAGATAAAAAAATATAAAAAAGTCTATGACTTTTTCTATTCATATATTGAACCCTTGTGTGGTTTAGGAAACGATGGCTTTAGCCTCGTATTCGGGTCTAAAGACTCCGTTTCCAAAGAAATCTTATTCATCCAGTTTCAAAACTTCTTTTTGTGTTATTTTATCAAATGAAACTATATTCTTACCATTAAACAAAATTATAACAGATAAAGAAATATAAAAAAGTCTATGACTTTTTCTATTCATATATTGAACCTTTGTATGGTTTAGGAAACGATGGCTTCAGCCTCGTATTCGGGTCTAAAGACTCTGTTTCCAAAGAAATCTTATTTATCCAGTTTCAAAACTTCTTTTTGTGTTATTTTATCAAATGAAACTATATTTTTACCATGATGGTCACTCATAAAAGTTTTGGCATCACTCTCTAGCTCAAAAGGTATCAGTTCATTGCCCATAGGACCTGTAACATCAGAACCAATAACATAATAAGCTTTTTTACCATCTATTGTTTTTTGAGAGTAATAATCTGTAACCAATATCTCTTTTATATTTTCAGGTGTTAATGTTTCAAATTTTCCATATTGAGTTCTATCAAAATAGAATTTCATCATATCTTTTACACCATCAAAAGATAATCTATTTCCATCTTTATATACTATTTGTGAAGCCCATTTAGGATATTTATAAACAAACATACCACATACTGGACATTTGTCTTTTTTGGTTAATTTTATATTTTCAGTAGTATTGCTTTTTGGTTTTTCTCTTTTGACATCCCAAAGATATAAAGCTACTGCTTGGAGTTGTTTTTCATTTATATCTGCACATATATTTTGATTTTTTATTTCTGATTTCAATTCATTAATAGCATGAAATTTATTTGGGTCTATTTTATCACTTTGGCATTTTTTTGCCAATAGTTTTTTACCCATTGGATACATCATTTTTTTCTTTTTCATACTTACCATAGCACTATCTTGTTTTAGTGAAGATTTTGCTTCTTTGAGTACTGTATCAAAATCTGTTATTTTTCCACCATGTTTTTTAACAAAATTTTCTGCTTCATCTTTTGTTGCAAAAGCCAATTTGCTAACTTTGCTCATAGTCCCTTTTACATCTGAACCCATTACAAAAAAAGCATCTTTTGCAATAATTGGTTTTTGAGTTGAAGCATCTATTACTTTAATATCTTCTAATTTAGTAGGGTTATTAGCCATATCAGCTACTAAACATCTAATAGAACAGTACTGCTTATCTCCTGATATATATGATGTTTTATAGAACATTTTGAGGTTCATCCCACATACACTACACCACATCTTTTTAGCACCATCTTGAACCAATACAGGCTCAACAGTAGCTTTTTTACTAAATGGTTCTGCATTTAATATAGAAATCATTAATAGCATTATTAATGAAAGTTTTTTCAACATAACTTTTCCTTATCTTTTGGATTTGTTTGTATTATAACTATTGAGTGTTAAATTAGTGTTAAATAGTATAGTATTTTTATCTTTCATATTAATATTAGGGGAATTATTAAGTTCCCCACTTTAATTAATCTACTTTCTCTACAACCTCACACGCCACTTCAGAACCACAAATACAAGCTGCACGGAGATATTTAATACCTTTTTTTCTATCACGCTCAACACCATCACCATCGTAATAGATAGCGCCTACTTTTAAACAAGCTTCTGCATTTTCTTTGGCACATGCTTCTTCTAAATCTTTAACACTCTCTGTAGCAAAAAGGAGTGTAGCTCCAAACAGAAAAAATAAAATCATTTTTTTCATAATAAAAATCCTTTCAAAATATATTAATTTACATCTTTTACACATCGGGTTGTATGTTTTGCCGAAAGTGAACCATCAATATCACTCTCAATGGAGATTCTTCCATCTACCATATCAACAATATAGACTCCTGGTTTTGTTTTATTGAACTTTGTTTCTGTTGTAAAAGTATCACTCCAAATAATATTTGAACACCCTTTGTCATAACAAGTAACCAATAGGTTTTCAAAGTTATCACTTGGGTAAACATTGGCATAGTGTGTGTAATCCAATATGTTTATAATCTCTGTTAAAGTAGGCACTCGCCAATTAGAATATTTACCTATTGATAAATTTTTACATCCCTCTTTGGCATTTTTGTAACTTTTTTTAACTGTTACTCCAGAGTCATTTTCCCACATCAGTTGCTGTTTTTTATCTAAAATATATCCATTATGTTTAACATAATTTACATTGTCCCATCTTCGAGGTTTTTCTATTCCTGCTTTGGCTTTATTTTCATTGCTATCTTCGTACTCACTTTCTAAAGCATATGAGGTTAAACTGTCCATTATATCAGCACAACCACTAAAAAATAATCCAAGAGTTACTACAAAAAGATACTTTTTCATTATTTAGTACCTCTTACACATAAAACATACTCTTTTGCTTCAGGAGAAAGCCTTTTCATTTGAAACTTATTTTTACTTAAAGACCAGTAGAGTGTCTCTCCATTTTTATAGAGTCCATATTCATAAAGAGAAGCACTCCAGTACCCATCAAGAAAAGATAAAGGTGAATTATCTTTTACAAAATGTAGCTCCTTTTTAGTTTTCCCATTATTAAGAAAATCCAAATTGAGAGATTTATCTAGTGTTGTTTCTGATACACTATAACCTTTTAAAATACCTTTTTTTACTTTCTTACTCTTTGGTAAGTTAAGTTTATGTGAAAAATCATAAATGGTTAAAAGTTCTTTTACCGTGGGAAGATGCCAATCTTTTTTACCCTCTAACGACAACTCACTACAGTATTTCACTGCTTGTTCATGCTCCATTGCTTTTTGAGTATCATACCATTCAAAATTTGTCTTGCTATCTACTACGGTTGTAGCAAATAGATTTAAATTTATAAATGCTATTAAAGCCAATTTTTTCATTTTTTCTCCTTTTACTTTGTTTGTGCCAAGCACATTTGCCTATCTCTATCGCTTAAACCTGAACTAAAACAGTAACTCTCTTGTCCTGTTGCACTTGCCAAACACATATTACGGTCTCTATCACTTTTTATATATGAACTAAAACAGTAACTATCTTTTTTTGTTGCACTTGCTAAACACATCTGTCTATCTCTATCACTTTTTATATCTGAGCTAAAACAGTAATTCTCTTGTCCTGTAGCACTTGCTAAACACATCTGTCTATCTCTATCACTTAATCCTGAACCATAACAGTAGTTACTCTCTTTAGTAGCACTTGCCAAACAGATATTACGGTCTCTATCACTTTTTATATCTGAACTAAAACAGTAATTTTTACCTTTTGAAGAGGTTGTCTTGTTGGCAACATATGTTTGACCAGTCTTAACTTTATAATCCCATGTAGCATTTTTCAGCTCATTATAGGCACTCAATTGATTTGTACTGGCATAAAGTTTATAGATTTTACTCTTATCTTGAGATTGTAAAGCACTACACTCATTAACACTATAAGAGACATCTTTTTGCGTCGCTCCACCAGACCCCATTCCCTCAAAAAAACCTACATTTTCTCTGCGAGTTATATTTTTACTAAAATGACACTTTGCATTAAAAGTAAAAACAATGGGTTTACCTCCTCCATTTGGAGAGAGAATAATATCATACTGTTGACCTGAACCTCTATATTTTAAAGTGTATCCAAGTTCTTTTAGTAGATATTTATACTCAATGGAATTAAAAAAATTATCTATAGTTAAATTTTTTCCAAATTCAGAAAAATTTAATGCTTTTTCTCGAAAATGTTTTGTATCATACCCATTGAATTTTTCTAAAAAAGCAGGTAGTTGATTGAGGTTTTGTACTTTACGAATATAATACTCACGCATCAACTCATGCTTTCCTGTTTTTCCAGAATCTCCAATTTTATTGGCTAATTTTTCAAGGTCGTCTAAATTACCATCTGCTTTATAGGCAACAAAAAGAGCATCCTTCGTTCCCATAGAGCGTAATCTCTCTATGACTTTTTTAGTCATTTTAAAATTTCTTGCTCTTACGGGTAATTTTTTTTCTAAATGTAAATAACTTTCTAAAATATTTACATCATTTGATTTATCTACAATAGCTCGTATCTTATTTAAATAGATAGGTTTACCAAACTCATACATTAAATCTTTACAACTCTCAAAAGAGTCCTCTTCTAAACAAGCGTGTTCAGGAGATGAGTTATCTAGTTCTTGAAACTCTTTCAAATACTCCTCTTTTGACATAGCATGTAGAAAGACTTGTAGAAAAAATAAAAAAAAGAGTAAAAATATAGATTTTTTATTCATCATAGAACTTCTTTTCGGAGATACGATGTCTCATAAAAACTCTGTTAGCAAAATCACATTTAACATTACCATTTGCATCTACATTTTTAACATTACAATCAGCCGATACATTAAGATATAAATTATCATATCCATTGGGGTCATCTTCATGAAAAATTCTGAAACATGGAGCCATAGTAAACTGTTTGGTACTAGTCTTTCCTATGGCTAAACAGAGCATATCATCTTTTCTATTGCCTTTGTAATCAACCAATGATGAACGCAAGTACCAAGTACCTCTATCTTTTTTATTAGTCTGTCTATCTTTATAGATAAATGTTCCATTATCAAAAATAAGAAACTCTTCATCATTATTATAGAGTGAATGTCCTATTACTTTTGATTTGATTTCACTTTTACTCAAAGGTACATCATTAGAAGCACACGCTGAAAATAAAATTCCTACTATGAATACAACAAAAATATTTTTCATCTACCTAACCTTATTATATTTATATATTTATAATAACAAAAAATTTATTAATAATAACACAAAGAGAGGTACAAGTTACAAATAATAGATAGTTTAATCTATACTTCTCAAAAAAGCTCAAAATCCAAGAAAGAGTAGAACTTTAGAATTTCAAATAGATAAATCTAAATTGCAAGTTGGGGATAGAATTGAAATTATTAATAGACGAAAAAAAATTGTGGGTAAAGTTTTGGTGGAGAGATAGATAAAAGTTTAATTAGCATTAAATAAAAAAGATATAATACCATAAAAAATATCAGGAGAAGAGCTTGAAAACCCCATATTGGTTACTAGAAGAGAAGCTTTTAGAAAAAAATCTAAAAATATTATCATCAATAAAAGAGCAAACAGGTATCAAGATACTATTGGCACTAAAAGGTTATGCCCTATGGCAGAGTTTTGATTTGGTATCTAAATATTTAGATGGTTGTTGTGCTAGTGGATTGTATGAGGCTATGTTATCAGATGAGAAGTTTAAAAAAGAGACACATACATACTCTCCTGCCTTTAAAAAAGAGGAGATAAAAGATATAGCAACCATATCTGACCATATAGTGTTTAACTCTCCAAATCAGTTTAAGAGATTTGCAAATCTAGCAAAAGAGTATAACCCCAATATCTCTTTGGGGCTTAGAGTCAATCCAGAGTATTCAGAGTCTCCTGTAGAGATATATAACCCTTGTGGGCTATACTCTAGGCTTGGAACTACTATAGATAATTTTGATGAGTCCATAGTAAAACAGATTGATGGGTTACATTTTCATGCACTTTGTGAGCAAGATTCTGTGGCATTGGAGAAAGTTTTGGAGATTTTTGAGGAGAAATTTGGGAAATATCTACACAAAATGAAGTGGGTAAATTTTGGTGGTGGTCATCATATAACCAAAGATGGATACAATATCCAAAAGTTTGTATCGATAATAAACAGTTTTAAAAATAGACATCCACATCTGGATATCTATATAGAACCCGGTGAGGCTATTGGTTGGCAAACAGGTACACTAGTAGCTACAGTACTAGATATAGTACACAATGGTATAGATATAGCTATCTTGGATACATCAACAGAGGCTCATATGTTAGATACTGTCATTATGCCATATCGTCCTGATGTTAGAGATAGTGCCAAAGTAGGGGAGAAGCCATTTAACTATAGACTAGCAGGTAATACATGTCTAGCAGGGGATATTATGGGGGATTATAGTTTTGATAGACCTCTACAGATAGGAGATGAGATTATATTTGAAGACCAGATGCACTATACTATGGTAAAGGCTACAACTTTTAATGGGATTGCACTGCCTTCTATTGTTATTAAGAGATTAGATGGAACTATAGAGGTTGTTAGAGAGTTTGGGTATGAGGATTTTAGAGATAGACTTTAACATTAACTTGGAACCGATGGCTTCAGCCTCGTTTTTTTCGGGACTGAAGTCTCCGACTCCAAAGAGTATCTATTTAAAGACACTCCCTAGCATACCTTTGATAGCTCCTTGAATATCAGCAGGATAGACTATAAATTTAGAGTTTGGTGATTTTGACATACTCTCTAGGGTATTGATATATCTATCTCCTAGTAAAAACATAGCAGGAAGCTCTTTGTTTTGAACAGCATCTGCTATCATCTCAATAGCACTAGCAGAGGCATTTGCCAATGCTATCTGTGCTTCGGCTTCTAGTTTTGATGCCTCTAGTTTACCTTTTGCTTCAAGGATAGCTGCATTTTTATTTCCCTCTGCTGTGGTCTCTATCGCTCTTCGCTCTCTTTCAGCTGCTGCTTGTCTCTCCATAGACTCTTGCATAGAGCCACTTGGGTTTATATCTTGGATTTCTACAGATTTGACAGTTACACCCCAATCTGCTACATCATCTATGATATTATCTTTGAGTTTTGCTTTTATCATCTCTCTATTTGATAGAGCCTCATCTAGTTTCATCTCACCTATAATTGACCGTAGAGTTGTCATAACTAGATTGGATATGGCTAGTTTGAAATTTTCTACTCCATATAGAGCATCTTTTGGATTTGTGACTCTTACAAATGCTATAGCATTGGTTCTAATGACAGCATTATCTTTAGTAATCACCTCTTGTTGAGGAATATCCATAATAATATCTCTAGTTGAGATTTTAGCTCTTACACTATCTATAAATGGGACTATAATATTTAATCCTGGTTCAAGTGTTGTTCTAAACTTCCCCAATCTCTCTATAACCCACTCTTCACCTTGTGGAACAATCTTTATCCCTTTGTATAGGGTAATAACTGTAGCTATAATAAAAAAAACTAATACATTAACAGTTGCCATTTTATATCCTTTTTATATTTTTTCAACCTCTATGAGTTGACCTTTTATATCTACGACCTTTACAGGAGTCAATATAGGTATATCCTCTTTTGCTGTAGCATACCATATAGTATTGCCTAGTATAGGTGTATTGAATTTTACTTTGCCTCTACCATTGGCTTCTATTGGCTCTTCTACTATGCCTTTGGTTCCTATTGCATAGTCAGATTGACCACTTTTGTCTTTTGGGGTATTGTCTTTGAAATATTTAAATAGTATAGTAATAGTCACAATACTCACAATCACCCAAAGCAGTAACTCTTTATTTAGAGACAAGATGAGTATAAAATCACTAACTCCTACAATAGCAGCAGCAATCCCTAGACCCAACATTATAAAAGTCCCTGTAAATATCTCAATAATCAGTAACAGTAGTCCAAAAGCAATCCAGTGCCACCATAGTAGTGTAGTTGCCAAAAATTCTAACATCTCTGCTCCTAAAACAAATAGAATTGGTTAAAATATATTATAGCATCTATTCTTTTAAGCCTATAAGCAATCTTTGGATATAATCGCGAACTTTTTTAAACCCTATAAGGAAACACAATGGAACATTTAAATGTATATTATGACAAAGATTGTAATTTAGATATTATTAAATCAAAAACAGTAGCTATGATTGGTTTTGGTAGCCAAGGACATGCACACGCAGAGAACTTAAGAGATAGTGGTGTTAATGTAGTAGTTGGACTAAGAGAAGGTGGTAGCTCTTGGAAAAAGGCTGAGGCTAAAGGTTTTGAGGTATTAACTGTAGAGGAAGCTTCAGCAAAAGGTGATGTGGTAGTTATCTTACTTCCAGATGAGAACCAAAAAGAGATTTATGAGACTCAAATAGCTCCAAACCTAAAAGAGGGTGCTACAATCTCATTTGGTCATGGTTTCTCTATTCATTATGGAAGAATTGTTCCAAGAGCTGATATAAATGTAATGATGGTTGCTCCAAAAGCACCAGGTCATACAGTAAGAAGTGAGTTTGTAAGAGGTGGTGGTATCCCTGACCTTATAGCAGTTGATGCTGACCCAAGTGGTGAGACTCTTGAACTTGCTAAATCTTATGCTAGTGCTATTGGTGGTGGTAGAACAGGAATTATCGAGACAACATTCAAAGATGAAACAGAGACTGACCTATTTGGAGAACAAGCTGTTCTTTGTGGTGGTATTACAGCACTTATTCAAGCAGGTTTTGAGACTCTAACAGAAGCAGGTTATCCAGCAGAGATGGCATATTTTGAGTGTCTGCATGAGACAAAACTAATCGTTGACCTTATTTTTGAGGGTGGAATTGCAGATATGAGATACTCAATCTCTAATACAGCAGAGTATGGAGATATGGTAAGTGGTCCTAGAGTTATCAACGAAGAGTCTAAAAAAGCTATGAAAGATATTCTAAAAGAGATTCAAAATGGTAAATTTGCAAAAGACTTTATCCTAGAGGGTCAAGCAGGTTATCCAAGAATGAATGCAGAAAGAAGAAATATGAAAAATAGCGAACTTGAAAAAACAGGTGAAAGACTTAGAGCTATGATGCCTTGGATTAAAGCTAACAAGATAGTTGACCAAGAGACTAACTAGTATTATTTGTTTTTAGGCTGTGGAATTTTTTTCGCAGTCTTTATATCTTCTAAAATATATTCTTTTTTATGCTATTTAAAGCACTTTTAATTTATCAATACTTTGATTTTACTATTTATTTTTTACTTAACAAGAGTTCTAATAAATTAGATTTTAGATTTAAAATGTGTCATTATATTAAAAATATTAAAATTATTTGAGAATTTAATATATTAATTAATCTATTTGGAATATAATTAATTAGACTTTCAATTTAAATGTTAAAAATATTATTAAAAAAGGGTTTGTTATGACTTCTCAAGGCTCTATTTATTCTATTTCTACATTAATCATATCATTGATTATATTAACAGGTTGTGGTGGTGGTTCTTCTAGTGACAAAAAGAGTATAACAAATCCTCAAGAACGAAATAGTAGTATTGTTATAGATAAAAATGAAACAGTTGTTCAATCTAAAATAAAAGCATATCTAATAGACTCTCCACTATCAGGAGTAAACTATAGTTGTGATGGTAATAATAAGGGATTGACAGATAATAATGGAATGTTTGAGTGTCAAAATCCACCTATAGTTTTTAAAGTAGGTAATCTAACTATAGGAATGCTCAATTCATACTCTGCTGATAGTAATATCTCTCTCCAAGAGATTTTAGGGTTATCCAAAGATAATTTTAGTGATAGTACACTTAAACTTTTGGCTCGTTTTTTACAGTCACTTGATGATGATGGAGATATAAAAAATAGAATAACCATTACAAAAGATATTAGAAAGAAAATAACTAAAGTTCAAAATTTTAAAAGTATGAGTGAGAGTGAGGTAAAAGCACTTTTGCAGGGGCTTGGGAAAGAGTTTGTACCTGAATGTGGGGCTTTGAAGCATTTGGGGGATATGAGTGTTAATTGTAATAGTGATGGGAGTTATGTTGTGATTTCTCCACCTGAAGATAGTACATCAACATCAAATAATTCAAAAGTTTTAAAAGGAAAATTTGTAGATAGTAAAGTTAAGGGTTTAGAGTATTATACTAAAACGCAATCAGGAGTTACTAATAAAGATGGAGAATATAATTATATAGAGGGAGAAGAGATAACCTTTCATACAGGAGGAATTATATATGGAAGAACTAAGGCTAAACCAATAACTACACCAATTGATTTAGTAAAAGAGAGTAACTCAACTCAAAATCCTAAAGTTGTAAAGATATCACAGTTTTTGCAATCTTTAGATAAAGATGGTAGCCCTGATAATGGTATTGAGATTATAAAAGATGCAAAAAATAAATTTACAGATAGAAGTTTAGATTTTAGTCTAAATCGTGAAGAGTTTCATAAAAAGGCAACTGGACTATTAAAGACATTAAGTAAGCCTGTTAGTTTGGTTTTGGCTGATAAAGCTTTAAGTCATTTGAGTGGTACAATTAATGATTTTATGGAATCTAATCAATATTGTGCTAAAGAGGATATTTATCATGAATTTTATGGTAATTCAACAAATAGTTGTAAGTTAATAAATTTAAGAGATATTTATTATAAGTCTATAAGAAATTTGATTTATCAAGAAAAATTCTTTTTGGGTGATAAAAATTCTGAAGAAATAGATAATAGTTATGATGTTAAAAAAGATATTATTAATTCAATTTCTTCAATCTATTCGATTTATGGTACAGTTACAGCAGATACAAAAGAAGAATTTTATATTGGAATTGGTAAACAAAAGGTCATTAAAGATTTTACAGAAGTAATAGTTAGGAGAAATTCTATTGATAAGGATATTGCTGAAACATGGGTTAAGTTATTTGTAGCATATTTAGAATCTGCTGTAACAGGAAAATCTACAGCTGTTATATCAGAGGTTATTGAAACTAGTTCAAAAGCAATTATTGATTTTCGTACAGCTTTGATTTTAAAAGGAACGGTTCAAGAGATAAATGAATTGACTATTGTAGATGATGTTATAAGATATATGCTATCAGAAAATATAGATATTGAAAATATTAGTGCTTTGGAAATAGAAAAAATAGCAAACACAATTATTAAAACTAAACGAAAAAATCTTTTTACTCATGGGTATAATCTTGTAAGAATAAGGGATAATATATTTAATTATTTGAATTTTTTGATAGAAAAAAGTTACAATATAAATTTGACTATGGTAAAAGAGGGAAATGATATTGTTATTCAAAATAATAGTTCTATTCCTTTATATAATATGAAAATTATTAATAGTAAGCAAAAAACTCTATTAAAACAGATATATGATGCAAATCAAAGTCAGATTATCACTTTTAAAGATATGATAGATGAATATAATAGTTATGGTGGATATGGGCTTAAGTTAGAATATACCTTAAGACCTCAAAAAAATGCTAATAAACATACTTTCATTTTAGCAGATGAAGTATTTGTTGACCTTACACCTCCAGCAAGTTCAAATTTCTATGGTATTGTTCCAAATAAAGACGATATAGAAAAATTGAAACAAATACATGAAAAAAATATAGATACTTCTACAGCATCAATAGGTTATTTTATGGAAGATATTGATAAGTCAATTAATCATGATAATGACCCATTTAGAGTATCTGAAAGTGAAGAAGTTCACAATTTGGTAGAATATCCTTCTCATTTTTTATACTCTTTAGAAGATTATAAGTGGGATAAAACATCTAAAAGACTTATAAAACGAATAGACTCTTTTTTTAGTAATAAAAAAACATCTGCGAGAGATAATGACAATAGAATACCTCTACTTATTATTCATGGTTGGCAAGGTTCACCTGATGAAGATACACCAAGAGAATGGTTTGAAAATGCAGATTCAGGAGAGGAATATTTTGAAAATTTTATAAAATATATCTCTTCTGAAGAGCATGGTAAGTTTTTTAGTAAACATTATAAACCATATATATATCACTATCCAAGTTTTAAACACATTACATATAATGGACGAAGATTAAGCGAATTAATAGCAAAAACTCCTACTTTGGCAAATTATATTAAAAATGGTGGAAAGATAGCTATTGTGGCTCATAGTATGGGTGGATTGGTTTCTCGTTCTCTTATAGAAGAGTATGGTATTACTATTGATGGTAAATCTTTTAAAGGAGAACAGTTTTTAGATAGATTAATTACTTTAGCAACTCCTCATCATGGTTCTCCTGCAGGAATGAGAGACTGGGTAGACACTTCTAAAATTATGGAAAAAGTTGGTCAAAAAAGTTTATATACTCAAGGTGCAGAGGATTTAATGTGGGATAATTATGATGATAGATTATCGGATAATGAAATTCAAAAGGATATTTTGCATGATGGTATATCATCTATTGATAATCAAATTAAATTTACCTATAATCAAAAAGATAGTAACTTTTATAAATTTTATTTAGATAAGATTAAAGCCAAATCTAAATATTATTATTTAACATATGGAAATATACCTAAATATCCTAATCCTTGGTTAACGCTACTTAATAAAAATAGAGATAGATTTAAAGGAAAATATTTTTATTATGGTAGTTATCCTGAGAAAGATAAAGTCTTATTGAGTGGAGATTGTATGCCTTTAATCAATAATGTTGATTTTATTGATTTAGTTAATAATACCCTTGGTTTTTGTCTTGCTGGACAATATGTAAATGAAAATAGTTATCTATATAATGATTCAGTTGTGGCAATTCAAAGTGCTTTTAACTATGAATATGGAAAAATATTTACTCCTCAAGGGGTTGATTTATATCGTAAAGATGAAAATTATAGATTTATACGAGATTTAGACCATGATTTATTTAGAGCAGGTATTCATAATAAATTTAGAACACATACTCCTAGCAATAAAATAAAAATGTTAAAACAGCTTTTAAAAGTTGAAATCTTACCAAATTGGGCAAAGACAACAATAATAAGCAAAGTAGAAAGTGACCCTCTATGGCTCATGGTTAAACAAGATTTGGGTTATGGTGGAGCTATTGAAAAGCCTACAATTACAGCAGAAGAGTACTATACCAATAAAGATAGTGTAAAAATTACTATAAATGGAGAACCATCTACACAAGCTATTATAAATGGTACTAAAGTAGGAGAACTAAGTAGTAGTGGAGAGTTAGTAGTAAATCTTGATACATCAGGTGAAGATGGAGATAAAGAGTTCTCTTTAATACTCAAAAATGCAATTGGTTTAACAAGTATTCCTTATGAGTTTGCTATATACAAAGATGCTACAGCTCCAGAAGTTCCTATAGGTAAAGATATACCAACAACAACTTATGATAATAAAATAGAGATAAAAATTCAAGGAGAGGTTAATTCGGAGGTTATTATTAATGGAGAGAGCTATGGAAAAATTCCTGAAAGTGGTGAGCTTGTTATTGAATTGGATATAGATACTATTGGAGATAATAACTTTAAAGTTATATTGGTAGATAGAGTGGGAAATAGTAGTGATATATTAGAATTTTCTATTAAAAAAGAGAATAATATCAAATTGATTTTAAATGTAACAGCAAATGATGGAAATGCCACATTTAGCTGGAGAGTAGATGAGAATGTATCTAGTTATTATATCTATTTAGCCCAAGAGAGTGGAGTAACAAAAGATAATATTCATACTATTAAAGGTGGTAAAACATATCGTGTAACAGATGATAAATCTCCATTTGATATTAAATTGGTTAATGATATAACTTATTATGCTATATTGGTTGCTTATAAAGATGGGCAGTATTATACTTCGGATGAGGTTAGTTTTAGTCCTACAAAAAAAGGAAAGCTATTTAATATTAGCAGAGGATTAAATGCTTATAATCCAATTTTTACTAAAAATGGAAAATATATTTTATTTGAACAATATGAAGATGGTGGAGCATACAGAACAAATATCTATGCTTATATCTTTAATACAGAGAATAATAGTTTGAAAAGATTTAATGAGGTAATGGGTACAAGAGGCTATTATGGAGATTTTTCACTATTTTTACTCTCAGAAGATGGAAAAAGAATTTTCTATGAAAAAGGAAATGGCTCTTCTAGTAAGTTGTATCAATACATTATAGATATAAATAAAACAGAAATTATAAGTGATGGAATAGGAGGCTCTAGCACTATTCAAAAGTTTAATAATAGTTTATTAATTGATTTGATAACTTCAAACTCTTTCCCATCAGGCTCTCATAATGAGTCTGCTAAAATTTTTAATTTGGATACAAAAGATAATAGAATCTTTTCTTTACATAATTATTACACTTATAACTATTTCAAACCAAAAATTATTAATAATCAATTTTTATATTATTCTAATCCAAAAAATATTTATAAGATTGATACAACTGTAACAGATTATGAATCAACAAAAGAGACTATTGAAGTACCAATTGATAGTTTTATTAATGTAGAATATAGTTCTACTCGTAGTAATGGACATAGTGTCGGTTATGAAATGGATAATCAAGCAAATATTTATGTTTCTGTTATTTATACAGATTATAATCCAAAAACTTATGCTTCAAAACAACAAGTAGTATTATTTAATAAAAATGAAAATATTGTCGAATTTCTTTCTATGGATTCAAGTGGAAATTTTGGAGATAAAGATTCCAATAGTCCAAAAGTTTCAGGTAATGGAAAATGGGTTGTATTTGTAAGTCGTGCTAATAATATTACTAAAACAGATACTCAAAAATGTATTCTTTATAATGTAGAAACAAAGAAATCAATAGTTTTAGACAAAGATAGTAAAGAGAGTTGTTATAATCCACTAATTAGTGATGATGGAAGTAAAATTGTAATGAAAATTGGTGGATATATTTATCTATATAAGCAATAGATAGAAAAAGATATTAGAGTGGAAAGTGCTAAAAATTGACTAGTATAGTTGAATATGTATATGGTCATCATGTCGGACAGCATGGCAACCATGATTTTTTACTCTTTTGTTTCTTAACTTTAATCTTTTTTTGAGGTTTGGTTCTATAAATAGTTTGCCTATTTCTCTGTTTTTTAAAATAGCATCTATTAGTTTTTTTGTTCCTTTTTCTGAAAAGATTAGCTCACTGTTTATCTTGCCTAGTGTTAGATATTTGGGGTAATCATATTGAAAATATCCCTTTGCTTTACAATATTTTGTCTGATTGTATTCCCCTTTTTTTATAGGAACAAATACACCATATCCACTTATAGATTTTTTTTGATTTGTGATAACTTCATTTTTATTTTGATAGATAAAACTAATATCTATTTTTTTGCCATCATTGTGACTTAGATGAGGAAGTAGAGGAAAACCATCTATAAAGGGAAAAGAGGCATCTAAATATTTGACTTTAATATTGGTATTGGATAGATATTTTTGAGTTTTGATTAGAACTCTATTTAGTTTGAGATTAACATAGTTTCTATTTAAAAGGATTGTTAGGTAACTTGTAGGTTCTAATTTATCACTAACAGGAATTCTATTAAATATTGGTGCTACAAAAGGAACTATAAAAAAAGTTGCTACTAGATATAGTGCTAAAAATATAAAAAGACTTTTAAATATAAACTCTTTTTTACATAATCTACTAATCCACAAAGAGAGTAAAAATATCACTCCTCCTATTTGTGTAAGTAGTGTTAAAATAGTAAAGATTAAAAAATTAAAAAGGAGTTTCATCTATTTATCCTAGTTTTGGAGTATTGTATTATATTGATTTTTTATTATTTTTTTATATAAAAATGATTACTCAATTCTTAAAAAAATTTAAATCCTATTGCGATATAATATATTATGTGAATTTGTGGAGAATATTATGAATAGTAAGTTAGATATTTTTTTAGAAGCTTATAGACCTATAATTTTTGCTGTGGCTATTGGTTTAGCTCTTTATCTTTTGGTATCTAAGATATTTATCGCACCTCAGGCTATTTTAATCGGATTGGTTGCATTTTTGGTGACTCTTTGGACTAATGAGGGGTTGCCTCTTGGAGTTGTCTCTTTACTACCTATAATTTTGTTTCCTAGTTTTGGGATTTTGGATTTAAATCATACAGTACCGAACTACTCTAAGTCTATTATATTTCTCTTTTTGGGTGGATTTATGTTGGCTATTGCTATAGAGAAAATCAAGCTTCATGAGTACTTTTCTGCAAAACTATTGAGTTTTTTTCCAAAGACTCCAACTGGGATTATTTATGCTTTGGCTATAACTTCAGCTCTGCTTAGTTCTATACTGTCTAATACTACTATTACTCTTTTATTGATGCCTATTGCTATGTTTTTGAGCGAAAATCTCAAACTCAAAATTCGTTTTTTACTAGCTACAGCATATGGGGCTAGTGTGGGTGGGATATTAACTCCTATTGGAACACCACCTAATCTTATTTTGTTGGGTTTTTTGGAAGATAAAGGATTAGAGACTATAGAGTTTGGTCAATGGGTTTATATGATGTTACCTATTGTTGGTGTAATGTTATTGATTATCCCTTGGTTATTATCAATTGGAGTCAAAGATGAATCGGTAGAGGGGATAGGGGCAGATAGTATTCCTCAATTAGATGCTCAACAAAAACGACTATATTTTATTATGGGGATTTTGGCTTTAGTTTTAGTTTTAAATACTTTTGCTAAACAGTTATGGGGATTTTCATTAAATGAGAAGATGATACTACTTGGTTTTGGGTTATTGATGTTTATTCCAAAGATTGGGTTTTTGGAGTGGGAGGATACTCGAAATTTGCCTTATGAGATTATATTTCTATTTGGGGCTGGATTTAGTATCGCTAAAGCTTTTGGTAGTACAGGGTTAGCCTCTGAGATAGCACACAAGCTTAGTTTTATTAGTGATATGCCTCTCTTTTGGATGTTTCTGTTGGTGGCTTTTGTTGTGGCTTTTTCTACAGAAGTTACAAGCAATACAGCTTTGACATCTATTGCTATACCTATATTTTATGAGTTTACAAAAGCAAAAGATATGTCGCCTGAGACTGGTATGATTTTATTGATAGTGGCTACTATATCAGCTAGTTATGCTTTTATGTTACCAATTGCAACTCCACCCAATGCTATTATTATGAGTTCGAGGGTAATTCCTATAAGTCAAATGGCAAAGGTTGGATTTAAGGCTAATATTATAGGTATAATACTTGTAGCAGTGGTGGCTTATTTGCTTTGGGATAAAATGTTGTAGAAGTGTGATTTTTAAAACAGTTTTTAACATAATTTAGTTATAATTAACAAATATTATAATTAATAAAGGTATTTTGTATGGCTATAGAGTCTTATGTTGATGATATTTTGCAAAACTCTGAACATATATTTAGGCAAACCATATCGTTGATTGTTGCTAGAAGCGACAAGAATGCAAAAATAGAGATTGTAAGACAATATACAAGGGTTGATACTATATTACTTGAGGCTATTAAATCAATTTTGAATGATTTGAAGTTAGAGGAGGGTATTCTTAGCAGATTTTTATATAGATATTTCAAGATAGAAATTTTTAAAAATAAAAAAAGAGAGCAGTTACTTATTTTGGGTTCTCAACTAAAAACGCAATATAATAATCTAAATAAAGAGATAAATAGAGTAAATATCCATATTCAAAATATATCAACTAGTTTATATAAATTAAAATTATTACACTCTGCACTTTATCAAAAGAGTAAAAAAATAGTAGAGAGAGAAAAGTTAAATAAATGTAATAGTTTTATAAAAAAACTTAATCTAAAAATAGATGAGATGGGGGGGTATGAAAAATCTTTAGAACAGAAGTTAAACATGTTGACTGATAATTTAAAAGTATATACTTCTGTATATGAACGAATTCCAAAATATTATGAATTACAGGATGAGAATAATCAAAATCTCTTATCCCATAAGGTATAATGAGTTATGCAAAAAATCACAGAACAGATATCTCAATTAGAAGATATGAAAAAATATCCAAAAGAGTTATACTATATAGGAGATAAAAAGCTATTAGATAGACCAAAAGTCTCTATAGTAGGAACTAGAAGACCTCTAAACTATACCAAATGGTTTACAAATTCAATAGCAAAGGCTTTGGCTAATAGAGGAGTTTGTATTGTTAGTGGGGTAGCTATGGGAGTAGATGCTATAGCTCATAGTAGTGCAGGTGCTGAAAATACAATAGCAGTAGTGGCAAATAGTTTAGATATTAGATATCCATCAGTTAACCGTTTTTTGATAGAAGAGATAGAGAAAAAAGGTTTACTCCTCAGTCAATTTGCTCCAACTTTTAAAGCAACTCCATGGAGTTTTGTTGTTAGAAACGAGATTGTGGTAGCATTGGGTGAAGTTTTGATTGTTACAGAGGCTGATATTAATAGTGGTTCTATGCGTTCAGTTGAGTTTGCTCTAAAGATGGGTAAAAAGATATTTGTTCCAGTTCATCGTATAGGAGAGAGTATGGGAACTAATCAATTATTAGAGCAGGGATTAGCAGAGCCTATCTATAATATTGAGACATTTGCTAAAAGTTATGGAGTTATTCCAAAGGATAATGGAATAGAGAAAGATGAATTTTTTTATTTTTGTCAAACTTCACCAACTTTTGATGAAGCAATAAGTAAGTTTGGAACAAAAGTTTACGAAGCTGAATTAGATGGATTAATCCATATTGAAAATGGATTAATTCATTTAGTATAATATTTATTGTTTGAATAGAGAATCAATATCATGTTTGAGTTCACTATAATCAGTCTCTCCTGAATATGAAAACTCTGTAATTCCATCTTTAATAACTAGAGTATATGGTAATATCCCTCTCCATCCGTAAGTTTCTTGAATGAAATATTGTAGGTTAGTAGCGTCATCACCCTCTATTATTGGATATCTAATTCTATGTTTATTTATATAGTTTCTTGCTTCATTTCTACTCATTCTATCTTGAGCTTGAATAGCAATAATTTCTAATTTGCCTCTATATCTTTTTCTAATACTTTGTAAAACTGGTATCTCTCTGATGCAGTGAGGACAATCTTTTCCAAAAATTTCTAAGATAACAACTTTGTTTTTATATTCAGGAAAAGTAAAACCATTTGAACGCTCCCCAATATGAATAATCTTTCCTCGAATACTTTGCAATAGATGTTGTTCTCCTGTTTTAGGATTATGTTTTAGTTCCTCCCTTGATATGGTTCCTCTATCACAATCACTTTTTTTTGTAGTCAAATCTTCACTACACTCTATATCAGTATTATTTAATTGCCTATTTGGTACTACTGCTTGTGATTCATATTTTATTGTTTTAGATGGTGGTTTCTCATCTACAAAAAATCTTTGAATACATCCAGTGTTTAGTACCATTGTCGTTGACAATAAAATAGCTGATATTAGCGTGTTTTTATTCATCTCTCTCCTCCTTTTTTTATTTAGAACTATTTATTAAAACTCT
Organism: Campylobacterota bacterium; assembly: GCA_013153055.1. Lineage (GTDB taxonomy): Bacteria > Campylobacterota > Campylobacteria > Campylobacterales > Sulfurovaceae > UBA1140. The sequence continues at coordinate 21,423 of JAADFE010000043.1, forward strand.
CAATTAGTCCTTCAAGTTTTTTTTGTGGAACAACACCTTGTTTGATAAATTGAACCTCTCCTTTGTTATCTAATACAACTATAAATGGTATTTGACCTTTCCATCCAGCTCTTAATACTATATGTCCTACAAAGTCTTGATGTTCATCTCCTGAGACTAGATTATAGTTAATACCCTCTTGTTGTTTGAATTGTGCTAATTGAGTACTATTATATCCTTGAACTTCAACAGCTACAATCTCTAATTTATCTTTGTATTTTTCTGCAAGTTCAATTAGTTCAGGTATCTCTGCTCTACATGGAGGACATACATTTCCAAACATTACTAGGAATACGGTTTTACCCTTAAACTCTTGAAAAAGTAGTCCCTCTTTGATATCTAATACATGTAAAGTCTTGTTGTCTGTCGTTTTTAGTGTAAAATTTGGTTGATTAGCATGTAAGTTTACTGCTGTTAGTAGTGTTAATAATAACATAAATATAATTTTTTTCATATTTTTTCCTTTTTATAGTTTAATATTAATTATGAAGCAGTCATTATACCAAATAAATAATGTATTTATTGTGTATAATGGAAAAAAATTTATATATTAGTTTCTATCTCTATTGCGATTATCTCTTCTGCCTCTTCTATCACCTCTTCGGCTATCTCTTCTACTACGATTATTTCTACCTCTGCCTCTATTGCGACTATTTCTTCTGCCATCACCCTTTTGGTTTTTTGCTCTTTCGATAAGTTTTTTTATTTCATCTTGATTTAGACCAATAGTATCCTTGCCTTTGACATCAATCTCTTGTTGAACAATAGAAGCCAATAGATGAGCAATAGTTACTATATCTAAATCGTGTTGGAGTGTCTTTACCATATCAACAGCTGATGGTGTAATCTTGGCTTGAGCAATTTTATCTAATAAATCACTATCTTTTTTTGTTTGAACCTCTTGTCTAGTTGGGATGACTTTACTAATCATAGTTGTTCCCACATCCTTTTCTATTCTCTTGATAGTTCTAAGTTCATTTGGAGATACTAGAGTGATAGCTTCACCCTTGTTTCCTGCTCTTCCTGTTCTACCAATTCTATGAACATAGCTCTCACTATCAAATGGTATATGGTAGTTAAATACATGAGATACATCATTGACATCAAGTCCTCTAGCTGCCACATCTGTAGCTATAAATATCTCTACAAGACCTTGTTTAAAGGCTCTAATTGTATGCTCTCTCTGTTTCTGTTCCATATCTCCATGCAGAGATGCCACTTTAAACCCTTGGGATGTCATATATGATGATAGTCTATCTACCTCTTTTTTCATTCTACAAAAGATAATACATTTGCTAGGATTTTTATAATCGATTAATCTAAGTAGTGCATCATCTCTCTCATACTCTGATACTACATAGAACTTTTGAGTGATATCTGTATTGGTTCTTTCACTTTTTGTAATTGTTACAGATTTTGGATTATTTAAAATCTGCTCTGCTAAGGCTTTAATCTGTTTTGGCATAGTAGCAGAGAACATTAGAGTCTGTCTATCTTTTGGTAGATATGTAAATATATTTTTTATCTCATCCAAAAATCCCATATCAAGCATCTCATCTGCTTCATCTAGGACTACAAATTTTGGATTTAGTTTTATCTTTTTCGATTTGAGTAAATCTTGTAATCTTCCTGGTGTTGCTACAATAATATTGGCTTGGTTTATTCTCTCTATCTGTTTATTGTAAGCTGTTCCACCATAAACTGTAGCTGTCTTTAGCCCTGCTGTTTTTCCAAAACGATAAAGCTCATCGCTAACTTGCATTGCTAACTCTCTAGTTGGGACAATTACTAGTGTCTCAACTCCACTCTCTCCATCCATCATATTGATTATAGGCAGACCAAAGGCAGCTGTTTTACCTGTACCTGTTTGGGCTTGACCTATCATATCATGTCCTGCTAGGATAATAGGGATTGACTCTTTTTGAACAGGACTTGGTTCTGTAAAACCAGCATCACTAATAGCTTGGTTTAGGGTATCTTTGAAATTAAATTCTTTAAATGTCATATGGTTACTTCTTTGTAATTAAATTTGTAGGGTAAATTATCAACTTGCATATATAATGGTGTTTTATAACCCCAATTTTTGCAACTCATATCAAACGGTTACACACTTACGGTGATTTTTTGAAATGCTTAGGTGTAGAGTTTTGAAAAACTCTAAAAATAAGAGGTTTGATACACTCTTGCAGAAATTTTTGGCATTATAACAGAATAATCTAAATAAAGATAGTCATAATTTGGATATAATCATTTTTTTAATTAATGTTATGAAAGAAGATATAAAGAATGAATAGAAAAAATATAATATTGGCACTACTATTTATGTTTAATGGTTGTAGTGTTAATCAGGCATCAGCAAAAGAGAGCAATACAATCACCCCGACTCATCAAGAGGAGAGTGTGACCTATCAAAAGTCATTAGATGAGAAGGTAGGTACTATGCTTATGGTAGGATTTATGGGAACTAGTGCAGATAAAAACTCTCAGATATGCAGAGATATATATAAATATAATTTAGGAGGTGTAATTCTATTTGATTACAATCCAGTAAATCATAAACAAGCAAAAAATATAGAGTCCAAAAATCAATTAGCAAGACTTACAAAACAGTTACAGAGTTGTAGTCGAGATGGTAAATTGCTTATTGCTGTTGACCAAGAGGGTGGAAGAGTACAGAGACTCAAAAGTAAATATGGATTTTATGGTAAGTTTCCAAAAGCTAAATCTGTGAGATATATGGCAGATAGCAAAGTGGCAAATTTATATCAAAAGATGGCTGAAGAGCTTAGCTCTGTAGGTATTAACTATAATCTAGCACCAGTTGTTGATTTGGCTATCAATAAAAAAAATAGAGTAATATATAAATTAGGTCGTTCTTTTGGCTCAAATCCAGCAGATGTTATTAAATATAGCAATATCTTTATAGATGCAATGAACCAAAATGGTGTACTTACATCTGTAAAGCATTTTCCCGGTCATGGCTCATCTCTAGGGGATACTCACAAAGGTTTCGTAGATGTTACTAGATTATGGCAAAAAAAGGAGCTAGAGCCATATAGAGTGCTCAATCAACAAGGCAAAATCGATACTGTAATGGTAGCTCATGTATTCAATAAAAAGTTAGATACAAAATATCCAGCAACACTATCATCCAAAACCATCAATGGACTTTTGCGTAATCAGATAGGTTTTGATGGAGTTGTAATTACAGATGATTTGCAAATGGGTGCGATATCTAAAAAATATGGTCTAAAAAATACTCTAAAATTAGCAATCAATGCAGGAGATGACATTTTGCTATTTGGAAATCAACTATCTGTAAATAGTATGGTTAGTACTAAAAAAATAGTTGATACTATCAAATATCTAATCCAAACAGGAGAGATAGATATCTCTGAAATAGAGAAATCAAATGAGAGAATAGATAGATTAAAAGATAGGTTATAATTTGATATAGTGTTTAAAAAGAAAAACTTTACTTAAAATATAACTAAAAATTATAAAAAACATCTAAAAAATAAATTATATACAGTATAATAGAGCAAAAAAGGATTGATTTTGAGACCAATTTATACAAAAATAGTTATAAGCTCTATTATACTAAGCTCCATGCTTTTTGCGAATACCTAAGATAATAATAAAACCAAACCAAAATCAAAACCAAAAGAGCCATATGAGACCGTATGGCAAAAGATATATGGTGGTAGTGACGATGATATAGCCCATGGAATTAGTCGTACAAGTGACGGGGCTATCATTATAGTAGGGGAGAGTGATAGTTTTAAAAGAAGTACAGATTTTTATATGATAAAGGTAAAAAGGAGTAAAAAATAGTCTAGGAAACGATGGCTTCAGCCTCGTTTTTTTCGGGACTGAAGTCTTTGATGATTTAATATAAGAACTAGAAAAAAAATTGTTATCATGTTATAATACATCAAAAAAAGGATAAAACAGATGCAACAGATAACTATAAATGTAAATCCAACTATCTATGAACACATTATGTTTTTCTTGCAAAATCTGCCTAAAAATTTAATAGATATTCAATATCCAACTAAAACTGTATCAACTCCATCTAATTTATCCTCATCAAAAGCGTTTGGTATATTAAATGGAAAAATCAAAGACCCTGTAAATTGGCAAAGAGAGATACGAGAAGATAGTGATAGAGATGTTTATAAAGATTTTGAGAGATGAAGTATCTTTTGGATTCTAATATTATTATCTATTATCTCAATGGAGATAAAGATATTTATAACTTTGTAGAAAAGCACAAAGTCATATCAGCTATCTCTTTGATTACCTATTATGAAGTTCTAAATTATAATTTTTCAAAAGAAGAAGAGCAAATAGTTAGAGATTTTTTAGATGGATTTGAGGTTTTATCTGTTTCAAGAAATATTATAAATAAGGCTCTTGAAAACAGAAAAATTAAGAAAATAAAAATGGCTGATAATTTTATTTTGGCAACAGCACAGATATTTGGACTTGATATTGTTACTAGAAATATCAAAGATTTTTCATCTTTTACAGATAGATTATTAAATCCATTTGAGTAATTTGAAATATAGTTTCAGCCTCGTTTTTTTCGGGACTGAAGTCTCCATTTCCAAAAAGTATTACATCCACTCAACAACTTTTGAGACCTCATTTGCTATATAGCATTTAATAGGGGTCTCCTCTAAAGGTTTATTGGGGATAACAGCTTTGCTAAATCCTTGAGTGGCTATCTCTTTTAGCCTTTGAGATAGTGATGAGACCTCTCTAATCTCTCCTGTGAGGCTAACTTCACCTAAAAATATAGTCTCACTACTTAGCTCTCTATCTCTATATGAACTAAGTATAGAGGCTATAATGGCTAAATCAACAGCTGGTTCATTTACTTTAATCCCTCCTGATATATTGACAAATACATCATATGTTCCTAGTGGTAAATCTAGCTTTTTTTCTAGTAGGGCTAGTAGCATATTTAGTCTATTGTTATCAAATCCTGTTGAGCTTCTTTTTGGATGTCCATAAGCCTCAGCCACTAGTGCTTGTATCTCTATAATAATTGGTCTGCTCCCCTCCATCATTACAGTTAGGGCTGAACCTGAGGCTAGTTTAGTTTTGTTAAAAAATTTTCCAGCCATACTTTTTGCATCTAGTAGCCCTTTTTTACTCATCTCAAATATTCCAACCTCGTTGGTACTTCCAAAACGGTTTTTAAATCCTCTGAGGAGTCTAAGCTCAGAGTTAACATCACCTTCAAAATATAAAACAGTATCAACCATATGCTCTAGTACTCTAGGACCTGCTATAGAGCCATCTTTTGTGATGTGACCTATGATAAATATAGCTATATCAAGGCTTTTTGCTACTCTCATTAGCTCAAAGGTTATGGTTCTAACTTGTGTTACAGAACCAGGGGCTGATGGGGTATCCTCTGAGTATAGAGTCTGAATAGAGTCTATCACTATAAATCCATAGTTTTTACTATTTATCTCTTGGAGAATAGTCTGCATATTTATCTCTGGGAGTAAAAAAAGTTCAGGATAGTTAGCATCCAATCGATTGGCACGGAGTTTTATCTGTCCTGCTGATTCCTCTCCTGATACATATAGTACATTGGTGTTTTGTTTTGCTAGATTACCTGCTATTTTGAGCAAAAGGGTGGATTTACCGATACCAGGGCTTCCACCAATGAGTGTAAGTGAACCAGGTACCACTCCTCCACCTAGAACCAAATCTAACTCTTTGCTACCTGAACTAAATCTTTTGATATTCTCTTGCTCTATTTCTGTTATAGGTGTTGCTTTTGGATTTGAGGTGGTTTTGCTCAGCCCCTTGGTCTCTTCTACAAATTTTATCTGTTCGGCTGTAAGTTCAACCATTGTATCCCACTCTCCACATCCTGTACATTTACCTAACCATCTAGGAGATTGAAATCCACATGCTTGACACTCAAATAGGGTCTTTTTCTTTGCCATTGATAACTCTTTTTTCTGTAATGATAATATAATTTTGGTGGGAAATAGTATAAATATGTCAAATTGACATAAAAGAGTATCTAATTTGTGCATAATTAAAAATTAGGAGAATATTATTTACTATTAGATACTCACTCAGATGGATTAAGGAGGAGAGAAAAAAATCCACCTGAATGAACATCAATCTAGTGGTATATTATCACTATCACTAGCATATTCATAAACAAATTGATATAAGTTGGCACTCCAACTATCCTTATAAATCTCTTTTAATTTAGGGCAAATCTTGAAAATCTCTTCTTTGAATTTACCTGCTTGTTCTATAGCTTCCCACTCATCTTGTGTATGAATTGGAGCAAACTCGTCATTGGATATACCACAATAAAATCTAATTTTATTAGTAAATATATTTTTACCTATTGTTGCATCCCCCATACTCATATCAAGTTGATTGATAGTTGTTTGATTACTCTCTTGATTGAGTAAGGTATCGTTGGTGCTTTTTATAGTAAATAAATTTATATCATAAGCATTAGATAGTGATATTATTATAAAATATATTAAATTCTTTATCAAATGATACTCCTCTATTGGGGGTGACAAGAGAATTATATAGTATAAAAGTGAATGGGTCGTGTAGCTATAGTGTGGTTATTGTGGAGTTTATAAAATTATCCAAAAATATACTATTTTCAGAAAAAATCTAGCTATAAAAGTGTATGCTAAGCAATAATTTTTAGATAGGAAAACAGATGATAGAGATATCAAGAGAGACAAGAGAGACTCAGATTTCTGTAAAACTTGAGCTTTATGGAAAAGGGGAGTCAAATATCAATACAGGAGTAGGCTTTTTAGACCATATGCTAGAGGCACTCTCAAAACACTCATATATGAATATAACTGTAGATTGCAAAGGCGATACACATATAGATGACCACCACTCAGTTGAGGATATTGGTATAGTATTAGGTCAAGCATTTGCCAAAGCTGTATATCCAGTTGGTTCTATAGAGAGATATGGTAATGCTACAGTTGTAATGGATGAGGCTTCAGTTAGTTGTGATTTGGATATATCCAATCGTCCTTTTTTAGTATTTGATATGCCAATAGATGGCAAGATTGGCTCATTTGATGTTGAACTAGTAGAGGAGTTTTTTAGAGCATTTACTTTTAATGCACATCTAAGTGTTCATCTTATTTTCAATCGTGGTAAAAATAGACACCATATAGTAGAGGCATCTTTTAAAGCTTTAGCTGTAGCACTTAGAAGAGCTTTGAGAGTAAATGAAAATGCAGGAATACCAAGTACAAAAGGGGTTCTATGAGTATAGAGTTGATAGTTTTAGATGTGGATGGAACACTAACTAGTGGAGAGATAACATATACTCAAAATGGTGATGAGATAAAATCTTTTTGTGTCAAAGATGGTTTGGCAATCTCATCATGGATTAGACTTGGCAAAAAGGTAGCTATCATTACAGGTAGAGAGTCCAAAATAGTAGAAAGAAGAGCAAAAGAGTTAGGGATAGAGCATTTTTATCAGGGTATCAAAAACAAAAAAGAGGTTTTACAAAATATTTTAGATGAGCTAGGACTTAGTATGGCAAATGTGGCATCTATTGGAGATGATTTGAATGACTATAGTATGTTAAAATCATCAAAAATAGCATTTGTTCCAGCCAATGCTTCTGTTTATGTTAAAAATATTGCAGACGAGGTTCTCTCTAGCAATGGTGGGGATGGTGCAGTAAGAGAGATGATAGAACAGCTAATTATTTTAGAGGGCTTGGAAGAGAGCTATTTGAGATTATGGTATTAAGAGTAGAGTATATTTTATTGATTTCTTTGGGAATTTTGTCATTTTTTATATTTATAGAGAAGCCAAATAGTATAGATGCTAAAGAGGCAAACTCTTCAAAAGAGGCTCTATTTAGAGATTTTTCTTTAATTGAGATAAATGAAAATGGTATAGAAAACGAACTAAAAGCTACAGAGGCTGTAAAATACAAAGAGTCATTAGAGGCAGAGAATATAGATATAACTCACCAAAAAATCTATCATATCATAGCCAAAAAAGCTGTTTACAAAAAAAATATAGTCTCTATAGAGAATAATATTACTCTCAAAAAGGACAATGAGATGGAGTTTAAAACAGATTCTCTTATTTATAATATGAAAGAGAAAGTAGCCTATACAAAAGATGGTTTTGAGATGGATTTAAATGGTAGTAAAATCTATGGTAGCAATCTTCGATATGATTTAAAACAGAAAGATATATCAGCTGACGGGATTAATGCTACCATGTTAGTTGATAGCATTTAAGATTAGATTAAATATTACTCTGAATAAAATTATCCATATCCTCAACAATAACCTCAAGAGTTCTTTCACCGTCGATTACATGTAGTAAGTTTTTGTCTGTATAGAATTTTTGAATATCTGCTAGTGGGTCGGTATATACTTTCATTCTATCATAGAAAACCTCTACACTATCATCACTTCGTGCTTCACCCTCTTTTGCTTCAGCTGCACGACCTAATATTCTCTCTTTGGCTACTTGTTCGCTTACTCTAACTTCTATAACTGATACTAGTTCTATATCATCTTTCTCTTTTAGTAGCTCATCTAGTGCTTCCATCTGCTCTACACTTCTAGGATATCCATCTATGAGTACTACATCTACAGGTGCATTATCAATAGCTGATACAATAGTATCTACTATAATATCTAGTGGTACCAAAGCACCTCTTGAGATATAGCTCTCTATTGTTTGACCTAGTTCACTACCACTACTAACCTCAGCTCTTAGCATATCTCCTGTTGAGTAGTGTACTATTTTGTCGCTATGTTTTTGTGCTATCAAACTAGCATCTGTTGTTTTCCCTGAACCTGGGGCCCCAATGATTAAAAATAATTTTTTTGACATATTTTTTCCTTTATTCTGCTAACTGTTTTCTAACTCTAATACTTAGTTCTCTTAGTTGTTCGCTATCAACAGGACTTGGAGCGTCAGTTAATAGACATTGTGCTTTTTGTGTTTTTGGGAATGCTATAACCTCACGGATACTACTAGCACCAGTCATGAGCATAACCAATCTATCTAAACCAAATGCAATCCCACCGTGTGGAGGTGCTCCAAACTTTAGAGCATTTAACAAGAAGCCAAATTTAGCCTCTGCCTCTTCATCAGAGATACCTAAAAGTTTAAATACCTCTGCTTGGATATCCTCTTTGTGGATACGGATAGAACCACCACCTAGTTCAGTTCCATTGAGAACTAAATCATAAGCGATTGACTCTATCTCCTCTATATCATCAAAAGAGATTTTGCCATTTTCATCTGTTTTTGGCATTGTAAATGGGTGGTGAAGTGCTTTGACTCTGCCATCTTCCTCTTCAAACATAGGAAAATCTGTAACCCATAAAAATTCAAACTTATCTTCTGGAATTATTCCCATAAGCTGTGCTAGATGAATTCTAAATCTACCCATATAATCAAGTACTAGCTTTTTATTACCAGCACCAAAGAATACAGCATCTCCAACTTTTAGCTCACATCTCTCTATGATAGCTTTTATATCTTCTGGAGTAAAGAATTTAGTTAGAGGTCCTTTTAGTCCATCCTCTTTCATTTGGAAATATCCAAGACCAGATGCACCAAATTTTCTAACAAACTCTTCAAATCTTTTCATCTCTCTTTTTGAGAAGATATTGTCTCCATTTGGAACTTTGAGAGCTTTTATTCTGTTCTTTTTAGTATCTTTTGCGATATTTGAAAATATCTCATTGTCACATCTAGCAAAGATATCAATAACATCAACCATAGCCAAATCATAACGCATATCTGGTTTATCACTTCCATACTTTTCCATAGCTTCATTGTAGCTCATGCGATTGAATTTTGTAGGAATATCAAAACCACACTGTGTGAAGATTGAGTGCATAAGTTTCTCTGCAACCTCTATTACATCCTCTTGGTTACAAAAACTCATCTCTATATCTATTTGAGTAAACTCTGGTTGTCTATCGGCTCTTAGGTCCTCATCTCTAAAACATTTTGCAATTTGAAAATATCTATCAAATCCACCAACCATCAAAAGTTGCTTGAATAGTTGTGGAGATTGAGGTAGGGCATAAAATTCACCACCATGAACTCTACTTGGAACTAGATAATCTCTAGCTCCTTCTGGTGTTGACTTTGTCAAAATAGGAGTCTCTACCTCTAAAAATCCAAGCTCATCAAGAGCATTTCTAGTAGCAATAGTTGCTTTTGAACGGAGTTTAAAAATATCATAAGATTTTTGGGTTCTAAGCTCTAAATATCTATGCTTTAGTTTTATCTCCTCATTTACCTTGTCATCTCCAAGGTCAAATGGCATAGGTAGAGATTTGTTTTCTATAGTCAAATCATCAACTACTATCTCAATCTTACCTGTTTTAAGTTTTAGGTTCTCTAGCCCTTCACCTCTAGCTCTTACTTTTCCTCTGGCAATTAGTACAAATTGGTCTCTAACATCTTCTGCTATTTTGTGAGCCTCAACGCTATCAGCTGGGTCACAAACAAGTTGAACTACCTCGTCTTTGTCTCTTAAATCTATAAAAATTAGACCCCCATGGTCTCTTCGGCTAGATACCCAACCAGCTACCGTTACCTCTTGACCTATAAGTGTCTCATTTACATCTGCACAATAGTGTGTTCTCACGATTATTCCTCTATCTAATGTTACATAATATATATGTATATTAAAAAATTTTCGCGATTATATCGCAAAGTTCCCTAGAAGTAAGAATATAGAGTAAAGAAAAATAACTATTAATTGGCTATAATCTCATCAAAATTTGATAAAAAAAGGTAATATATGAAATTGGCTGTATTTGATTTTGACTCAACATTGATGGATGGTGAGACTATAGATTTTTTGGCAAAGCCATTAGGACTTGAAGAGAAAGTTGCCTCTATAACCGAAAGGGCAATGGCTGGAGAGTTGGATTTTTTTGACTCACTGAGTACTAGGGTAGCTCTTTTAGAAGGATTAGAGAAGTCTGTTGTGGAGGAGATTTGTCAAAATCTTCCTATGATGAATGGTGCCAAAGAGGTAGTAGAGGGTCTAAAGAGTAGGGGATATAAAGTTATATGCTTTTCTGGTGGATTTAGAACTGCTACAACTCCTGCTTGTAAGAGACTTGGAATTGATGCTGATTTTTCAAATATATTGCATGAAAAAGATGGCATCTTAACTGGTAAAGTTGGTGGAGATATGATGTTTGGTTTTTCCAAAGGTGATATGCTCAATAGACTTCAAAATCTGCTTGGAATTACTAAAGAGGATACATTAGTAGTTGGAGATGGTGCAAATGATTTGAGTATGTTTGAGTATGCTGATACTAGAGTAGCCTTTTGTGCCAAACCTATACTAAAAGAGAGTGCAACTCATATAGTTGATACAAAAGACCTTAGAGAGATTTTGAAGGTAGAGGCGATATAGATGGATAAGATAAAAATAGGTGTAGTAACCACAAGTGATAGAGCTAGTAGTGGAATATATGAGGATATATCTGGAGTTGCTATTATGGATACAATGAGGGAGTATCTACTCAATGAGTGTGAGTATGAGTATAGATGTATCCCTGATGAGCAAAAACTTATAGAAGAGACCCTTTTGGAGTTGGCAAATATTGGGTGTGACTTGATAGTAACAACAGGTGGTACCGGACCAGCTCCTAGAGATGTAACTACAGAGGCAACTGAAGCAGTATGTCAAAAGTTACTACCTGGATTTGGAGAGCAGATGAGAGCTGTAAGTTTGCAGTATGTACCAACAGCAATTCTATCAAGACAGACAGCAGGTATTTGTCAAAAATCTCTAATCATAAATCTACCAGGTAAGCCAAAGTCTATTAGAGAGTGTCTGGATGCTGTTTTCCCTGCAGTGCCATACTGTATCGACCTAATAGGTGGAGCATATATGGAAGCCAATGAAGAGGTTATCAAGATTTTTAGACCAAAGGCAAAGTAGTGAATATAGAGTTTATAGAGTCCAAACTCCAAGAGATATACAAAGAGCTAGAAAAAGAGGTTATGGAGGTTTTGATGGATGAGAGTCTGGATAAAAAGCAGACAAATCTGAGAATGAAACCTCTAACCTCAAGCAAAAAGATACTCCAAAATGCACTAGAGAGTATCAAGATGGTAGATAAACTATCAAAAGAGGAGATGGAAAAATGAGAAGATTTTTTATAGTTTCACTTTTAAGTAATCTATTTCTATTTGCAAACAATTTATCTGCAGATAAACAGCCAGAGTTTCCACCACTAATCTGGTTAGTAGTGGCATTGCTACTTATTGGTGTACTTTTTTGGTCTTTTTATAAAGCACTAAAGAGTAGAAATCCAAAGTATGGATATCTAATAACACTTATAGTACTACTATTGGGTGCGATGTTATTTGTATAGTTTATTTATTTTAGGGTCGAGACTAGTTTATCATCTTTCTATGTTAAACTGGTCATTACTAGACTTCTTGTAAAATTAGGAACCGACTGCTTTCTCAAAGAGAGTGCAAAGTACAAGAGCCTCGCTTTTTTCGGGATTAAAGTCTCCGATTCCGAAGAGTTTTGCAATAAGTCTACTTAAAATCATAACTCCTATTCAAAATTTTATAATAATCACTAAAATACTCCTCCATTTCAACTTTATTAGTAAAGATTTTATATACATCTTTGCTATCTCTAAGAGGGTCGGCTAATACAAAGTCGTTTTTATCTCCTCTATTTATAAAAGCAAAATCTATACTATTTACTTGGTGTATGATTTTTGCTTTTTCTACTATTTTGACATTTATCCCTTTTTCTATCATAATTTTGATAGCTAACTCTACCTCTTTATCTATATGAGACTCTATTACTACTATTAGATTTATATCTATACCATAATCTTTTAGATTATATAGTCTATTTTGAATTTTCATCTCTTGATAACCTGATTGAACCAAATAGTGGTTTGGGGTTAGCTCTTGGACTACATATAAGGGGATGTTTTTGATATTTTCCAAAGTTTTTATCATCTCATAAAAAGCTCTTTGATAGTTATAGACAAAATAGCTATTACCTTTTATTACTTTTTCAAAAAGGTTTTTAAATGAGTTAAACTCTTTTAATGCTAAACGATAGTAGAAACTTTTATTAAATCTGTTTTTGATAAGTTCTTGAAAAAATAGATAGTATCTCTTTAATCTTTGAGTATATTTAATAAGTAAATTATGGTCTAATTCATCTATATTTTTATTAACTCTATTCTCTATAGCAGGTAAAATCTCTATACTATTTAGGATAAAATGTAAGTCCAATCTTTTAGTATCTAATATCTCTTTGGATAGTATAACCTTTTTTGCTCTTGGGACTTTATTGTCTTTTGGGCTAAATCCCATACATATTCCAACTGTATAGTTTGTATAGTTATCATTACTATCATGAAATAGTAGATACTGTTTAGTTTGAGTTAAATTGATAGTGATAAACAACTCCCCATTATCTAAAAGAGATACACTCCCTTTTATGCTCTCTTGATTTAGAGATAGCTCTATCTTCATATCAAGCCCAACTCCTTTTTTCCATTCAACTATCTCATAATAGTATATATCTTTTTTATTATCACTATATAGATAGATATATCTATAGTCAATTGGACTATGTACTCTTTTTTTCTCTATTAGATAATCATCTATTCTCTTTTCAAACTCCAAAAGGTTAGATGAATTTTTAAAATCATCTAACTTAAATAGAGGCTCTCCTTTATACATATATTTTGAGATTTTATAATAGTTAAAACTCTTTTGAAAATCATTTGTACACTTTATACCATCTCTAAGCCAACGACGCAATACTATTTTTCTATTGAAAAAAAACTGTTCATAGGCTTTTTGTTTATTGTTAGTATCAAACTTATCTATATTGAATTTATTATCATCTATAAAGGCTTTTGTAAATTTATCTAAATCGTTTTCAAAAAGTTTGTTATAAATTAATTGCAGTTTTTTTGTAAAAATCTTCATATTTCTCCCCAGTCAAAAGTTCCAAAAGTTATTTATACAATTATACATTATAAAAGTTAATTATTAATATGTTTATCCAATTATAAAAAGCCCATAATTTCGCTTTTTGCTCAATAGTTGTAAAAGTTTTAGAAAGTTTTGAAAAGTTCTATTGATAAACTTTTTGCATTGTTTTAAAGTTCCAAATATCAAAAATAAAAAGGAGAAACAAAGATGAGATATTTTAAAAGCTCATTTATGGTAACAGCGTTTGGTTTAGTATTGGCTTTATTAATAGGTGGATTGGAGGCTCTTTATATAGTTATTTTACTTGCACTATTAGAGGTCTCTTTATCATTTGATAATGCAGTGGTTAATGCTAAAATTTTAGAAGATATGGATAAAAAATGGCAAGATAGGTTTATAACCTTTGGTATGCCTATTGCTGTTTTTGGAATGCGTTTTTTCTTTCCAATTTTAATTGTATCTATAGCGAGTGGATTAAGTGTTATGGATACTCTATTTTTGGCTATTGATTTTCCTGATGCTTATGAGATAGTATTAAGTTCAGTAGAGAAGCTTATATATGCTTTTGGTGGAGCTTTTTTGCTAATGGTATTTTTAAACTTTATATTTGAACATGATAGAGAGGAGATGTGGATAAAGATTATTGAAGGGAGTAAAACCCTAAAGAAAATGGGTAAACTATCAAGTATTGAGATGATTATTTCACTATTTGTTGGAATTGCTTTGATATTTTTGACAAAAGAGTATGATATAGCATTAGCATATTTTAGTGGAATACTGCTATATGCACTTATTAGTTCACTAGATGAGATATTTAGTCTAAATGGTGTTAGAAATGGATTAATGGGGTTGTTATATTTAGAAATTTTGGATGCTTCATTTAGTTTTGATGGGGTAATTGGTGCTTTTGCTTTGAGTAATAATATATTTGTTATTATGATAGGTTTAGGAGTTGGTGCTATGTTTGTAAGAAGTCTAACACTCTATATGTTGGAAAAAAAGACTCTAAGTGAATATAGATATTTAGAACATGGAGCTCATTATGCTATTTTGATGTTGGCTATTATTATGTTGATTGAGATTTTTGTTCATATTGATGAGATAGTAGTTGGAACTATTGGAGTTGCTTTTATTGCTCTATCTACTTATCACTCTATTTTAGAAAACCGTGTTCAAAAAGTTGAAAATTCCACTTTGGATTTTTCTTATCGAACTAAACGAAAAGAGTAGAAATTCAAAGTATAGTATTGATAGTTCTATTTATGGTGTTTAGTTTTAGTTGTTTTATTATTGTTGAAGTAACCTTCTTTATATAACCATCTATAAATCTCTGCGGCTATTGGTCCAGAGGTACTTCCTCCATGCCCACCATGTTCTACTAGTACAGATACTACAAACTTGGGATTGTTGTATGGGGCATAGGATGTAAACCACGCATGAGAACGGCTATAATATTCCATTTGAGATTCTTTCATTCTTCTTTTTTCACTTTGAGGAATGGATACAACTTGAGATGTACCTGTTTTACCAGCTACTAATATAGGTAAATGAGACATTGTTCTATGAGCTGTCCCTCTTCGTGTATTACATACATCATACATACCTTTTCTAATAGTATCCAAATAGTAATCATTTACCTCTATTTTTTTGTATTCTGGTTTTATAACCTCTCCTGCTACTTTATGTGCTAGGTGTGGAGTTGGTAGTTTTTTTGTAGCCAAAAATGCTGTATATCTAGCCAACTGCATAGGTGTTACAAGGTCATAACCTTGACCAATAGATGCAATGATGGTCTCTCCTAAATACCATGGCTGTTTATATGTTTTCATTTTCCAGTTTTTATTTGGAATTACACCTGAGCGTTCTCTTGGTAAATCTATTCCTGTTTTTACACCCAATCCAAACTCATTTAGATATTTTGACATATCATTTATACCAACTTGTAAACTTTTGTTATAAAAATATACATCACAACTCTCTCT
>JAADFE010000025.1 GCA_013153055.1 Campylobacterota bacterium
ATAAAAAGGATATTTATGAAGATAAATTTTAAATATATACCTCTAAGTTCGTAAGTATCTACTCATGTTCAGCTACAAATTCTTCATAATTCCCTTCAAAATCAATAATAGTCCCATCATCATTTATTTTGATAATACGATTGGCAAAAGCATCGATTAGTTCCCTATCGTGAGATACACAAATCACTCCACCTTTATAGTTGTGTAGAGCCTCACCAAGTGATACGATAGCCTCTAAATCTAAGTGGTTATTTGGCTCATCTAGGACTAAAAAGTTTGCACTATCCATCATCATTTTACTAAGCATGATACGGTGTTTCTCTCCACCTGAACAGCTATCAACTGCTTTGCTCTGCTCTTCTCCTGAAAACAGCATCCTACCTAAGCATTTTCTTATCTCATCTATGTGCCATTTTGGGTCGTGTCCTTGTATCCACTCATATAGAGTCTCACTACCTGTTACTATATCGGTTGTGTTTTGAGGAAAATATGTAGTGGTGATAGTTTGACCCCAATTATATTTTCCACTATCTGCTTTTAGTTGACCCATTAGGATATTGAGTAGGGTGGATTTTCCTACACCATTTCCACCTATTAGTGCTATTTTGTCACCTTTTTCTACTTTGAATGATATATCCTCAAAAACTTTCTCATTATCATATGATTTTGCTAGATTTGAGACCTCTAATATCTCATTTCCTATATCTCTATGAGGTTTGAACATAATAGATGGGTCTCTTCTAGAAGAGAGTTTTACCTCTTCTACATTTAGTTTCTCTAACTGTTTCTGACGGCTTGTAGCCTGTTTTGCTTTTGAAGCGTTGGCTGAAAATCTAGCGATAAATTTCTCTAGCTCTTCTTTTTCTCTCATAGCCTTTTCATGACTAGTTTGTGCCTGTTTTGCTAATAGGTTTGCAGCTATATACCAATCATCATAGTTTCCTGTAAACTCTCTAATATTTTGAAAATCAAGGTCTAGGATATGGGTTACTACATTGTTTAGGAAGTGTCTATCATGAGAGATTACAACCATAGTTCCCTCATGTCTCTTTAGTTCATGCTCTAGCCATGCTATAGTCTCAATATCCAAGTTGTTGGTAGGCTCATCTAGTAATAGTATGTCTGGTTTTAGAAATAGTACTTGTGCAAGTAGAATTTTAAACTTATCTCCACCAGTTAGTGAACTCATCAAATCATTATGTTGTGAAGATGGAAACCCCAAAGCCTCTAGTAGTTTTTCTATTTTGACTTCTGACTCATAAGTTGGGTCCTCATCTGCACATATCATCTCAAGCTCACCCAATCTAGCATTGACGGCATCATCTTCAAAATCGCCCTCCATATAGAGCTTCTCTTTCTCTTTTTGGGCATCAAATAGTTTTTTGTTACCATATAAAACTGCATCTTTGAGTGTAAAATCCTCAAAAGCATATTGGTTCTGACCCAAAACCCCAAGCTTTAGACCTGGTTGGATATGAACCTCTCCATCTGTTGGTTCTATCTCACCTGATAGTATCTTTAGAAATGTTGATTTTCCTGCTCCATTGGCTCCTATGAGACCATATCTCTTTCCTGCATCTAGGGTTATATTGATTTTATCAAAAAGTACTCTTTTGCCATATCTTTGTACTATATTTACTGTGCTTAACACTTATATTTCCTTGTTTTTTTATATATTTTGTAGAGGTTGAGGGGGAGTTTATCCCTCTATATAGTTTTTGAGTTTTCTTCCTACTCTTGGGTGTTTTAGTTTTTTAATCGCAGATGACTCTATCTGTCTGACTCTCTCTCTAGTTACATTTAGCTCTTTGCCTATCTCTTCTAGTGTTCGGTCACTCTCATCTTCTAGTAGTCCAAAACGCATTCTAATTACAGCTTTTTCTCTCTCATTTAGCTGGTCTAGTACTTCATCGATTTGATTGTTTAGGTCATCTTTGAGTACAGCATCAGATGGGCTTACTGTTGATTTATCTTCGATAAAGTCACCAAATCTACCATCATCCTCATCTCCAACAGGAGTCTCTAGGCTTACAGGCTCTTTTGTAATTTTGATAACATTTTTGACTTTGTCAACAGATAATCCAACCTCTTTTGCGATAGTATCCAAATCAGGCTCTTTTCCTGACTCTTGGAGATTTTTACGGATGATTTTGTTTATTCTGTTGATAGTCTCAATCATATGAATAGGTATTCTAATCGTTCTAGCTTGGTCTGCTATAGCTCTGCTGATAGCTTGTCTAATCCACCATGTGGCATATGTTGAGAATTTGTACCCTTTTTGGTACTCAAATTTATCAACTGCTTTCATCAATCCTATATTACCCTCTTGGATAAGGTCGAGAAATGGCAATCCACGGTTAGTATATCTCTTTGCAATAGATACAACAAGTCTTAGGTTAGATTTTGCCATTCTGGTTTTGGCTTTTTCACTTTTGGCTTTACCTCTCCTGATTTGTCCTAAAATCTCAGCCAATTTATCAGGGTCAAGGTCAAAGCTATCTTTACTAGCCTCTCTAGTTTCAAATAGCTTTTTTATCTCTACATATGTACTAACCATAGTGGTCTCTGGCACAGCATCTGTTATATCATCTTTATCCATATCTAGGATATTATCTAGTATCTTTTGGTGGTTTGCTCGTAGAGTCTCATTGAATAGAGGAAGTTTATACTCCAATCTTTTTAACTCTCTCTCAAATCCATCATCACTCTTTAGAGCAGTCTCCATCGCTTTTACTAGTTCGTTGATTAGTTTCGATGTAGGTCCTAAATCGATTAGAGCTAGTTTTAGAAGCTGTTTTTTAAATGCAACTTTCATATTTTCGTGCATTATCTTCTCTTCGTCTGCTTCTCCTGATTCTATTAGTTTCTCTAACTCTTCACGACTTTTTAACCACTCTTTTTTTGCTTTTGCTAGAGCTTTGAAGCTATCGACTACCTGTTTTACTCTTTTGTCAACTTTTTTTACAGGTTTTTTAGGTTTTTCACTACTCTCTTCGTTTTCATCAATCTCTTCATTTTCGATAATTTCTGTATCTTCTACATCTTCTTCTTTTTCATCTTCAAAACTTTTGAAAAGCTCTTTTACTCTTCTCTCACGATTGAGTAGCGGCTCTTTGTAGTTTAATATATAATCAATCAGATATGGAACAGAACAGATAGCATCTAGGATAATATCCTCTCCTGCTTCTATCTCACGGCTTAGATGTACCTCTTCATCTTTTGTCAGTAGAGGGATTTTACCCATCTCTCTTAGGTACATTCTAACAGGACTATCAGAACGGCTCCACTCCAGAAGCTCTTTCTCTTTTAGAAAGTCAAACTCCTCTTCATTGTCTTGCATTGCATTTTTCCTAGCTAATGCAATTCTCTTTTTCTCTTTTTCAAAGAGATGTTTTGCGTACTCAGAGGATGATACGATATTTATTTTATACTTTTTGGATAGTTTTAAAATTTTTCTTGATTGTACAAGTGTTGGTTGTTTGTCAAACTCTTTTGCGAGGTCTTCAAAGGTTAGAATATCAGATTTTTTACATGAAGCAAAAATCTCTTCTAATCTTTTATTAATATCTTTGGCAGCCAATATAGACTCCTTGTTAAAATTATAGTTGGTGGTTATTTTAGCACGATTTTTGAGGTGGATTATACCGAAATCTTTATTAAAAATTTATTAAAATAGCTTAAGTTTACTATTTTATGGTATTAGGTGAGTATTTTTTCCTCTTCATTCTTAAGAGACAAAATTACATTATTTGGCTGTTTTAATTTCAAGGTTTCCTCTGTAGTGTAGTTACAATATAATTTTCTAATCACTCTATTTACCATCTCATGAGCTACTACTATTATCTCTTTTTCATCTTTTATATCATCTAAAAACTCTTTGACTCTCTTTTCTACTAGCTCATAAGACTCACCATCTTTTATCTGATAGAGCCATTTATTGGCTTCTCTAGCCTTGAACTCTTCTGTTTCTAGTATATCATCTCTCTTTTTACCCTCAAAAACTCCATAGTTAAACTCTATTACTCTATCATCAAATATAATCTCTTTTTTATCAACTCCTAACTCATCACATATTATCAGAGCTGTATCTCTAGCTCTGCCTAACGGAGAGACAAATAGTTTGATATCTTTGAAATCATCTATATATTTTTTGAGTTTTAGAGCATTTTCCTTAGCTTGAAGCTCTCCCTTTTGAGTTAAAGGAGAGTTTAATCTACCTTGGAAACGACCCTCTTGGTTCCATATAGTTTGACCATGTCTTAGTAGAAAAATTGTAGGGTATTTCATCTTTTATCTCCTCTTGGTTAGATGTTCCATAGTGTACCATATAGCACCAATGATACCAAATAGCACTACAAAAGGAACCCATGGATACTCTTTAAATGAGTCATATAGAGCTTTAATCGTACCACCTGCATAGTATGATATTAGCATAATAGTAGTTACGAAAAATATAGAGGCAAAGATATTATAAAAGCCAAACTTTTTAAAATCATATCGAGAGAGTGCCATTGATATAGGTACTAGAGTCTTGATACCATATAAAAACTTTTGTATAAATATAGCCCATACACCATATTTTCGCATAATGAGAGTAGAGAGTGCTATTTTTCTTTTGTGTTTTTGGAAATATGGTTTGATATCCTCTTTGTGATATTTACCTAGATAAAACAGAAACATATCTCCTATATAGTTAAATACTATAGCAATAGCTAGAGACATAAATAGGTTCATCTCCCCCATATATGATAAAACTCCAGCAGCAGCTACTACAACAAGTGAACCACCAAATGAGAAAAATGCTAAAGCTAAGTAACCCCAAGTGCTTAGTGATGTGAGTGTATCTTCCAATTAAAATACCTTTTTAATTTTTTTTAGATAGAATTATATCCAATTAATAATAGGATTTATATATATTTATGTTTAAACAATTTTGCGAAACACTCCACAGTAACACCCCCTTTATAACTGTAGAGATAACACCACCTCACGGTGCATCTATCAAAGGGATTATAGAAGATATCAAAGAGTTAGGATTAGATAAAAAGGTAGCAGGATTTTCAGTTACAGACAATCCATTAGCCAAACTAAAGATGTGTACAATGATGTCAGCTATTCAGGTTCAACAGAGTTTCAAAAAGCCTGTAATCGCTACTATGAGTATGAGAGATAAAAATAAACTATCTCTACAATCTACACTACTTGGAGCAAATGATTTTGATATCAGAACTATATTAGCACTCACTGGCGACCCAGCAAAGTTATCTGACCAACCAGAGGTAAAAGGGGTACTAGAGAGAGACTCTACACTACTACTTAGTATAATCTATCATCTCAATAATGGTGTGGACTATAGCAACAAAGAGCTAAAACCAAAACCAAAACCTATATATCCATTTGCAGTATCAAACGCCTATGCCAAAAATATGAATAATATCAAAAAAAAGATAGTCAAAAAGCTAAACTATGGAGCAAGAGGCATTATAACTCAACCTGTATATGACATAGAAAATGCAAAAGAGCTTATAGAGATATTCCAAGAGGCAAAAGAGGAGAGCATCCGAGAGACAGCCAAAGAGGCAGAGTTAATCTTAGGACAGTTTCCTGTAGTTCGTGCAAGAACAGCTAATTTTATATCTGATAAAGTTCCCGGTATTACAGTACCAAAAGATATTATAGATGAGATGAATTTGGCTTCTATGGATGGAATAGAAAAAGAGCAAGAGGTAGGCTTTGAGCTATCAAAAAAGATATTTGATGAGATTATGGCTATCCACCCAAAAGTCCACCTCATGACACATAATAGATTTGATTTGTGTGATGCTCTTATTGGTTAGTAGAGTTGTATTAGTATAAAAAGTTTTAGATAATTAAATAAAAATGAGGTTAATTTGAATTGTAAATATTTTGGAGAGTGTGGTTCTTGTACTATTTATGGGATTGATTATATAGATGAGCTTTTAGAAAAAAAAGATAGAGTTTTGTCTCTTTTAAGCCCTTTTGGAGTGGATGAGCTGGAGGTTTTTAGTGCCAATGAGTCTCATTATAGAGCTAGGTCTGAGTTTAGGATTTGGCATAATGGAGAGGTTGCTAGTTATGCGATGGGCAATATAGATAAAAATGGTGTTGTATCTATAGATGAGTGTCCAAAAGTTGTAAACTCTATCTATAAAAGGATGACTCCTTTAATTGAGTATATAAATAGTTCAGATTTATTAAAAAAGAGACTTTTTTCTATTGAATTTTTGGCAACTACTACTGATGAGTGTTTAGTGACTATGATATATCATAAAAAGTTGGATGAGAGTTGGCAAAAAGAGGCAAAAGTTTTAGAGGGTAAACTTGATTGTTATATTATAGGTAGAAGTAGAAAACAGAAAGTCGTTTTAACTCAGGAGTTTGTTACTCAAAAACTCTCTATTGATAACCAAGAGTATCTATATAGATATTATGAAAATAGTTTTACTCAACCAAATCCTGCTATCAATGTCAAGATGATAGAGTGGGCGATAAAGCATTCTACTAGAGTAGGTGAGGGTGATTTTTTGGAGAGTTATTGTGGGTTGGGTAATTTTACTATACCTATTTCAAAATATTTTGATAAAGTTTTAGCTACAGAGATAAGTAAAAAATCTATACATTCAGCAAAAGAGAACTGTATATTAAATGGGATTGAGAATATAGAGTTTGTTCGGTTATCTTCTGAAGAGATGACACAAGCACTAAATAGAGAAAGAGAGTTTAGAAGATTAGAGGGAATTGAGTTGGATAGTTATAACTTTTCAACTGTTTTGGTTGACCCACCAAGGGCAGGGCTTGATAGTGATACTATCAACCTCATATCTAATATTCCAAACATTATATATATATCTTGTAATCCTGATACACTATATCGGGATTTAGAGGTACTCACTCAAACGCACACTATAAAAGATAGTGCGATATTTGACCAGTTCCCACATACTCATCATATAGAGAGTGGGGTGTTTTTACAGAGATAATTAGAATTCTCCTTTTGAGCCTTTTTCTAGCATTGTCTCCATAGCCGTTCTAATCTCTTTTGCATGAGTTAGAAGGTTGTCTGGCAATGTATGTCCACCAGAAATCATCATATCTAGTGCCATAGTATATAACCAAACATCTCCATTTTTGTCCTCTACAATACCAACTCTACAAGGCATAAATCCTATAAATTCTCCAGAGTGGTTTAAAAACATGTCAGCAACTATTGGCGAACAGTATGAACGGATATGGGTATATAATCCACCCTTTCTAGGCATAGTTTTTTCATCAACTTTACTTAGTCCATACTCTTCTCCAACTTCATCCATAGTCTCTATAGCATTTTCTATAGCTTCCTCTTTTGTTGAGCCCTCTGGAATGGTAAGCTTTTTCTTTATAATCATACCTTTTGCTGGGTCTCCTACAGTTAAAACTTTATCAGCCATTTTTACATATAAGTTTAGAGCTTTTGGATCCATTTTAGTAAGGCTTGAACCATATTTAAAGATAAAAGCAAGTGATGCTATTACAACTATTGTACCAATTAAGGCAAGAATATTTTTTAAAAAATTCATTTTTTTTCCTTTGAATTTGATTTGATGTCATATTATAGAAAAACAAATTATAGAGTTAGATTAATTTTAATTATAATTTTATTTAAAATAGAAAAATGATATATAATCAATAATTATATAGCTGTCTGTTTAAAAATAATAATAAAAATATGAGAATAGGTTAATAAATATAATTGAATTTTCAAAAGATTAGATTACTATTTACATAAATAACTATTTATAATATAATATGACAAAATTTTTATATGTTGAAAACAGTTAATATTAAAGGATTAATATAATTATGAAAAAAAGCAATAGAATACTCTTGTTGGGTATATTGGTCTCTATTTTGTATATTCTATTGTGTATATATATACATAATAGAGGTGTAGATAAAACAGATACTGTTATAAAAGAGAGTATTAAGGATGATATATCCATAGAATCTGTTCAGGGAGTTTTAGATAGTAAAGGTATTGATACAAATAGTACTAAAAATAAATCATCATTAGATTACAAAATAGATAATGGTGTTATAACAATAGCAGGAAATATGCCAATACTTGATGATGATGATACTCTCAAGCAGACCATGATGAGATTTTGTTCTGAGGATTATTGTGATAGGACTATCATCTTTTCGGCAGACAAGGAGATGCCTTCTTGGAAAAATTTGGCAAAAGATATTATAGAGTTTTTTTATGAAGATAATTTAACCAATGCTTATTTTTCAGCTGATGAGTATAATAATATCTCTGTTGGTGGTGAACTTTTGACTCAAAAATCAAAAGAGAAGATAAATCAGATTATAAAATCTAGTGGTATAACTAATATTGTAGATAATACACATCTAAAAGTAGTGGAGTTAGTGGATACTGCTACTCCTGTGATTGGTGAAGTCAAAGATAAAAATATTACAGTTGATGAGAATATAACTATTGAGAACAGTAATATAAGTAACAGTGATGATGATATAGATGTAGCACAAGAGAAAATTGTAGAGCTATTAGCAAATAAAAAGATAAATTTCTATAGAAATAGAGCAAGAATTACAAGAAAAAGTAGAAAAGTACTCAATGAGATTATCGCTATAGTAAAAGATATACCAGATATCAAAATAGAGGTCAAAGGATACACAGATGCAAGTGGAAAAAGAGCTATAAATAAATGGATAAGCCAAGAGAGAGCAAAAAGTGTCAAAAACTATTTAGGTAGTCATGGTATAACTCCTAGAGATATAAAAGCGATTGGGTTTGGTGAGGATGATTTACTATATCCAGATAAGCCATATAGCCCACTAAATAGAAGAGTAGAAATTGAAATAAAAAGGAAATAAGTTATGTTAGAGTTAATGTCAGAGATGGTAGTGTGTCTAGTAGTTGCACTACTTATAGGTTTTTTGATTGGTTGGTTGTTTGCTAAAGCATTGGCTTCTGAAGAGTATGATATGGATTATGATGAGCTAAGTATAAGAGAAGATGAACACAATAGAGAAGTAAAAGAGCTAGAGTTCAAATATAAAAAAGCAAAAGATGAACTATCTAAACAGGAGAAAAAAAATCGAGAGCTCAAATCTGAACTGATGAAAAAGATGGCAACTCTACAAGAGAAAGAGGCAGAGTTAAAAGAGTTTGAGAGTGTGTTAGTAAAAGCAGAAGAGACTATCGATAAACTAAAAAAACAACAGAGTTTATAAAATAAAAGGCAGAAAGAATTTTGTCTTTTTCTTATAGTCTATATATCTGTCGTCACACATACACCAAAGAGATTCTTCTCTTTTGGCTTTAAGCCAAAGCACCACAATAAGCCCCAAAAAAAGTGACATTTCCAAGATACTAAAAGAGGCTATTACCATAGAAAACATCATAATAATAACAGATAGATACATAGGGTGTCTGATATATCTGTATATACCAGAAGTGATTAGTTTGGCATGTTTTTTTAGTTTTGGTTGGATATAAAAATTATCTAATTGATTATGTCTCAAAGCCCAAATACCCACTCCTAAACCTATTATAAATATCAATAATGGATAAAAAGAGCTAAAAAATCCGTCAGCAAAGATTATCATCAACCCAATAATCCCAAACTGTAACCCAACTAATATATTGGGATAGTATCTCTTTAGACTCTCTCCCAAACTGTTCCCTCTGCTGTATCCATGATATTAATTCCCATAGAGGTTATCTCTTCTCTGATTTTGTCTGCTGTGGCATAATCTTTTGCTTTTTTGGCTTGGTCTCTTTGAGATATTAGAGACTCTATTTTCTCTTTTGTAGCCTCATCTACTCCTATCTGAAAATAGCTAAATGGCTCTTTGCCACCAATTCCCAAAAGTTCATCTATAAACTCAATATTGGCTAGGGTTTCTCTTTTTAATCCTTTGTCTTTTGGGTTTATATCTAGTTTATCATTTGTACTATTTATCATCTCATCTATATAAGATAGTGCTACAGAGATATTCAAATCATCACTCATAGCTTCAAGCATAGACTCTTTGAATTTTCTGTTTGCTTGTGATGGTTTTGTTGGGAGGACTCTTTTTTTGAGTCTATAGAGTTTATCCAATCTCTTTTTGGAGTTGAGTAAATCCTCTTCGTTGAAATTAAAGTCATTTCTATAATGCACAGATATTAGATAGTTTCTAAGTATCTCTCCATCATAGATTTTGAGTGCATCTTTGACAAAAAAGCTGTTGCCTAAAGATTTGCTCATCTTTTCTCCATCTATATTGACAAAACCGTTGTGCATCCAATATTTTGCCAACTCATGATTGGTAGCACATCTACTTTGAGAGGCTTCATTTTCATGATGAGGAAAGAGCAAATCCATACCACCACCATGGATATCTATGCTATATTCACCATTGCCTTTGAAATGTTTATCTATCATAGCCGAACACTCTATATGCCACCCTGGGCGACCACTACTAAATGGAGTATCATAGCATATGTCATCATCTCCACTACAGGCTTTCCATAGTGCAAAATCTTTTGGATTTCGTTTTTGGTCTGTATGTTCTACTCGGCTTTGATTATCTTCATCATCTCCAACTTGATGAGATATAGTTCCATATTTGCTATCTTTTGAGGTATCAAAATAGACATCTCCAGATTCAACAACATAAGCTATATCTTTATCTATGAGTTTTTGTATAATACTTTTTATAGCATCTAATGACTCTGTAGCCTTTGGCATAATATCAGCATCCACCACACCCAAAGCTCTCATATCTTCTAAGTATCTATCTATATAGTGAGTAGTTATCTCTTGTAGATTTTTACCACTCTCTTTTATTTTGTTGATGATTTTATCATCTATATCAGTAAAGTTTTTGCAAAGTGTCACAGAGTAATCCAAACTCCTCAGAGTACGACCCAACAAATCAAAACTAAGAGAGCTTCTAGCATGACCTAGATGAGCATCATCATAAACAGTAGGTCCACAGACATAGATAGAGGCTTGTTTAGGAGAGATGGGTTCAAATAGAACTTTTGTTTTTTTGGTGCTATCATAGATATACATTATAGTATAATCCTTTTTTTTCTAAAATTATAGCGTAAAAATTAAATTTTTTTCCAACTATATTTTAAGCATAATATCAAAAAAAGCCCGATATAATGGTATTTATAAAAGATATTTAACATTTTTTTGTTAAGTTATAATTTTATTGGAAATTTTTGAATAAAAGTCCTAATTTTTGGGATTTAAATAGATTTTGTTTTTTATCAAATATCTATTTTTTCAGCATTGAACCGACACAAGCGTTGTATTGAAACCT
>JAADFE010000133.1 GCA_013153055.1 Campylobacterota bacterium
ATTATCAAAAACTTATTAACAAATCTGACTCTGATGCCCCTAAATTGGATACTGTTAGTTTGGGGGCTAATTATAACTTTTAATTAGTCTTCCCCCATTTTAAACTATAGAAATTTATATTTCTATAGTTTAATTTACTAACTCAATAGCCAATGAACCAATATTACACTTTTTGTTAATAATATTCAAATATTTTTTAATCACTATTTCCTCATCAAACTCTTCTATGACTTTTATTCTACCTTTTTTCCCCATAATCACTCGTTCACTTTCAGGTAAAGCTATCATTTTCTCTATAGCTAAAGCCAAAGAGTTACTATCTTTTGGTGGGACTAAATAACCATTATATTCATCTACAACAACATCTTTACATCCAGGAACATTTGTAGTAATAATTGGCTTTGACATACTAGCTGCTTCTAATAATACTCTCGATAATCCTTCTCTATAAGATGGTAAAACTATACAATCTGCTTTCTCTATCTCCTCTAAAACAGCATCTGTATAACCTAAATACTCTATAATCCCATCATTAACCCACTCCTCTACCTCATCTTTAGATATAGATGTTGGATTACCAAAATAATATGAACCCAATATTTTGAATTTTACATTTGGATATTTGGCTTTTATTGATTTTATTGCCTCTATATACTCTATAACACCTTTGTCTTTTATCAATCTGGATATAAGTAAAAAAACCAACTCTTCATTTTTTGCAACTATATTTTTAGATTTAAACTCCTCTGTGTTAATACCTGCACCTGGTATTAAAGCTGTCTGTCCCTTTTTTACTAATTTTTTATTCAAAAATTCATTACAATCATCTTGATTTTCAAAAATCACCTGATTATTAGTAAATGATATTTTATATAATAACCTCGCTATTTTTGATGATAAATTATCATTTAAAAAAACCGTACCCAATCCTGCTACAACATTAATTGTTGGTATATTCAATATTTTAGAAACAATACCACCATAAATATTTGGCTTGATAGTATATATCAAAAGCATATCAGGACTTATACTCTTAAAAAGTTTATAAAATTGATAAGACAACTTTATATCCTCTATCGGATTAGTTCCTTTATTATTTATATCTATATGGTAATATTCACACCCTAGTTTCTCTAATCTATTAGAATATTCATCTTTAGGAGCAATCAAAACTACATTATAATTCTGTTCTTGCAAAGCTTTTATAAGTCCCATTCTAAAATTATAAAGATACCATGAGGTATTACTACAGATAGCAATGGTCTTTATTATGTTATTTAATCTCTGTGTCATAATATATCCCTTAAATTTTTTTCATATATATTTATAATCGAATCTATACTATATTTTTCTATCGTCATCTTTTTGATACCATCTCTATCAAACTTCTCTAAATCTATATTTTGTATAGTATCTGCCAACTTTTCGGTATCTGCAAATGGAGTCAAAATACCGTTAAATCCATCTTCTATAATCTCTCTATCTACACCTGTTGTCTCAAAAGCCAATACAGGCAAACCACATAAATTAGCCTCCAATACAACATTAGCAAATCCCTCAAACTCAGATGTCAAAATAAATATATCAGCCTGTTTTATATAAGCATATGGATTTTTTTGATGCCCTAAAAGGGCTACTCTATCTGTAATATTTAACTCATTTGCCAATCTTTTTATCTCATCTCTTTTTTCTCCATCACCTATTAGTGTAAGCGTATATCTATTATCTAAGTTTGCAAATGTTTTTAAAAGCAAATCATGTCTCTTTTGATATCGAAACTGCCCTACATTTATAAGATTAATACTATTAGAAGAAAATGGATAATCCATAGAGATACTATATAACTGCTGAACTCTATCTACATCTATTGGGTTATATATAACTACTGTTTTATCAATAGGAAAGCCATAATTTTTTACTAAATCTTTTTGCATATAATTAGACTGACATATAACCATATTATAGTTTTTATAAACTCTCCTATAGAGCCAATCATGAAGAGTTGGAAACTTCTCATGTTTGTTATTAAAAGTCAATATATTGGATTGTCTAGCTATGAATTTAGTCTGAGGTAAAAAGTATCTAAGAATAGGCATAAAAATAGCCAAAGAGATATTGAGATGTCCTATACCTCCAAAGATGATATCAGGTTTGAGTTGATATAGTTTTTGTATAAGAGAAAATAATCCTTTTTTAACCGAATGAATATTTAAATTATATATTTTGATATCAGATTTTAGTTCATCAACTAATGCCCCATCATCTCTAAATAGTATCAAACTTATAGAAAACTCTTCTCTATTTAGATTATTGATTATATTGACAATAACTCTCTCAGAGCCTCCCATATTCAATTCAGGTATTACAAAAACTATATCTATCTTTTTCATAACTACTTATCATCCAAAGAGTTAATCAAATCTTCAATAATAAAATATTCAACTCTAAGAGATGTCTCTACCCACTCTAAATCTTTTGTCCAATACCCTGGACTTTTTGGAAACCCTCTAGGAGAAGCTGCATAACTAATCTCTACAATCTTATATCCATCAACATCCTTTACAAAATCAAAAGCCAAAGATTGGGTTTGAAGTTGTTTTGAGACCTCAAATGCAACCTCTACACACTTTTTACCCTCCTCTCCTATATCCCAACTCATCTTCCCACTACCACTTGCTCGAAAATCTCCATCTCTAACCATTCTTTTTTTGGTAACTGCTCGATTACCTATAACAAATACACGAATATCATGGTCACAATCTGGTACAAAGTCCTGAGCATATAGATAGTTTTTCTCTACTGGAAGCATAGAGTATGTTTTATGAGGGAAAACATACCGAATAACTCCTGCACCTATTTTAAAAAAACTTTTTAGAGATTTATCTCTTTTGAAATGCCAAATTTTATCTTTTAGAACACCTCCTCTATAGTAAGCTTGAAAACCTGAACCAAACATCTTGTTGATATACTTTTTTGCCTCTTTTTTAGAGTGTATCAACTGCACATTATGAGCCCCTGCCCCATTTCTAAGTTTAAATACTTTTGGAAAAGTAGTACTCTCTATCCAATTAGTGGCTGACTCTTTATCAAAAAATGCATAATTTTTTACTATTGGTGCCTCTATTGCCTCTAGTAGATATTTCTGCCCTAACTTATCATCAAAATGCCAACAAGTTCTAATATCAGGATATACAGGAAAATTAATCGCCTCAAGTGAAGCTATAAGCCCTCTTGCAAATAGTTGTGCTTTATAGTCTATATGTATCCAATGCCAAAGTAGTGCATCACACTCCTTTAACTCCTCTATGATATTATCACTATAACAGTTGACCAATTTATAATTGATATTATGGTTTTGACAATATTCAATCCATTTATCTGAATAAAAATCATCTCCAACCTCTGGATGAATTGCTAATGTTATATTGCTTTTCATTTGCAACCTTTTAAAAAAATAATAAATACAAAGTAAGTCATATAGTAAATTATATTTTAATTAAACTTACATATTCCCACTCAATCTATAGCTTTTCACTATTTAGATACAATCATAACAACTTTATTATTATAAAATGTTTTTTTTAGTATGATTATTAACATTTTATAATATTAAATGATTTAATAAAATTTATACCTAAATATAACTAACAAAAATAATCTAAATGGGAAGATTTAAAAAAATATTAAGTATAATGATAAAATCAAATATAACCATGAGGAAACTAAATGTCTATCAATGTTACAGAAGAAGAATTCTATGAAATGCTATGGTTTAGGTCATCAATGGTCTTTACTGACAAAGAAAAAGAGCTTATCAAAAATGCAAAAGTGTGTGTGGTAGGAGTAGGAGGTACTGGGGGGATAGCCTCTGAGCAGTTAATTAGAGGAGGAGTTGGAAATATCACTCTCGTTGACCCTGATATTTTTGAATTGACCAATATAAATAGACAACATTTTTGTACAATATCTACTGTAGGCATGAAAAAAGTAGAAGCTGCAAAAGAAAGACTTTTAGATGTTAATCCTTTTATTAAAATAAAAACATTTGAAAATGGAATAGATAAAAATAATGCAAAAGAGATATTAAAAGAGATAGATATCGTAATAGATGCAAGTGATAATAAGTCAGCCCATTATCCACTTCATAGAATAGCAAAAGAACTAAAAATCCCTGTTATATCCAGAGCCCATACTATTCCTGATTTTACTTTTGGAGCAAAAGCAAATCTATGGGATTATAGAGATGAAGGGGTATCGACTAGAGAAGAGGATGAGAATTCTCCTACAGCATCTATACCATTAGAAGAGGTGACAGAAGAACAATTCAAAGCAAAAGACAAAAAAGTTCATGAAGAGTTCAATGAAATCTATAGCAGACTTTTTAAATCAAAATATGCAAATAAACTACTATTAAGTGAAAATGAACCACCAGCAGATTTTTTTGAAAATTATGAAAAAAATAGAGATAAATTAGTCCAAGGAACAAATTGGGGACCAGCTGTCACAATTACTGGCACTTTTTTTGCTACTATTGCGATTAATCTTATTATCAATTCCAAAAATATATTTTTAGGTCCAATATCAATCAAAGCCGACCCAAAATTTCCAGGAATTGTTGACCAGAGAGAAATAAAATAATTAGGCACAATATGAAATCAAACGATATAAAATTAACAGTACTATTTGATAATGAATGTTGCAACAATGACTTAACATCTTTATGGGGGTTTTCTTGTTTTATTCAAACAACCAATAGTACTATACTCTTTGATACTGGAAGTAATGGTAGAGTACTTCTAAAAAATATAGAGAAAAAAAAGTTAAAAATACCTTCTATAGATAATATATTTTTATCTCATGCTCATTGGGACCATATAGGTGGTATAGATTCTATACTTGAACTAAACTCATCTGTCCATATATTTGTAACATCTCATATATCCAAAAACTTTATAAGAGATATGAAAACATTATCTAATGGAGTAACTATAATTGAAGAGAAACCAACTGAAATATTAACAGATATATACTCTACAGGCTATATAGGAGAGCAATCAGAACAATCAATTATTCTAAATACAGATGATGGATTAATTATTATTGCAGGATGTGCTCATGGAGGAATAGAAAATATAGCAAAAAGAGCAAAAAAATTTTTCAACAAAAAAATATTACTACTTCTTGGTGGATTTCATCTACACAGCAAAAATGACCAAGAGATTTTAAAAATTATAAAAACAATAAAAAATTTGGATACTAAATTTGTAGCACCATCACACTGTACAGGGAGCAGAGCCAGAGAACTATTTAAAGAGGAATTTAAAGATAATTATATAGATAGTGGACTTGGTATAGAGATAAGTTTCAAAGAAAATGATATTATTAATTATTGTTTTTAGTTAAAAAATATTATTTATATGTTATAATTAAGAATTAATAGAATATGAGGTTAATATAATGACAAATAAAGAAGAAAGTTTCTTTTTGGAGTTTATCAAAACAATTTTACCATATAAATGGTCTATTATGGGTATTACTATATTAGGTATGTTGCTTTCAGCTCTATATCTATATTTTCAACCATCTATATATGAAGCACAAGCCATAATAAAAGTAAAAACCAATAATAATCAAGCACAAAGAATTAATGAATTAAATCCTTTAGGAGACTTGGGACTATCAAGTGCAGGAGATGTTGACCAAGAGTTAGCAATTTTACAAACATTTCATATACATGATAAAGCGATAGAAAAGCTAAATCTAAAAGTACAATACTTTATAAAAAAGAACTATAAAAAGAGTGAAATTTTCTCAAATGCACCTATAAAAGTAAGAGATATAACTATATTAGAAGATACTATAATAGGAAAAGATATTATACTGTCTCCAAAAAATAGTGGATTTGATATAATCATAGAGAAGTATAAATACAAACACTTTTTCAATTATGGCAAAGAGGTTAAAACAAAATGGTTTACATGTGTAATAGATAAAGACTCAAATTTTAATACACCCATATATTTTAAATTAAATGGTAGCAATAGAAATATATATGAAAAGATAATCAAAAAAAACTTTAAAGCTACTAGATTAAATGAGAATGCGTCATTGATTAAAATCACATACCAAGATAACTCACCAGCTCGTGCTACATCATATCTAAATGACCTTATGGATATATATATCAAACAGAGTATTATCAATAAAAGCAAGAGAAATAATAAAGTATTAGATTTTATCAACCAACAGTTAGTTATGACAGGAAAAGCTCTAAAAGAGTCAGAAAATCAGTTAGAGAACTATAGAATAAAAAACAATATTATAGAGCCAACTAGACAATCAGAATCTCTTATAAATAGACTAAGTGATGTAGAGGTTCAACTATCACAAATCAAAATAGAAAAAAAGCTTATAGACAATATGATACAGTTTGTCAGACACAATAGAAACCTAGATAGTATCACACCAACTCTGAGAGAACTCGGAGATGAGCCAACGATTAGAGTTATAGAGAACCTACAAGATTTAAGAAGAAGAGCAAATGAACTTAGAATAGAGTTTACACCAAAACATCCACAACTAAAAGCAGTATATAGAGATATCAATGCAAACAAAAGAACTATCCTAGCAAATATAAAAAATCTCAAAAAAAATATAGTTGCAAAAGAGAGAAACCTATTAAATCTCAAAAAGAAATATGAAAAGAGTTTACAGGTACTACCTACAAAAGAGAAGCAACTTGTAGATATGCAAAGAAATCATGAAGTTAGCTCAAAAATGTACTCATATCTACTGGAGAAAAAATCAGAAAATGAGATGAGAAAAGTAGCCACTGTATCTGACTATGAGATAATTGACCGTGCTTATTCAAATGGTAAACCAATAAAACCAAAAAGAGCTATGAACCTATCTATAGCCACTATTTTTAGTCTAATATTTGCTTCGCTTCTTGCATATATGAGACATAGATTAATGAATAGACTACAAAATATAAAAGAGATAAAAGATTTAACACCATTACCTATATATGCAGAGCTACCTATTCTAAAAAACAATAAACTTCTAAATAAAAAATCTCCTCTGCTTATGCAGAGTTTTCGTAATTTTAGAACCAAAATCAACTTCAACCATCCAAAACAGATGGGTAATGTTATACTTATTACATCTAGCAAAGATAGAGAGAGCAAAAGTACTATAGTAGCAAACCTAGGATATATTTTCCAAAAAGCAGACTATAAAACTCTAATTATTGATTTTGATTTATATAATCCAAAACTTCATGACTATTTCAACCTACAATTAGGTAGTGGAGTAAGTGAATACTTGGATGCAAAAGAGAACAATATTGACAAAATTATACAACACACAGCACATCCAAACCTAGATGTAATAACAGCTGGTTCAACTAGAGAGGATGCTTCTGAGTTAATATTATCTAGGAGATTATTCTTTTTTATTGAGATACTAAAAAAGAGATACAACTATATATTTATAGATGCCATACCACTTAGAATAGAAGCTGATGTACTATATATTATGAAATACTCAGATGTAAACCTAATTACAGTACAAGAGGGATTAACCAAAAAATCATTTATATCCAATATACAAAAGAGTATAGGAGAGTATAAGTTTAAAAATATAGCACTACTAGCTGTCACTAATAGTGTTGATAACTGATAATTTCAGCCTTTTGGGAGTATGAGTAGGACATAGTTTGTAGACAAACTCTTTTCTAAATCTATGAAACTCACTATCCTCCTCCCAAAACTGGGGATACATTATCTCTATCTCTCTCTCTTTGCAACTCTCTATATGTTCTCTATGCTCTTCTAAATAGTCCTGTTTATCCCATATAAAATCATCATCAAAACTACTCTTTGCAAATTGATGCAAATCTTCATAATAGCTATCATGAGAAAAAACCTCATCAACCATGCCTATTTTTTTGGCATACTCTACAGAGATTGGTAAACACTCATCTAAAAGTTTTTTACTCTCCTTCTCCCCTACTCTCTTTGGTAAGGTATATGTATGGTACTCACTTCCACTAAGCCCTAGAGTCTTATAGTGAGGATTAAGAACTACTCCCTCTTTTGCCACTACAAAATCACAAGCCAATCCCAAAAATACTCCACCAGCTCCTGCATTTCTAGCAAAAGAGGCAATAGTTACTATCTCATCAGCAAATAGTATAGATTTTATCAAATCATTTATAGCATTGATATTTGCCCAACCATCTTCACCCTGCTTTTTGCTATCTTCAAGAATATTTAGATGAATACCATTTGAGAAAAAATCCATACCCCCAACAAGTACCAAAACATCACAATGCTCTTTTAGATACTCAACTGCATACTTAAGCCTAACAGATTGAGCCGTACTCATAGCACCATTATGAAAATTAAAACATAGATAAGCCACATTGTCACGATACTCTACACTTGTCTCATAAAATGTACTATATGACTTATCAAATAGAAGTGGTAATCTATCCTCTTTGACCCCTTTAATTCTATCTTTGAGTACATAAGTAGCAGGTAGTTTAAATCTACCCACCTCTTTTAGATGGCTTATCCATATAGCTCCATCAATAGTACCCACACATATTGCACCATCTCGTTTAGCCAATATCTCTTTTGGTCTGCCTCTAAGCTTATCTTCTATCCAAACTCCATATAAATAACACTCAACCCCACAAATATTATCTAAAACACCCGGTAGTGAGTCACTACAGTTTATCTTTTTAATTATCTCATCTATAGAATCTTTTTGCCAATTAATAGCTCTCATTTCTTGAGTAAAAGGTTTATGTATAGGATTTAAAATCTGTGGAGTAAATTTGTTTTGCTCGATATTGATAAAAAGCTCATCAAGAGTAGAGGTAGCAACTCTAAGTACCTCTTGGCGATATATAGATGCTTTATAGCTATCTCGCATATTAAAATCATTACTAGCATAAATATCCCCACCATCATAAAGCTCATTGGCTCTAAGCCAAACACCACCCCACTTTGAAACTCTATTAAAGATAGCATAATCTAAACTATAAGCCCCCCTATCACCTCTAGGAGCAGGATGAAATACAAAAGTTGGATAGTTTTTATATATCTCTTTTGGGATATAGCTTTTTAGGAATGGGCAGAGGATTATTTGAGGACTAAAAATAGTTATCTCATCTATCATCTGAGTTTTATCTATAGCATAAGTTATATCTACACTATATCCTCTATCTTTTAAAATCGTATAGACAGATTGAGTCAAACTATTAAACAGAGTAACAAGTAATGAAATC
Organism: Campylobacterota bacterium; assembly: GCA_013153055.1. GTDB lineage: Bacteria > Campylobacterota > Campylobacteria > Campylobacterales > Sulfurovaceae > UBA1140. The sequence continues at coordinate 9,296 of JAADFE010000133.1, forward strand.
TTCAAAAATACTCCTAAAATAAAAAAGCTCATTCATAGCGATAGCCCTTCAGACTTTCTTTTTTTTGGTTACTTCTTTTTCTTTGTTCTGACACAAAGAAAAAAAAGTGACAGAGAAAAACTATTTAGTCCCAATAACCTCAATATCCAAAGAGACAAACCCTTTATCATTAGAAACAATCAAATCAGCTCCAATCTTTTTGGCACAAGCATACTGTAAAGCATCTTCATAATCTTTAAAAGGAGATTTTTTATCCTCACATAGAAGTAGTGCCTTATCTACATCATCTATCTCTATAGGAATTAATTCACAAATATTAATCGTCTCTCTAATAGCATATAATGCTTCTTCAAAAGAGACTTTTTTCTGACTTCGTAAAAGATAGAAACTAGTAGTCAAAGTATCAGAGTTAACATAAAGTGTAGCGTCATCACTTAAAAATTTTCTTACCAATTTTAATGAATTTTTATGTCTCTTTCGATTTGCATCAAATATATCCATAATAATATTGGTATCTAATAGTACTTTAATATCCATATTTCTTTGCCAAATAAAAACCTTTTGCTTCTTTAATATCAATATCTCCAATTTTACCAGTTAAAGAACCTGATAATCTATCTAAAGCTTCTAAACGCTTTTGTTGTTTCTTCTTTTTTAGATATAAAGCTAATGCTTCTTGAGTAATTTGAGTTTGAGTTTTACCCTCTTCTTTTGCTAGTTTTTCAAGCTCTTCTGCCATTTTTTGTTCAAAAAGAAAATTTTTGCGTATGGTCATAGCATATCCTTTTGGATGTATTTTATATACATATTATATCATACATATATAAAACTAACAAATCCGAGGTAACAGCTCCCCACTAGGCAAATCCAAAAACCTTTTAGTCCCCCAAGAACTCTTTAAAATAACCTTGCCTTGATACTCCATAGATACACTACCAATAATTTCAGCACTACTATGAGTCTGCTTTAAAACCTCCAAAGCCCTAACTTCATTACTCTTTGGTACAGCCAAAACAAATGTTCCCTCATTGGCTAAATCCATAGCTTCAAATCCAAGCATTTCACAAATACCTTGCACACTTTCTTGGATAGGAATTTTCTCTTCTTGGATTTCTATACAGACATTAGAAGTTTTAGCCCACTCATTAAGCACAGCACTAACTCCACCTCTAGTTGCATCACGCATAGCAACTATTTCTATTTTACTATCTATTAGAGCCTTTACTTGTGGATAGAGTGAAGCACAATCGGTTTTTAAATTACTTTCTAATTCAATTCCCTCTCTAGCTGAAAATATAGTAGCCCCATGACTTCCTATATCTCTACTAACCAATATACTCATGCCATCTTTTAGATTACTAGCACTAATACCCTTATACTCTATTTCTCCAATTCCTGTAGTATTGATAAAAAGCTTATCAACAGCTCCTTTTGGGACTACCTTTGTATCTCCACTAACTACTATAGCACCATTAATCTTTAGCTCTTTTTTCATACTTCGTACAATTTTTTCAAGCTCTCTAGTAGGAAAGCCCTCTTCTATAATTACACTACAGGTTAGATACTTAGGTCTAGCTCCCATCATAGCTAGGTCATTACAAGTTCCACAAATAGAGAGTTTTCCAATATCTCCACCACTAAAAAAGAGTGGACTTACTGTAAAACTATCTGTTGAAAAAGCTAATTTGCCATCCTCTATAACTGCACTATCTTCACTCTTTTGTAGAATATCATTTTTAAAATATTTATAAAATATCTTTGATATTAACTCACTATTCTCTTGCCCACCATTTCCGTGTGCTAGGGTTATATTTTTATTCATTTATCGCTCCGTAGGGTGTTTTCCCCTGAAAACACCGATATATAAGTTGGTGTTGTCAGGAGACAACACTCTATAGTAGATTCCCATATTTATAATAAGCACTACAAGCCCCCTCTGAACTTACCATACAGCTTCCAATAGGAGAGTTTGGTTTACATGCTGTACCAAAT
>JAADFE010000016.1 GCA_013153055.1 Campylobacterota bacterium
CAAAGCCCAATAGAAAAAAAGCTCCCAACTATCAGCACCTGTTTGATATATCTGTCCAACTAAAGCCAAAAGAGTACCAACTAAAAGAGAAGAGACCATTAGAGTAACTTTTGATAGAAGCTCTTCTGAATCGGAGACTTTCTCAAAGAGAGTGCATGGCACAAGAGTCCCGAAAAAAGCGAGGCTAAAGCCATCGGTTCCTGATGTTGTAAATAGATAGACTCCTATAGAAATTATCAAAAGCCCCTCAACTAGAGCAAATTTACCAAATCTACCAAGTTCTGACCAATTATAAGCTACAAAAAATAGTACTGCAAAAGCCAAAGATAAAGCCCCAAACCATAGCAGGAGTTTATCTATAAAATTATGCCATGATTTAGCAGTTGGTATAATCTGTAGCTCTTTTAGAGCTTTTGGGATATTTTGGGGTTTTATATTTTGGTTATCGATGAGATTTATGAGGATATTACGGTTACTTATTTTCATTTTATATACTTTGTTTATTATAATTTTAGGGGAATAAGCTTAAAGCTATCTTTTATTTTTGTGGTATAATATTATATATAATTAATTAATAGGAGTCTAAATGATATTAAACTATACCAAAAACTTACCAGAGTATCAACAAAAAGCAAAAGAGGTATTTAAAAAAAGTGGCAAAATAAAAACTGAGTTTTATGAAAAAGAGTTATACCGACTCTATCATGAACTTGTAAAGCTTCAACAGTGGATTATCAATAATGATAAGAGATTGCTTATTATATTTGAGGGGATGGATACAGGAGGCAAGAGTTCTTCTATCAAGGCTCTGAACTACTATTGGAACCCTAGAGAGGCTAGGGTGGTGGCTTTGCCTAAACCAAATGATAAAGAGAGAGGACAGTGGTATTTTCAGAGATATCTAAAACAGATGCCAAATGAGTCTGAGATAGTCTGTTTTGATAGGTCATGGTATAATAGAGCTGGAATAGAGGAGGTGTTTGGATTTTGTACTCATGAGGAGCATGAGCTTTTTTATAAGCAGGTCAATGATGTAGAGCAGATGTTGGTAGATGATGGGATTATGATTTTTAAGTTTTATCTATCTATATCCAAGGAGACCCAAGCCAAAAGGATAAAAGATAGAGAGAACAATCCTCTAAAGAGTTGGAAACTAACAGAACTAGATTATAAATCTCATGAAAAGTATGATACATATGTAGCCCTAAGAGACAAGATGTTTTTAAATTCAGGAACTCGTTATGCCCCTTGGACTGTGTTAGATGCCAATGATAAAAAGAGAGCTAGATTAAATCTAATTAGATTTTTACTTTTGAATATAGATTATGATAACAGAGATAGTGAGCTAGTTTGTGGAGTTGACAAAGAGATTGTCAAGATGTATGAGTAGGCAAAAGAGATTATTTTTTAATCTCTTTATGTATTACTGTAGTCAGACCTAAAAGCTTCCATCCTTGAAAACCACTTCTATAGTATAATAATTTATCTTTTGGGTAGCCATGTTTTATCATACCGTTTATAAAGTGTTTTGCTTGTTCACACCATACACCATTATCAAAAACGGCTATTGTTTTGGCAGTTGAAAAGTCCCAGCTTCCATCTTTTTTTACTTTCATCCCCAATATTTTGAATATCTTTTGGGCTTTCTCTTTTGAAGCTTTTTCTATGACAGGAAAAGGGATATTGATAGCTGATGGGATAGTCTCTAGCTCAAACCAACTTTTTAGTCTAGCATCTACTATTACTCCTTTTCCTTTTGGGAGTTTGTTTTTCATAAAAGTTAACAGCTCTATCTCTTCAATATTTTGAACTCCATCTGCTACTTTTGTAGGTTGTATGCAAAATGGGGGACAAGCTCTTGATGTCTTGGTATAGTCATCTGTTAGACGATTATCTGTATCTTGTATTCTCTCTATCTTGATTTTTTGACCAGAGTTAGTAGTCATAACATATGGCATATCATCTGTGATTTTTACAGTGATATGTTCATTTTTTGCATTTTGTGCAAAAAGAAGAGATATAAACATTGTAATGATAAATACTCTTTTCATTTTTATCCTTTTCCTTTTTTTTGTTATTATGACCTATTCAGGAATTCTAAGTTTTTGACCGATATAAATTCTATCTGGTCTTCTTAAAATATCAGGGTTTGCCTCATAAATTTTTTTATAAGCCATAACATTACCGTATACTCTTTGGGCAATTTTACCAAGAGTATCACCCTTTCGAACAGTAACATATCTCATCTCTTTTTTTCTAGTTTTAACCTCTTTTGCAATAGATTTTGTATAGCCTGTGTTATCTTTTTGTGTTGTTTCATCTGTACCAATTACATTTGAAATTTCTTCTGATAATTTACTAAGTTCATCACTACTTCCACTTGCATTATCCAATACAACTTTATTATATGTATTAGGAGTATCACTACTACTTGCTTGTTTGCTTTTATCTAGTTCTGTAATAGCATCAGCATTATCTGATACAGAAGATAAAGAATCTACCTCAGAGTTTGTTAATGATTCTACAAGCTCTTTATCTTTTTTGTGTTCAATATTATTTTCTGTAGATTTTTGAGATGTTTTATCTATATCTTTTTCTTGGTTCATTTTTTGCATAACCATTTGAACAATATTTGCGATATCTTCTGGACTCATTGTTCCATTAGGATTATCTGAAGAGGAGGCAATATTTTGTATTTGTTTTGCTATTTTTTCTTCTTTTGTTGTATCTAATGCTTCAGATTGAGCAGGTTTTTCTACAGGTTCATTCTCTGTTATAGGTTCACTCTCTTGAATAGAAGTTTCTTTGGATGCTATATCGGCTTTTTTTATTTCTCTAGGGGTTGAATTAGAGGTACCATTCATGCTTTTCCAACCGAAGTATGCTAATGCAACAATAAGGAGTAAAAGTAAAAAAATAAAAGCTATTTTTTTACTGCTTCCATCATTCCTCTCACCTGAAATCTCGGCACCTCTTATCTCTTGGGCATAATAATCATTATACTCATCTTGATTGTACTGATCTTTATTTAACATATTTTCTCCTTTGTGTTAAAATTTATTTAGGTTTAATGGTCGTTAGACCCAAAATTTGCCAATATTGCATTCCTCCTCTGTAATATTTTATCTTACTTTTTGGATAACCTAGCTTAACGAGGTTTTTCATAGCTCTGACACCTTGTTGACACCATGGTCCATTATCAAATATCATAATAGTTTGTGCATTAGAGAAATCCCATTTACCATTTTTATTTACAGCACCAAAAAGTTCAAATATTTGACTGATAAAAGGGTTGTCTCCTTTTGTTGATAATATTGAAAAAGGTATATTAATAGCCCCTGGTATAGTTCCTACTTGATTCCATTTAGGCATTCTAGCATCTACTAGAATTCCTGTGTTGTTATTAACATCTTTTGATATGAAATCTATAACATCTAGTTCACTTACAGTCTCAATTCCTTTGATAGGTTGAAAAGGTTGTATTGTAAATGGTGGTGCAGGTCTTGAAGTTTTAGTGTATGAATTTTTTAATTTGTTGTTAGTGTCTTGAATTCTTTCTATTTTTACAGATTCTCCATTGATATCAACATAGACAAATGGAACTCCCTTTTTTATATTGACTTCGACAGCGTTTAGTGAACTAACAAGAAGAGATAAAGATATAATACCTACTAGCGAAAATTTATGTGTCTTCATGACTACCCCTTTATTGAATAAATGATTGCAAAATATCTCCAATCAATAAATAACTAATTTCGTTAAGTTTTATTTTATCTGAATTTTTCTTAGTTAATTATGAACTTATAAATATTTTTTTAAAATATAATGGATATTATTATAAAGTTTATAATTGGATGGAGGAATAATGAAATCAAGAAAGAGATATTTAATATTCATATTTATATTATTATTTTTTGTATCTTGTGGTAATCAAGAGTATAAAAAAAGTGATGTAAAGTTATTGAAAAAGTTTCCAGAAACTACTTTAATAGAGTCAATAAAAGAACCTAAAGTAGAAGAAGAGAATAGTAGTGCTTTGTTAGAAACCAAAGCAGATAACAATAGTTCAGATGGTAATGACTCTGAGAGTAATAACTCTAAAGTATTGATTTTTGAGTTAAATAGTTCTATTGTTGAGAAAAATATTACATTCAATAATATTATAATGGATAAAAATATATCTGAAGAGAATATGACGGATACGAATTTATCTGTTTTTAATAAAGATAAAAATCTTTCTTTGGCATTTGCAGATTTAAAATCTATGGTAGATAATGAATTAAAATTGTTAAAAGATAAAAAAAATGAGCTTTCTAAAAATTTTGAATTAAATGTTAGCAATAATAAAATATTGGCAAGTAAAGAGGTTGCTTTAGCAAAATTGGCTACTCAAAAGGATATAGCAAGGGCAGAGTTTTATAATAAAAAAGAGTTGTCTGCTATGGAATTAGAGAATAAGCATAAGTTGGAGTTAGCAAAGTTAAAGGCAACTCAAGAGATAGATAAAATCAAAATGGAAAAAGATAAAGAGATAGCTATAGCTAAATTGCAGAATGAAAAAGATATGGCTAGTAGTCAAAACAAGGTTAATTTATCAGAACAGCTTCATAAAAAAGAGGTGGAATTAGCCAAATTGAGAACAAAAGAGAAGATATCTGATAATGATAAAAAAGTGGCAATTACACAATTTTCAAAAGAGAAAGAGGTAGAATTAGCTAAATTAGAGAGCGAAAAAGAGTTAACTAACAAAAATATGGTATATAAAAAGATGATTGCTATTATTGTTGCAGGTATTTTATTTTTTACTATATTGGTTATTTATTTAATAAATAAGAGAAAAAGAGATAATGAGTTAAAGTTGCATGAGAGTGAATTGCGTCATAAAGAGTATATGGAAGCATCTCAACAGCATAATGAAAATATTAAAAAGATACTAGAGATTATTACAGATGAAAATGCAGATAAAGGTATAAAAAAAGAGATGGTAAAATTGCTCAAAGAGCAAGGTAAAAATAAAAATTTAATTGAGTACAAAAAGTAGTTGAACTACTTTTTGAACCAACTTTTGACTCTATCAAATACATCCTCAAATGTGCTTGTGTGAGGCTTACTCTCTACTCCAAAACTCTCTTGGAGTTTAGTTAGAAGTTCTCTCTGCTCATCGTTTAGTTTTTTTGGATAGATGATTTTGATTTGGGCTATTAGTTTACCTTTTTGTCCTGTATGAACATCAGGAACACCCTCGTTATTGAATACAAACTGCTCTCTATCTTTTGTTCCTACTTTTAAATCAAGTTCAAGCTCTCCATATAGAGATGGTATTTTGATAGTATCACCTAAGATAGTTTGAGTGAAAAATACAGGAACCTCTGTATATATATTGTTTCCATCTCTAATAAAGTGTTTATCTTCTTCTACATTAAATGTTAGGTATAAATCACCTCTTTGTCCGTTTTTATCTTGATTTCCATGTCCTTGAACTCTGAGTCTATTTCCTGTATCCACACCTGCTGGTATTTTAATAGTGATAGTATCAGACTCTTCATGATATCCTCGTCCTGAGCATGATTGACATTTTTGTATAATCTTTTGTCCCTCACCATGGCATTTTGGACAAGTTTGAGCAAATGACATAAAGCCCTGTTTCATAACCACTTGACCTTGACCGTTACAGTAGTCACAAATATCTAGTTTACCATCTTTTGCTCCTGTACCATTACAGTCACTACATGGTACTTTGTATTTGATATTTATCTTTTTCTCTGCACCAAATACTGCTTCATTAAATTTGAGTGAGTACTCAACTTCAAAGTCTAAACTATACTTTTGATTTTCTCTTCTTCTTTGGCTTCTACCAAATCCTGCACCACCGAACATAGAGTTGAATATATCCATAATATCATCCATATTATGAGCTCCAAATCCACCACCTCGACCATATCCATCCAGACCAGATTTTCCATATTGGTCATAGATTGCTCTTTTTTCTGCATCACTAAGAACTTGGTATGCCTCATTGATGATTTTAAATCTCTCTTCGGCATCTTTGTCACCTGGATTTCTATCTGGATGATATTTCATAGCCAATCTTCTATAAGATTTTTTCAATTCTGCCTCTGTGCAGTTTCGGCTAACTTCCAAAGCTTCATAGTAGTCAAGTTCTGTCATTTTTTCTCCAAATATTAATTTATATATTAAACTTAAGTTATTGGGCGAATTCTATCATATTTTTGCTATAATCCGAGATAATTTTATATGGAGTTAAATTTATGGTTAGACATATAGTACTATTTGATTTTAAAGATGAGAACAAACAAGGGAATATTCAAAAAGCTAAAGAGATGTTGGAGGGTTTAATCGACAAAGTTCCTACATTAAAAAGTATTGAGGTTGGAGTCAACTTTTCAAAAGAGGATAGAGCTATGGATTTGAGTATTATTACATCTTTTGATGATGAAGCAGGATTAAATGAGTATGCAACTCACCCAGAGCATTTGAGAGTTGTAGAGTTTATCAAAACAGTAGTAACAAGTTCTAAAGTATCTGATTATTATATATGAAAAAATATAAAATAGAAGCATTTGAAAATCTAGTAAGTGCTTTTGAGGATATGCCAAGTATTGGTAAAAAAACAGCTATCAAGATGGCATATCATTTAGTGATGGTAGATAGCTTTTCTGCTATGAAGTTAGCCCATGCTATAGAGGAGGGGGTTAACTCTATTAGACGGTGTAAGAAGTGTCACAATATGAGTGAAGATGAGCTATGTAGTATATGTGCTGATGAGTATAGAGACCACTCCAAACTTTGTATAGTCCAAAGTGCCAAAGATATAATCACTATAGAAGATAGTGGGCAATATAATGGTGTATATTATATAGTAACAGAGTTAAAAGATTTAGATGAGTATCACCTCAGAGATATGGTGAAAAATGTGGAAGAGATTATATTTGCTTTTCCTCCATCATTAGCTACTGATACTATGATACTATATATAGAAGATAAACTCAAAGATTATAATCTTATATTTACCAAAATAGCCCAAGGAGTTCCTACAGGAGTTGAGCTTGATAATGTAGATGTATTATCACTTAGCAAGGCTTTAGAGGATAGAGTTAGAGTTTAATTTTTTTACTCTACCTTTTCATCTATATACTCTTGAACAAATTTTTTAATATCACTATATACAAATGAGTCTTTGTACTCTTTGATTTTTCCACCACTAGCATTTGGATGTCCTCCACCATTGCCTATCTCCTGAGCCATTTTGGAAACATCTAGTTTGTTATTGCTTCTAAGAGAGAAGTTTCCTCTATAGTTTATATCCATATAGAAATCATAATCAGGGTTTTCTACTAAAAAGGTATTTCCCAAGATTGAGGTATTGCCCAAGTTATAACCCAACAGCCCTTTGTAACCTCTATAATTAATAGTGAGTCTCTGTTTCTCATTTGATAAAAGTTTAGAGACAAATTGAGCTACTAGATTATCTTTTGTATTGTCACTCTTTTGTTTGAAAAACTCTTTTTTGAGCTTGTGTAGGTTATTATCTAATTTTATATGAGCATTTTCTTCTTCTAGGTATTTTCTAGCTGAATCTATTAGAAATAGTTTTAGCTCTCTATCCTCATTTGGAAATAGAGTACGGTTTATCTCTCTAGCACCACTTATCATACCTAGCCCTACTTTTCCAAACTCAAATAGCTCATCTTCACTTAACCATATATCTATAGCATTGATAGCCTCTACTATTTTTTTATATCTGTTCTCTTTATCAAAATCGTAGTGTTCTTTGAGCCAATTGTATGTAATAAGTGTTGCTGATTTGGTTGTATCTAGTTTATACCATGCAAATTGAGTAGCTGTTTTTTCACCAGTACCATGGTGGTCTAAGAGTTGGATTTTTGCTCCAACAGCCATAGCCTCCTTCTCTAGCCAGTTTGCCTCTTTGGTTGTTAGGTTTAAGTCTGTGACTAATATTATATACTCATCACTATCTGTATGTATAAATTTATCTCTTTTGATGGAGTTTATAATCTCTTCTAATCTAGCTTTTACTTCTGGTCCATAGTTGGCGTTGTAGCACTCTATTTTATCAAAACAGTTTGTCGTTAGATATTGACAGCCATAGCCATCAAGGTCTATATGTGATAGATGATAAATGTTCATTATTTTAAAATATCCTCAAGGGTAAGTTCTCGTAGGAATGTATCTATTTTATATTGAAAGTTAGCTAAAAATGGAGAGATATTACATGTTCCTATGGCACCATTTGGACATGTTTCGGCATATTGGGAACAATCAAAGATAGCAGGTGCTTTACCTTCTGCAGCTAAGATAATCTCTGCAACTGTAACCTCATTTGATTTTTTTGCCATTATAAACCCACCATGAGCTCCTTTTTTTGATTCTAATATACCTTTTTTAGCTAGTGTTTGTAATATTTTTGCTAGAAAACTTTTTGGAATATTTAGTTGTGTGGCAAGTTGTTCTGCTCCTTGTGGTTTTGAAGAAGCTTGTATGATGTCAAGTGAAAGTAGGGCGTATTCACTAGCTCTTGTTAGTAACATAACTGTTTTTCCTTTATAAATATATTTAGTTCTTTTTAATTAAGAGTATTTTACTCTAGTTTATATTAAATTCAGGTTTTATCTATATTTAAATAAATAGTGATAAAATACCACTCACTTTTCATATAAGTTAATTATGGAAAAACTAAATTACCAATCAGGAGGTCATTATGGCTTTAGATAAGGCGAAAAAAGAAGAAATCATCGCTAAATATTCAAGAGGTGAGAACGATACAGGTTCTACAGAAGTGCAAGTTGCATTAATTACAGAGAGAATTAAATATTTAACAGAGCATCTTAAAATAAATAAAAAAGACCACTCTTCAAGATTAGGACTACTTAAATTAGTTGGTCAAAGAAGAAGACTTATGAGATATCTTAGAAAGAAAGACCTCGCAAGATTTAATACTATCAAAGCTGAACTTGGAATTAGAAACTAGGTTTTTATTATGGAATATAAGAACTTTTTTTATATTCCATCTTTTTACTATCCCTTTATCCCCTTTTAAATTTTTTTTATTACTATTTATATTCATCAAGAATATAGTAATGTATTATCAATAAAGTTTAGTCTATGTAACTAAACTTATATTAATAAAAAAACTTAAATAAACCTTGACAAAATAGGCTCAATGTTGTATAATGTCGTCTAGTATTTAAAAATGATTAAAGAATACATATATTAAATATAGGAGTAATATCTATTATGAGTAAAGATAAAAAAGAGACTTCTATCGAAGCTGAAGTAGAAACAGAAGAGTCTGTTGAAGTTCAGAATGATGAAACTTCGGAAGTTGATAAATTAAAAGCACAAGTTGCAGAGTGGGAAGATAAATTTCTAAGGGCTCATGCAAGTTTTGAAAATAGCAAGAGGCTTTTAGAAAAAGATAAAGCAGCTGCGGTAGCTTATGCAAATGAGAGTTTTGCAAAAGATATTTTAAGCGTTATCGATTCATTGGATAGTGCATTGTCTATGATTGATAATGTAGATGAAAAAGATAATAATGAATTTCTAAAAAAGATGAAGGAGGGGTTGACTTTAGTTGATGAGCAGTTACATAAAGTTTTAGAGAAAAATCATATAAAAAATATAGAGTGTGATAAAGAGTATGACCCAAATCTACACCAAGCGATTATGCAAGTAGATAGTGATGAGCATGAGAGTGGTCAAATTGTTCAAGTTATGCAAAAAGGTTATACTATAAAAGATAGAGTTTTAAGACCAGCGATGGTAACAACAGCAAAATAAATTATCAAATGCAACTAAAGTAGCATTTAAAATTTCAAAAATAGTATATACTACGCAAAATAAAATTAAAAAACTAAAAAATAAGGAAGAAAAATGAGTAAAGTATTAGGAATAGATTTAGGAACAACAAACTCAGCAATGAGTATTTATGAAAATGGTGAAGCTAAAATTATAGCAAATAAAGAAGGAAAAAATACTACTCCATCTGTTGTGGCATTTACAGATAAAGGAGAGGTTCTTGTAGGTGATAGTGCAAAAAGACAAGCAGTAACAAACCCAGAAAAAACTATATACTCTATCAAAAGAATTATGGGGTTAATGTGTGATGAAGAACATGCAAAAGCTGCAAAAGAGAGACTTCCATATCATATTATAGATAGAAATGGTGCATGTGCTATTGAAGTAGCAGAGAAAACATATACACCTCAAGAGATTTCAGCAAAAATACTTATGAAGTTAAAAGAGGATGCTGAGGCGTATCTTGGTGAAGAGATAACAGATGCTGTTATTACTGTTCCAGCATACTTTAATGATTCTCAAAGAAAAGCGACAAAAGAGGCAGGAACTATTGCAGGGCTTAATGTCCTAAGAATTATCAATGAGCCAACTTCAGCAGCTCTAGCTTATGGACTAGATAAAAAAGAGTCTGAGCAGATTTTAGTATATGACCTTGGTGGTGGTACATTTGATGCTACTGTACTAGAGACTGGTGATAATGTAGTTGAAGTTATGGCTACAGGTGGGGATGCTTTCCTTGGTGGTGATGATTTTGATAACAGAATTATTGACTATGTAGCAGAGGAGTTCAAAGCTCAAACAGGTGTTGATATCAAAAATGATGTAATGGCACTTCAAAGAGTAAAGGACGCTGCAGAAGCTGCTAAAAAAGAGCTTTCAAGTGCAACAGAGACTGAGATTAACTTACCATTTATCACAGCTGATGCATCAGGACCAAAACACTTAGTTCAAAAGATTACAAGAGCTAAATTTGAGTCATTGATTGAAGATTTGGTAAAAAGTACAATCGATACAGTACAAAATGTATTAAAAGATGCTGGTGTATCTAAAAATGAAATCAGTGAGATTGTTATGGTTGGTGGAAGTACTAGAATTCCATTAGTACAAGAAGAGGTTAAAAAGTTCTTTGGTAAAGAGCTAAATAAATCAGTTAACCCTGATGAGGTTGTAGCACTTGGTGCAGCTATTCAAGGTGGTGTACTTAAAGGTGATGTAAAAGATGTACTGCTTCTTGATGTAACACCACTTAGCCTTGGTATTGAGACTCTTGGTGGAGTAACAACTAAGATTATTGAAAAAGGTACAACAATACCAGCTAAAAAATCTCAAGTGTTCTCAACAGCAGAGG
>JAADFE010000108.1 GCA_013153055.1 Campylobacterota bacterium
CGATATAGTTTCCATCATTTGACATATATGGTGGGTGAAATGGTAACTCTAGCTCACCATCTTCATTTAGTTTTGCCGTAACATCTGTTGATACTTTGGAATCAAATGGGATATCATCATACTCTGCTTGAGTTAAAAGTTTTTTAAATGCTTTCGGTCTGATGACAGCACCTGAAAGTATGTGAGAACCAATAGAACTACCTTTTTCAATAAGCATTATTTGCTTCTGTTCACCTTTTTTTTTCAGTCTATTGGCGAGTTCAATAGCAGTAGCTAGTCCTGCTGGACCGCCTCCAACAATGAGTACATCAGTTGAAATAATATCACTATTATTCATTAAGTCCTCTCCCTATATATTTAAGATTACTTATAATTATATAACACATTTATAAGCATTATACAAGTTATCCAAAAAAGGTATATATTTACAAATAAAAACAGATTAAGATGTATTAAATATGGTTAGTTGTATAGAAGAGTAACAGATATTATTATATATGATGATAAATATAAATAATATTTATCATCAAATAAAAATAGTAACTTATATTTAATGATTATGAATCAAAAAATTTTAATTCGTATAGTTTATCTACCATCTCTTGAACAGATGCTACTGATTTGGCAAACATATCCATTTGATATGGTTTTAAGCCCATTTCTATAATTTTTTCAACTCCATCAGCACCAATCATAGCAGGAACTCCAGATACTATATCTTTGTATCCATACTCTCCATCTAGCATAACAGCACAAGAGTGAATTTGTTTTGTATCTCTTAGGATAGACTCAACCATAACAGTTGTTGATTTTGCAGGAGCATAATAGGCAGACCCATTTTTCAAGAGGTTAACAATTTCGGCTCCACCATTTCTAGTTTTTTGAACAATCTCATCAATATCTTCAGGCTTTAATAAATCCTCAATAGGAACACCAGCTACTGTTGTAAATTTTGAGAGAGGAACCATAGTATTTCCATGTCCACCCATAACAGTAGCACGAATTTGTCCCGCACCATATTTTAGCTTTTCGTATATAAAATGAGCCATTCTTGCACTATCAAGTATTCCAGCCATACCCAAAACTCTCTCTTTTGGAAAACCTGTCTCTTTTAGTGCAACATATGTCATAGCATCTAGTGGATTTGATACCACTATCACAATAGCCTCAGGTGCATACTCTTTTATTTCTCTAGCATAAGTTCTAACAATCTCAGCATTTTTCATAAGTAAATCATCTCTACTCATACCAGGGCTTCTAGCTACACCAGCTGTAATTACTACAATATTAGAGTTAGCTATATCTTCTGGTCCTCTAGCTGCTTTTACTACTGTATGTTGTCTTGCAGCATTTGCAGCTTGAGACATATCTAAGGCTTTTCCTTGTGCTATATCTTTATTTCTTCCTCTCAATACAACATAGTGACATAAGCCATTCATCGCCAATATAAATGCTACAGTAGAACCAAAGTTACCTGTTCCTATTACTGTTACTTTTTTGCTTTTTGACATTATTATCCTTTTTACAAATATTTCATTCTATACGAATTAAATTCGTACTCATTATATCGTGAGAAAATAACAAATTTGACACATTTCTAATTTAAGTTTATACTTTATAAATGGTTGCGAATTGATGAAACACTATTTACAAAAAGTGAAGTTAGTTTATAACAAAAATGAATAATAATAAGTTTAGTAACATATAATGCTATTTTTGGTAAAATTTTGTTTATGAAACATTTAAAAGGACACTCAAAACAGTACTTCTCTCTGTTTGTAATTGCAATGTACTCTACTTTGCATAAGTTGTCTTGGATAGATAGTAACTACCAATATCATAAAAATGCTTTTGAGTATCAAGAGTATAAAACCTCTCCTCCTCTGTTTTTAAAATATTATCAATAGGCTTTAAGCTGATAATGACTATCATTTTGAAAAATAAAAAAAGGTTAAATATTGAAAAAAAAATTATTTGTAACAACTATGGTGTTTTTATCTTCAATAAGTTTTGCACAGACTCCAATATCTGAGGCAATAGAGGGTATAGAACATAGTGGTGAAATTCGTCTAGGTGCGATTAGAACAAAAGATGATGAAGATAAAAAGGCTACTACTGTATCTTTGGGAGGTAAACTCTCTATTGAGACTAAACCCATCTCTGGTGTTAGTTTAGTAGGAACTTTTTTTACAACTAACCATCTATTTGGAAAAGATGATGAGATATCTTTTTTGAGTTCCACTGGAGATGATTACTCTATTGTAGGTGAGTCTTACCTAAAAATGAAATTAGGTAAGAGTACTATAAAAGCTGGACGCCAAATCATAGATACTCCTTTTGCTGATAGTGATGATATAGCGATGATACCAAATAGTTTTGAGGGTTACTCTTTGGTTAATAAAGATTTAGAGAGTAGTACAGTAGTTTTAGCACTGCTTGATAAATGGTCTGGAGTTGATGCACCAGTACCAGAGAAGTTTACCTCTTTGGATAGTTCAGGTGATGCTGTTTTTTTAGCAGGGCTTATTTACAAGGGAGTGGCTGATACTACTATAGAGGCTTGGCATTATAAATTAGATGATGCTGATTTTAATTATGGAGAACTACTTTATGACAAAGATTCATTTAAAATGGGTCTGCAATATACAGACCAAGATAATGATAATAGTGCTTATGGATTATTAGTAGGTGGAAACTTCGGTAGTTTGTCTTTAGAGTTTGATTATAATAAAGTAGATGGAGTAGTGAGTAACGGTTTTGGGGGTGGACCATTTTTTACTTCAAATGAAGACCATACTATAGCCGATGTAAAAGACCAAGAGGCAAAAACTTATCGTGCAGAGTATAAATTGGATAGATTAACTCTAGGAGTTTCTCATGCAGATTTTGATAAGTGTGAAAATGAGACTGATTATTTAGCTAGTTTTGAAGTTAATGAAAATCATACTTTAGATTTGATATATTCTGATATGTATGATGATGGCAATATGGTGCGATTTTTCGCTAATTATAAATTTTAAATTATAAAAAAAAGGATAAAGAATGCACATAGAAGCAGGTGTAGTTAGTGGTGCAAAAATGGTGTTGAGTTATGCAACAGCCACAGGTGTTATAGGTATGGGAGCCAAATTGGCTTGGGAAAATATAAGAGACAATGGTATTGTGTCTTTTGTACTAAAGAGTTTGTTGGCTACTATTATAGTATTTTGTTGTTTTGAAGTACTGCCTCACTATCCAGTAGGAGTGAGTGAAGTTCATTTGATTTTAGGAACGACTATATTTTTAGTATTTGGTATCGCTCCAGCGATGGTTGGATTGGCTTTGGGACTTTTAATTCAAGGACTATTCTTTGCTCAATTTGATTTACCACAATATGGAATTAATGTAACTACTCTTTTAGCTAGTATGTTAATTTTATATACAGCTAGTAAAAAAATTATTCCAGAGAATATTGCATACAAAGATATTAGTTATTCTCAAATGTTAAAAATGTCTATTATCTGGGAAGGTGCTATTGTTGGTTGGGTTGCTTTTTGGGCATTTTATGGACAAGGATTTAGTGCAGAAAATTTACATAATGTAGCAACTTTTGGAGGGGCATATATGTTAGTTGTTATTATTGAACCTCTAATAGATTTAGCTGTTTTATCAGCAGTCAAAGCATTTAATAGTGGTAAGTGTAATATTCTATTTGATAAGAGACTTAATAACTGTAGAGCTTAATAATTTTCGAGGCTAAAAAGAGTTTGCTCTTTTTTAGTCTCAATATCTTTATATCATTTATATTTTCAGCCAACTTTAGATAAATTTGATATATACTAAAAGATATATACCAAAAAGGAGTAATCTATGACTCAATTAGCAAAAGTATTTCAAAATGGTAGAAGTCAGGCTATTAGAATTCCAAAAGAGTTTAGAGTTGATACCACAGAGGTTTATATCGAGAAAGTTGGAGATGCTTTGATTATACGACCTAAACCTGTAGATAAATGGGATAATTTTTTTAAACTTTTAGATGAGGTTGATACAGCTGATTTTCTTGTAGATAGAGAGCAACCACCATTAGATAATAGGGAGTTGTTCTGATGCTTTATATGTTAGATACAAATATTTGTAGTTTTATTATTAGAAATAAACCCCAAAATATCAAAAACAGATTAGAAGAGATAGAGAGAGACCATACAGTTGCAATCTCTAGCATAGTAGCTTCGGAACTTTTTTATGGAGCTGTAAAGAAGGGTAGTCCAAATCTAATTAGAGTTGTTTCTGCTTTGATAGATAACTTCATTGTTTATGACTATTCAAAAATTTGTGTGGAGTCTTATGCTGTTATTCGTAGCAATTTAGAAAAAAAAGGAACTATAATTGGAGCAAATGATTTACTAATAGCATCTCATGCTATGAGTGTTGATGCTATATTAGTTACAAATAATACAAAAGAGTTTAGTAGAGTTGAGGGGTTGAGAGTTGAAGATTGGAGTGTTTGTTAGATTTTTATTAGACTTTTTTCAAAATTAGGAACCGATAGCTTTCTCAAAGAGAGTGCAAAGCACAAGAGCCTCGCTTTTTTCGGGACTAAAGTCTCCGATTCCGAAGAGTTTTGCAAGAAGTCTATTATAGAATTATACTTTGTCGAACTCTGGCTTAAAAAAAATTCCATACAAAAAAGTTCCAAATCCCCTTTAGCTTCTCTCGATATAATTATATTTTTAAATTTTAAGAGGTAAAAATGAAAAGATATAGACATTATAAAAAAGACAAGGCTATAGTTTTGTCTTGTTTTGGTTCCGTAATAGAGCAGGAGATGTATCTTGCTCTAAAAGATGAGGTTGAAAAAAAATTCAAAGGTGTAGATGTTTTCTTATCATTTAGTTCAAGAATGGTACTAAAAGATTTGCACAAAAGAGATATGGATTATAAAAATTTGGCTCAGGTTTTAGCTGATGTTGATATGTTGGGGTATAGAAATATAGTTGTAGCATCTATCAATCTATTTCCAACAGATGAGCATGAACTATTAGTTAGGACAGTAAAAGGGTTTGATAGCTTCTCTATGGCAAATATTCGTGCTACAAAAGCTATAATAAATAGAACCAAAGAGACCTCACTACTACTAAAAGAGCTAAATAGTACTATTAGCAAAGATGGATGGGCAAATCTATATATTATTCATGGTGTTCCACTTTTGGATTTGGCTGGTTTGGCATCTGTTGGTTATACTGAGCAGTTTTTAAAAATGATTGACAAGAGAAACTACACCTGTTCACTTGAAGGTGCATTTCCATACTATGCACTCAAAGAGTCTCTAGTTGAGCAGATGAGAGCAGATGGTGTAGATAGTGTTCAGGTGGTTCCTATGCTATTGGTTAGTGGAAACCACTATATCAAAGATATGGTAGAGATAAGAGATGAGCTAAAAGAGCATTTTGAAGCTCAGATTGTTCAATCTATTACAAAGTCAGATAGATTTAATCTAATTGAGCTAAATTCTATTAGAGATATAATTTTCCAAAATATCAAAGAGGAGATAACCAAGCTTGGATAAGAGACTATATATGGTCTCTTTGGGACCGGGGGATAGTGAGTTGATTACTATCAAGGCTCTAAAAGCTTTAAAAAATAGTGATGCTATATGTGTACCTACCAAATCAAAAGATAGTTTTGAGAAGTCTCTAACCCATAAGATAGTCACAAAACTAATGCAAGAGCATAACTTTAGCAAACCAATTATAGCTGTATATACTCCCATGCACTACAAAAAAGAGGATTGGCAGTATCAGGTGGATATACTCTATAGTGGATTTAAGGAGTATAATACTCTAAGCTTTGTTACTCTAGGCGATAGTGCTATATATAGTACAGTTTATTATCTACTAGATATTATCAAAGCTCAAAATCCAAAACTCTACTGTGCTACAGAGGTGATAGCAGGTGTTACATCATTCTCACAAGCATCAGCAAAGGTCAAAAAGCCACTATGTGTAGGTGATAGCAGATTAGAGATAGTACCACTACTAGATAAAGAGGTTCCCCTCACTACTATATATATGCGTCCAAAAATTGGGATGAATACAGATAGTATTAAAGAAAAGGGTGATATATATACATTTGAAAATATGAACTATCAACAAGAGAATATCACTTCATACAAAAAGAGTGTAGTTCAAAAGTATATGACTCTGTTTATAGATTTTTTTAGATAGTAAGTTGTTTTATATAATAAAAAAGATTAAAATATGGGTCAAAAAGATGTAATTAGTAAAGAGGTTCTCAAAAATATAGCAAGAGATATATCTAAACATATTCTACATATTGAAATAAAAGAGGATATGGAGATTATCAATCAAGAATTTACGAGAGTAGAATCACGAGAGAGTGATTTGCTTTATAAAAATGGGGATGAAATAGTCCATATTGAGATACAAAATAATAATCATGACCAAATGCACCTACGGATGCACAGATACTATAGTGATATACTTTTTTTGTATGAAGATTATAAAATCAGTCAATATATGCTCTATATCGGAAAGTCAAAATGTAATATGAGAGCAGAGATAAAACGAGATAGAATTGATTATAGTTATGATATAATAGACATTAGAGATATACCATGTGAATCATTTTTGTATAGTGATGACCCATCAGCTTTGGTTTTAGCTATGCTTTGTGATTTTGAGGGCAAAGATAGACAGATGGTTGTTAATACTATCTTAAGAAGACTAAGAGAGTTGAATGATGAACAAGAGTATAGAAATTATCTAAAGATGGTTAATATCTATTCGACTAATAGAGGTTTAGAAAAAGAAGTTGAAAAAGGAGTTGAAATGTTAACTGTAGATATAGAAAAAACACCATTTTATCAAATTGGAGCAAAAAATGCTACTTTTGAGAATGCAATAATTATGATAGAAAAGTTTAACCACTCAATAGATGAGATTGTCAAAGAGTTTAATATAAAAAAAGAGGAACTTTTACTATATATAAATCAAAAAAAGTTAAAAAAATAGGAGTGATATGCCATTTATAAAAGAGGAACCACCAATTAATATAGGTGCAGATATATCAGTTCGCTCATTTGAGATGATAAAAGAGGAGCTAAAAGAGTATCCAAAAGCCGTAGAATTTGATAGTAATGAGATAGAGGTTATTAGCCGACTTATCCATACCTCTACATGTTTTGAGCAGGTGTTAGAGAATATCTTTTTTACCCCTAATGCAATTCCTAGAATTCAGGAACTTTTACAACAAAAAGCTAAAATTATTGTAGATGTCAATATGATAAAAGTAGGACTCAGTCAATTTTATCTCGATACCTATGGAAATGAGGTTATATGCTATATCAATGAGCCGTTTACATTTGAACATGCTAAAAAAAATAAAACCACTAGAAGCTACGCAGCTGTAGTAGAGGCTATCAAAAAACACAAAGACCAGCCTATGATTTTAGCTTGTGGAAATGCACCTACATTTATATATGCAGCTATCAATACTCTACTAGATGAGGGAGTTGATTTAAGCAAGGTTGCTTTTATACTATTTCCTGTGGGATTTGTAAATGTGGTTGAGTCAAAAGATTATGGTAAGAGGTTTTGTGAGTATTATAATATCCCTGCTGTTATTATAGAGGGTAGATTTGGAAGTTCTACTATGACAGTAGCTACTCTTCATGCTACCTATAAGCTTATCAAAGATTATGATGGAGACAAGAAGTATAATGGGAAGGAGTAGATTACTGCTCCTTTAAAAATAGTTCAATCTCCTCTGGTGGCATAGGTTTTGCTATGCCATACCCTTGGGCTCTATCACAACCTAGTTCTAATAAAACAGGCAGATGCTCTTTGCTCTCTACACCTTCTGCTATTACTCTATATCCAAAAACTTTTGCTAACTGTATTGAGGCATTGACAATAGAGTGGTCATCTTGATTTTTTAACATGCTCATTACAAATTTTTTGTCTATTTTGATACTATCTATTCTGAACTTATTGATACAAGATAGGGTAGAGTATCCTGTTCCAAAGTTATCTAGGGCTATTTTAAATCCAAGAGATTTTATTTGTGATATTGAGCCATTTTTAGTCTCTATATCTTTGAGTGCTATATCTTCTGTTAATTCAAAAACTATTTTATTTGGATTAACAAGAGGATACTCTTTTAGTAACTCTTTTAACATTGGGATAAAGTTTTTTGATGTAAATTCTTGGTAACTAATATTGATACTAACTAAAAAGTTATATTTTCTCTCTTTCCATATTTCAAATTGTTTGAATACATTTTCTATTACACTTTTACCTAATTCACATACTATTTTTGGGTTATCTAATATATAAGGTAAAAAACTATCTGGAGTCAACACTCCTTTTTGTGGGTGTTTCCATCTAACTAGGGAGGCAAAAGCTACAACTTTATTACTTTTGATATCTATTATAGGTTGATAATATACTATAAACTCATTTTGATTTATAGCTCTATTTATCTCTTGGGCTTTTTTCTCTTTTTTTTCTAATGATGATTCCTCATTTTCATCAAAAAATTTATACATTTTTTTTGAATTTTTTGCTAGATACATAGCTTTGTCAGACTGTTTCAAAAGATTTTTGATTGATATGTTGTTTGATTGTTTGGAGTAAAATGTTATTCCAATACTCAAAGAGATAGGTATGTGGTATTTTGAATTGTTATCTATATAGATTAAAGGCTCCATAAAACTCTCTTCTACTCTTTTTAGGAGGCTCAATATATGACTATGTTTTTTCAAAAAACCTATGGCTACTGCAAATTCATCTCCACCAAATCTTGCTACTATGTCATCCTTTCTTAGAGAGTGTAGTAGATTTTTTGCTACTCTTTTTAATACAGCATCTCCTGCATCATGACCATATGTATCATTGATATTTTTGAATAAGTTTAAATCTATGCTTAATATAGCAACTTGTTTATTAGATTGAGTACTCTCAGTTATAAGTTTTTCTGCCTTCTGATAGAACAGTTTACGATTTAATAGTCCTGTTAACTCATCATACTGTAAGGCAATTTCTAAATCCATCTTAGCTTTTTTTTGTTCTCTTTCTATTTTTAATAGATTTATTATATCATTGAGTGCATTCATCATTTGATTTGGATTTATGGGTTTTAATATATATTTATCTATACCAATATTGATAGCTTTATTTAGATATTTAGTGGTGTTATACGCTGTCAAAAGAGCTATTTTTTGATAAGGATTTAATTTTTTGATTTCGTTTATCATACCAAATCCATCCATATTAGGCATAGATATATCGGCTAAGATAATATCTGGGTTTTTTTCTTTGTATAGTTTTATTCCTTCTTCACCATCATTGGCTATATAAATCTCTCTAAAAGATGATTTAAGTATCACCTTGACAATTTTTTGTATAATCTTATTATCTTCTACATAGAGGAGGGTAAAATCTTCCATTTATATACTCCTAATTTGAGGGGATATATATCTTTTTAGTATATCTTGTAACTCTTCTATCTGTATAGGTTTAGATATATAATCATCCATCCCCTCTTTTATATATTTTTCTTTGTCTCCCTGTAGGGCATTTGCTGTTAATGCTATTATTGGGATATGTTTTTTATTCTCTTGTATCTCAAATTGGGATATATTTTTTGTAGCATCAATTCCACCCATAATAGGCATCTGAATATCCATAAAAATAATATCATATTCATCCGTCTGTCTGGATTTTAGTGCCTCTTTTCCATTGTTTACAACTGTAACATCCATGCCAAAGTTATCTAGTACTCTTTTCATAAGTTTTTGATTTATGAGATTGTCTTCTGCTACTAAAGCTTTTATTTTATTAAATTTTAATCTATCTGTTGTTTTGTTTTCTATCTCTTTTGGTTTATCTATAAGTGTTTTTAGACTTTGTGATGTTCTTGTAAAATTAATGGGTTCATATATATATTGAGCTACATTCTTTTTTATGTTACTTAGCTCATTTTTTCTATCTCCTGATAGGATTAGAACTAATTTACTAGGTAGTGATAAAAAAGGATTAATATCACCATCTCTATTAAAACATGAGTAGTGGATAAAAATCAAATCAGGTAGTTTGGTTGTCGAGAGGGAAAATATCTTATGAAACTCATAACTCTCAAATTTAGCACCATGATACTCAGTATATACTTTTAAGTTTTTATCTATACCACTATCTCTTTGAGGTAAAATATATCCTACTCGATATCCCGTTAGATTTAATCTAATCTGCTCTTTCGTCTCTTTTGGTTTTTTAAATTTTAGTGAAAAGAAAAAGTCTGAACCCTCTCCTTTTTTGCTATCTATTTCTAGTTTTCCACCCATATATTTAATAAGTTGACTAGATATACTAAGCCCCAATCCTGTACCACCATATTTTCTACTAGTACTAGCATCTGCTTGAGAAAATGCGTCAAATATTCTGTTCTTTTCTTTATCTGTAATACCAATTCCAGTATCTTTAACAGAGAAATGTATAGTGATATCATTTAGAGTTTGAGAGATTTTTCTCATAGATATATATATTATTCCACCATCTGGTGTAAATTTGATAGCATTACTAATTAGGTTGGTAAGTACCTGAGATATTTTGGTAGGGTCTCCTAATATTTCTAGTGGTATATATGGGTCACTATATATATTAAATTCTATATTTTTTTCTCTTGCTTTTGCTGTATATGTATCTATAGTAGCCTCAAATTGTTTTATAGGATTAAAAGGTATGCTCTCTAGTTCTAGTTTACCTGCTTTGATTTTAGAAAAATCTAGTATATTATTGACTATATGTATGAGATTATTGGAGCTATTTTTTATGATGGATACCATCTCTTTTTGTTCTTGGGATAGGTTTGTATCTTCTAATAATCTAGTAAAGCCTATAATACCATTGAGTGGTGTACGAATTTCATGAGACATATTTGCTAAAAATCTATCTTTTGCACGGCTAGGTTCTTTTATCTCATTTGCTAAAAATTTGTATATCTCTATAGTATCATTTAGGTTTAGTATCTTTTTTATCTCTCTTTTTTTACTCTCATCTAAATCAACTTCTATATATTTTAGTGTATTTTTTAGAAATTTTCTATCTTTTTGTACATTACTCCAAGTGTTCAAAAGCCATAAAATCAAAAGCCATAAAAATAAAATCAAAAGAGATATAAATATATATCTATTCATTTGCCTCTCTTTGGATAAAAGTTCATTTCCTAAGTGAATTTTTGAGTTAAATAGAAGTATATATTGTGCATTTTCAACTCTTTTCATTTTCTCTTTGATACTATCTACCCAATCTTTAAAACTTGTAGAGTATCTCCCCTCTTGAGATTCAAAAAAAATCTCTGCTCTAGTTTTTATAGCGATTTTATTAAAGGAGTTTTTGTCTAATATCTTATTGATTTTTAGTTCTATATCTATATTTTTAAATGGTATAAAATTGGGAAAGGTTATATGAGAGATTATTTTATCCCAATATATTAAGTCTTGGGTATCCATTATTTTATTTTGATTTAGAATAAAAGCCAAAAGACTATTCTCCATATTTATCTCTTCTTTTAGCTGAATTAATTTTAGTGCATTGTATATATCTTTGGAGTTAGTAATACTATTCATTTTGTACAATAAAGGTTTTATGATTTTTCCTTCATATAAGTCAAAAAGTATATGTATATAATCTCCACTATTTTTATTTACAATATTTCTTATCTGTTTTAGCTCTTTTGGTGAAACAAAATCACTATTTAGTTTGTTTACTTTGGCTCTTTTTTGTTCAAGTTGATTAAATATTTTTGGATTTTTGAGACTCATATATACGCTAGAGTACAGAACCTCTTCTTGGATAGCTTCTAGGGTTTTATTTAGTTGATTGAACAGTTTTTGTTTCTCTACTTCTTGTTTTACTTCTTGATATTCTTTATAGACATTATAAGTTTTAGATGCAAAAATAGTTAATGCTATGGCTATAATAAAAAATAGTAATATTTTATTATTTAATAGTTTCATTTGATAGCACCTTTTTATAGATTTCTTTTGTGATATTGTTCTATTTGTGTAACCAAATCTTCTATATACTGCGTAGAATTTGATAATATATAAGGAATAGATAATTTATCTACTTGATAGAAGAACCTTTTATCTCTATCCCATATTTTATTGATTTTATCTAGTTTATAGTATAAATCATTTGGGTAGGTGTATCTATTTATCATTTTTAGACGGATATCTGTATCTTCTATCGCTTTTTGCATCTTTTGATAGTTTGTATTACTATTTAGACCAATAGATAGTGCCATATAATATTTATTAACTCTTCTGAGTAGATATAAAATCTCTTTACTTAACATGAGCATCTTCTCTTCTTTTGAGAATTTATATTTATGTTCATTAGCTATAGATTGGATACCTTCTAATAAAATATCACTAGAATCTAGGATATCTTCTACATATGATAGATTTATCTTTTTGTTTGGAATACTTTTTATATTTACTTTTATCTCTTTTATTTTATATTTGAAATATTTTAAAATCCGTTCAGTATTTCCTCCTTTTCTTATATCTTCTATATCTTCAAGCTCTTTTATATAAAACTGGAGATTATCTATATTTTTATATAGTTGATTTTTTAATACTATATTATTAGGATTTTTGTAAAAAAATAGATAATCTGTTGCAATTTTTTGACTTAGATACTGTATATTTTCAGTTGCCTCTAGGATTTTGACATCTCCTCTAGTTGATGCAAAAGATATTTTTGTTATTGTTAATATAGTAACTAAAATATATAAAACTTTTTTCAATATGCCCCCCTATTTACTATCTATTTTGTGATGTGTAAAATCTAATTAGCTCGTTCATTGTATTTGTGATTTTATCAGTAGTATCAAATACAATTAAAGGAAGTTCACCTCTTTCTATATCAGCATAAAATGTATGAGTTATTTTCCATAACTCATCTATATCATCTAACTTTTTCTTTATAGTTGGATTTTTTGTTCTATATCTTGTTAATTTTTTGCGATTTCTTTGAAACATCTCTATACTTTTTTTCATATCACTTTTTGTTTGTCTGCTTTTATTTAATTGATATGCAATATAATATTTTGCTATTTTTTGAGCTAATATACTCTGTTCTCCTACTGTTGCAATAAATTCAGAATCTTTGTTATGAATCTCTTTTTTGAGTGATGAGATAATCTGCTCACTCTTATTTAAAATAGATTCACTCAAATTTAACATTGTTTTTACATTTTTTGTATTTAGTGGTTTATTGGATATATTACTAAATTGAGTAGAGCTTTGTTTTACAAAACGCATAATATTTTTTACTCTTTTATCTTTTGTGAGATGGTTTACTTTTTGGTAAGAGTTTTTGAACTCTTTTAGTGAGTTTTTTATCTCTCTATTTGCTTTATCTATAGCAATGCCTTTTCCTGCATATAGATAAGCTTTTGTAATTTGTTGAGATAGCATCCCTTGTTGATTTATGATATTTAATAGTTTGATACTGTTTCTATCAGTTGTTATAGTATTAGATATTAGCGTATTTGTAAAAAATAATATAAGAATAATTATGCTATATAATCTATTCATTTTGTTTCTCCTTAGCCCATTTGACGAGCTTTGAATTTATGAATTTTAGAGAATAAAGATATGATTATATCCTATTCTCTGTTAACATTATAGCATTAATTATCACTAATTATAATATAGAATGTTTGATAATAATTTTTTTTAAGAGAATTTTACTCTATAATCCTTTTTGCTTTGACAAAATATTTATTATATTTGCTTTTTGATAGAGATGAGATGATTATCCCTTTTCTTCGTGAAGCTGCATGTATAAATTTGTCATTGCCAATATACATACCTACATGAGTTATAGGTATATGTCTTGATTTGTCTGTCAAAAAGAATAATAAATCTCCTTTTTTTAGCTCTTTTCTCGTTACATATAGCCCAACTTTGGACTGTTCATAAGCAGTTCTAGGGAGTTCAATTCCTTGTTGTTCATATAGATACTTGACATATCCAGAACAGTCAAAACCTTTTGGTTGTGTCCCACCCCATACATATTTACCACCTAAATAGTGCTTTGCATTGTTTACAATATTATCTTTGTTATATTTAGTTTTTGATTTTACTCTTTTGAGTTCAGATAATAGTTTTTTCTGCTCCTCTATTAAATCATCAAAAAATGTATTGTGAGTATGTTGTATCTTTTTTCCACTGACCACAGTTCCATCTTGGTTTTTTATAATAAAAATATTTTTGTGACCTGCAAAAAGCATACTATGTAAGATAATTGTTAAAAGTATAATCTTTTTCATCACTTTTACCTCTTGTTATAAGATATTAAATAAAATAAATTATAGCCTAAAAATGTATAAAAAAAGATTAAGAAAAAAATAAGAATATGAGTACCAAAAAGTAGGTACTCATAAGTAGTAGATTATTTGAGTTTGTCAGCTCTAGGATAGATAAAGTCAACTTTTCTTAGAACGAAAATTCTCTCAGGCTCATCAACAGCATAAGCTTTTAAAGTAATTGAGATAGGTGTATTTTTAGTGTTATCATTAGCCAATCTCTCTTTTGTTGATAGGATTACTACTTTTTTAGCTAGTTTACCTGGGCTGAGTGTTACCTCTTTAAATCTTTTGATTTGAATTTTATCAGCATATTTACCTAAAACTTCAAGTTTATAAGTATGTTTTTTACGGTCTGTATTTTGGAACAACATCAAGAAGTTGTTGGTTACTTCATTATTATCTTTGATTTTATATAGTTGAGTTGTTTTGTTGATATTTAAAAGCATATACTCTTTTTTACCACTCATAACAATCAATCCACCAATAATAAGTATTAAAGCTACAAGATACATTATAGTTTTACTTCTAAGAAGTTTTGTTTTCTTGCCATTTATAACTTCATTGATACTACTCCATCTAACTAGAGACTCTTTTCCAAGTTTACCCATAACCTCTGTACAAGCATCAACACACTCAAGGCAGTTGATACATTCAAGTTGAGTTCCTTTTCTAATATCTATATGAGTAGGACATACACTTACACAGTGTTGACATGCAATACACTCTGCATCCTCTTCTCCATGCTCTTTTAAATCTTTTTTCTTAAATACAATTTTTTCTTTTTTATCATTGTATATATGACCACCTCTTTTTTCGTCATAGATAGCTTGTAGTGTATCTTCATCATATAGTACAGATTGAACTCTTGAGTATGGACATACATATATACACCAATCCTCTTTTAGGAAAACAATATCATATACTAAAAATCCAGCTATTCCTAACCAAAAGCCTAATAAAATAGTGTGGTCAAGTGGATGTGATAAATAGTTAAAGAAATCTTCAGGTGGAATAAAAAACCATAAAAAGTTAGCAGAAGCTACAAGTGAAAGAAGAGTCCATAAAATGATACCTATAACTCTTTTTGTTGCATTTTCTGGTTTGCTATAATCTGGTTCTTTCTGTTTATTATTAATTTTTTTTCTAAGCTTTAAAAGTTTAGTTTCAATTAAATCTCTATATATAACTCTAAAGATTGTTTGAGGACATGCCCACCCACAAAATGCTCTTCCTCCAACAGCAGTAACAGCAAATATTCCTATAAACATAAACATTAATAAAAACGGCATTAGATAAAGCTCTTGCATATCAAAAGCTGTACCCATTAAGTGTAGCTGTTTTTTATCAAATGACAATAGGAAAATATGGTTTCCTCCTATTGTTATAAACGGTAATATTAATGCAGCGATAGTTGCTATAATGTATCCGTAATATCTCTTTATTCGATATGTCATTTAAAGACTCCTTGTAATTTTTTAATGTAATATTCACATAATACAAAATATAAGATATAATCTTACTTATTATATTTTGAAATTATAATAAGTATAATTAAAAATTATATTTGTTGTGACAAAAAGTGACAAAATAGAGATAACCCCATTTAAAATTAAGTTTACTCATTATCAATTAGAGTTTGATGAAATCATAATAATTTTTTAAAAAGATGCTAAAGATGTTTACTTTTTGGCTTTATTGGACTGAAATTAGTTTCTCTTCTACATAAACTCCAAGGTTTTTTGCCTCATTTATAATCATTTGTGATACTTTCATATTTGATTCTATAATTATATCTGAGAGTTTAGATTTGATAGATAGTTGTAGAGGATGTTTTCCTGGATATTTTTGAGCTAGACAGTATAACTCCTCTATTATTTTGGTATCAGGCATAAGATTGATTGCCAAGATGACAGGAGGTAGATTAGGTTCTGGGGTATGTTTTACCTCTTTTTTTATTTTGATTTTCTCTTTTTTAGCATCTTTGAGTGACTCTATTTTTAGTATATTCATTCTAGTAAAATCACCATCTTTTGTTATTCTAACTTTAAATGCAATAGGTTTAGATAAATCAAAATCTTCTTCTAACTCCTTTAGTCTATTTTCAAATAGCATTAGCTCAATATTTCCATGTAAATCCATAATATTAGCTATACCAAATTTGTTACCTTTTTTTGATATCTTTTCTGTAATATTTTCAATTTTTCCAACAATCAAAGCTTGTGAACCATCTGCCAAATCTTCTATTTCTGAACTGAGAGTATATTTAATTCCTTCCAACTGTTCTCTATATTTATCTAATGGATGACCTGATACATAAAATCCTAGAGACTCTTTTTCTATCGCTAAAATCTCTAACAAATCATACTCAGGCATAGGTTGTATATCTATATTGACAGTAGTTAGCTCCTCATCATCTCCAAAAAGTGAACCAACAGCCATTTTTTTAGCTAACATAGCTTTACCAGCAGCCTCTACTATATCTTCCAATTGTGTAATAAGAGCTTGTCTAGTGTGACCAAAACTATCAAATGCACCAGCTTTTATGAGTGTCTCTATAACTCTCTTGTTTACTTTACTAGCATCAATTCGTGATACAAAATCACTCATATCTTTGAACTCTCCACCCTCATTTCTTGTTTGGATAATAGAGTTAATAGCCACATCTCCAGCACCTTTTAATGCACCCATACCAAAAAATACAATCTTTTTACCATCTATCTCATCAGCTTGGAAAACTAAATCAGAACGGTTTATATCAGGCGGACGAAGCTCTATATTGAGTCGTTTAAGCTCATCTACATATTTGACAACTTTGTCTGTATTGTTTTTTTCCAGAGTTAAAATCGCAGCCATAAACTCTGTTGGGTGATAATATTTTAAAAAGGAGGTATAAAATGTAATCATAGCATAAGCAGCTGAGTGAGATTTGTTAAATCCATATCCAGCAAATTTCACAATCAAATCAAATAGTTCTTCTGATTTTGCTCTATCAAATCCCTTTTTCTCAGCACCATTGGCAAATTCACCTTTGAGCCTATCCATCTCCTCTTTGATTTTTTTACCCATAGCACGACGAACAAGGTCAGCACCACCTAGAGAGAACCCACCAATAGTTTGAACTATCTGCATAACTTGCTCTTGATATACGATAACTCCATAGGTTGGCTTTAGTATAGGTTCAAGCTCAGGAAACATATATGTAATCTCAGCTCTTCCATGTTTTCTCTCCACAAAATCATCAAGCATACCAGACTCCATAGGTCCTGGTCTATATAGAGCCAACATCGCAATAATATCTTCAAATCCACTAGGTTTTAGCTTTTTTGCCAAATCTTGCATACCAGCTGATTCTATCTGAAATAGTCCTAGAGTATCACCTGTAGAGATATACTCATACACCTCTGGGTCATTTATATTCTCATGAACAAAATCTATTCTCTTGCCATATCTCTTCTCTACTAGTTTGTTTGCTTCTTCTATAACTGTTAGAGTCTTTAGACCCAAAAAGTCAAATTTGATTAAGTCAACATCCTCTACATACTTTCCATTGTATTGTGTAGCTAGGGTATCCTGTCCTGTTGGTTTAAATATAGGAGTTTTTTCCCAAAGAGGCTCATTTGAGATAACAACTCCAGCTGCGTGGGTTCCTGCATTTCTGTTTAGCCCTTCTAGTGCAAGAGCATAGTTCCAAACTCTTTTAGCTAGTGGATTTGACTCTATTAACTCTTTTATTTTTGGCTCTTTTTCAAAAGATTTGGTTAGATTGATACCAAGCTCATCAGGAATTAGCTTTGCCATAGCATCAGCTTGAGAGTAGGGCATATCAAGGACTCTTGCAACATCTCTGATAACCCCTTTTGCCAAAAGCTTACCAAAAGTGATAATCTGTGCTACATTATATCGTCCATATTTATTGATAACATAATCAAGTATCTCCTGTCTTCTAGCTTGACAAAAATCCATATCAATATCAGGCATAGATACCCTCTCAGGATTTAGAAATCTCTCAAAAAGCAGACCATAAGGCATAGGGTCTATATCGGTGATTTTCAAAGAGTATGCTACAAGCGAACCTGCCGCACTCCCTCTACCTGGTCCCACTGGAATACCCATTTTTTTAGCTTGGTCAACAAACTCCCAAACTATTAGCATATATCCAGGGAACTTCATAGAGTTGATAATATCCATCTCTGTTTGAAGTCTATCTCTATACTCTTGGTGTTTTTCTGTTGGAACTATCTTTAGTCTCTCTTCTAAACCTTTTTTGGACTCATGGATAAATAGAGTTTTGTCATTTTCTAGTGAGTACTCTCTATCTGGTTCAGGTAAAGTTATTCCTGCCTCTTTGGCTCTCTCTCTTGTAAATTTAAAGTTTGGTGGAGTTGGGTTTCCTAATTTTATCTCTAGGTTACATTTGTTGGCTATCTCTTGGGTATTACTAATAGCTTCTGGAATATCAGCAAATAGTTGAGCCATCTCTTGGGGTGATTTGATATAAAACTCATGAACAGAGTGTCTCATTCTATTTGGGTCATCATAAAGTTTGTTCATGGCTATACACATAAAAGCCTCATGTGCATCAGCATCTTTTTTTAGTGTATAGTGAGTATCATTTGTAGCAATTAGTTTAATCCCTGTCTCTTGGGAGAGTTGTATGAGCTGTTTGTCTATATTGTATTGATGGTCAATTCCATGACGCATTATCTCTATATAAAAGTCATCTCCAAATAACTCTTTGTATTTTAAGGCTACTCTTTTTGCTTCATCATACCCTTTGGCTCCATTTTTGACATTTCTATCACTTAGATTTAGGTGCCAACTTATCTCTCCTTGTAGACATGCACTAGAGCAGATTAGCCCCTCTGCATGGTCTTTTAGTAAATCCCAGTTTATTCTAGGATAGTAGTAAAACCCATGAATATAGGCTTGTGAGCTTAGATACATCAGATTTTTATAACCTATCTCATTTTTGGCATATAGACATAGGTGAAATCTCTGTCTAGTACTTTTGTCTCCTATCTCAGAGTGGTTATGGATATACGCCTCCATACCTATGATAGGTTTAATCCCTGCCTTTTTCATAGTATTATAAAATGTAATCGTACCAAACATATTACCATGGTCGGTCATAGCCACAGAGTCCATGCCAAGCTCTTTGATTTTGGATGCCAAAACATCTATTTTGTTTGCACCATCAAGCATAGAGTATTCAGTGTGTAGATGTAGATGGGTATATTGGATATTAGACATAT
This sequence comes from Campylobacterota bacterium, assembly GCA_013153055.1. Lineage (GTDB taxonomy): Bacteria > Campylobacterota > Campylobacteria > Campylobacterales > Sulfurovaceae > UBA1140. Next base: position 19,629 of record JAADFE010000108.1, read on the forward strand.
ATTATTCTTTCTATTTTTATTTTAATATATCAAATTATTGTTAAAAGAGCCATAAAAAAATAAAAATCAGATTTATAATAGAAGTTTGAAAAAACTAACAAACTTCTATTATATAATGGGGATAAGTATATCTCAATAGCACCATAAAAGGAGGAAGAGATTTCATAAAAAATATTCTACAGATTGTAAATGTAAAATAACTAGTGCTATTTATTGATATAAGGAATTATAACACAGTATAACTTAAATATAAATTAACATAAATAAATTATTTTTAATATTTTATCGGATATCTGTTATATCACTATCTAGTTTATTGATAAATTTGGCTTCTATATGAGCTAGGGCTATATTTACCTCTGATATAGAGACTCTGATTTTATCAAATAGCATTAGATTATCTCTTCTTAGATTTACTACTACACCTTTGATATCACCATCTAATACTGCTTTGGCACTATCTTCTGTTATCTCTACTATATGTGCTTCAAACTCTTTGCCTCTTTGGGTATCTGCCCATCTAGCTAGTTTTCTATCTCTAAAATCCCACTCTGCTTTAGTCGATTCTCTCTCTAACTCCGAGACTCTAGCACATAGTGGTTCTATATTTCTAAGTAGATACTCCTTTTGTTGTTTGTCATCTTTTAGCTGTGCTTTGATTAATCTATGTAAAATCAAATCAGAGTATCTTCTAATAGGAGATGTAAAATGGCTATAGTGACTAAATCCTAATCCAAAATGCCCCTCATTGTGGGCTGAGTATGTAGCCTGTTTTAGAGATTTGATAATCATCTCATCCACTTCACTCTCTATGCCCATACTCTCAGCCTCTTTTTGGATAGCTCTAATTAGAGATGGACTATCCTCATAGTTTGAGACAAATAGCCCAATAGTAGCCAACTCCTCTAGTAACTCCTCTAGTTTACTAAGCTGTGGTGGTTGATGAATTCTAAATATACCATAGTCATCAAATCTTTTTGCACTTGCTTGGTTGGCTAGTAGCATACACTCCTCTATAAGTGAGTGTGATGGAGTTCCTGTCTCTACTTGGGTAGATAGTAATTTATGCTCTTCATCTATAGTTAGTTTTATCTCTTCACTTCTAAAATCAAAACCATTTTTGAGTCGTTTGGCTCTTAGCTTTTTAGTTATACTATATAGTGGTAGTAGATAATCTATTATTCTCTTCTCATGCTCTTTTGTTATATCGGCACCACTATTTTGGATGATTTTATCTACTTCATTATAGTTAAATCTCCTTTTTGAGTGGATAATAGCCTCAAAAAACTCCTCTTTTAATGGTAGTAGAGTATCTCTATCTAGCTCTATTTTTGCTACAAATGCTAATCTATCCTCATGAGGTTTTAGTGAACAGATATTCTCACTAAGTACTCGTGGTAACATAGGAAAAGATTTATGTGGTAGATATGTAGTAAATCCTCTTCTTTTAGCTTCATTATCTATTGGGCTAAAATAGTCAACATAGTGACTAACATCAGCTATAGCCACAAATAGAGTATAGCTTTTTGTATCAAAATAGATAGCATCATCAAAATCTTTTGCTGTTACAGGGTCGATAGTACAAAAGTCTAACTCTCTTAGGTCTGTACGATTTTGATGCTCTTCTGCATTGACATATTGTTCTACCTCTTTGGCTTGTTGCATTGAGTCAAATTCAAACTCATCTGCTCTATTATATAGTGCTAGAGAGATTTTTTCATCTACTTTTGGGTCTCCTAGATGACCAAAAACCTCTAAAACTTTATCAGTTTGAGTATCTACTTTTAGGACTGTACCTATTTTTAATGTTTTGATATCTACCCCATCCATTATTGCATTGGAGGGTAGGGTTGTTTTGATATTTAAAATCTCAAATTCACCAGCTTCGTTTATATTGGTGTATAGTATATTGTATATGTGAGCTTTTTTGATTACTAAAACCACTTTGGCAGAGGCTCTACCTCTTCGGGCTATAATTCGTTTGACTACAACTATATCTCCATAGTTGGCATCACCTAAATCATCAGGCTCAACCAATAGGTCTCTTTGTTGTTCACTTGAAGCCTCTACAAACCCTTTTCCATCTTTGTTTATATATAATCTTCCTACTCTATAGAGTGATTTTAATCTCCATAATCCATCAATCTCTTCGATAACACCGAGCTGTTTTAGAGTTTGGAAGTTATTTTTATCTTCTATTTCTAAATCACTCTCTTTTAACCCATTGGTTAACTGTATTGCAAATGGGCTACTCATCTAATAGCCTCATTATCAAGCTCACCTGATTTTAGTTTAGCTAGATAATCTTTTAGATATCTCTTTACATCTCCTGACATAACCACAAGCCCAAATATATTAGGAATAGCTAGAGCTAGAAATAGTATAGAACTAAAATCAACCATCAATCCTGTATTGGCTATAGTAGCTATAATAATAAAAGCCAAAAATATAAGCTTGAATATTATAGATGATTTGATACCAAAAATATAGACCCAAGCTCTCTCTCCATAGTATGACCATGAAATCATAGTAGAGAATGCAAAAAGGAAAATAGCAAATCCTAAAACATGAGGAAACCAACTAACTACTGAACCAAAAGCTGCTGAGGTTAAATTTGCTCCCTGTTTAGCAGCGATAATAGCATCAAGTTCAGGAGTTCCACCTGTATATACTCCTGTAATAATAACAACTAATGCAGTCATAGTACATACTATAACAGTATCTACAAATGGCTCATATAGTGATACTAATCCCTGACGGATAGGGTATTTGACTCTAGCAGGAGCGTGAGCAATAGCAGCAGAACCAAGTCCTGCCTCATTTGAAAATACTGCTCTTTGAAATCCTTGTGCCATGGCTCCAAACATACCACCAGCTACAGCAGTTGGAGTAAATGCCTCTTTGAAAATAAGTGCAAAAGCATCATCTATAGCACTAAAATTTACAAATAGAACCCAAAAAACCATAAGTAGATAAAAAGCAACCATAAAAGGAACGATAGTCTCAGCTACATGTGCAATCCTTTTAATTCCACCTATAATAACAAGTCCAGTAATAAAAGCTAACAAAATTCCAAAAGCATAAGGATAATCATTGAAAAAAGGAACCTCATTTTGCATAATTCCTAATGATTGTGAGACCTGAAAAGTGTTACCAGCCCCAATAGCTCCTAGTATTAGAAATATCGCATATATAAATGATAATGATTTTCCAGTTTTTGCCCACCCTTTTTCGGCAAAACCTTTGGATAGATACTCCATAGCTCCACCCATAATAGTACCATCTGGTAAAAACTCTCTATATCTAATAGATAGTGTAACCTCTGTAAATTTAAGAGTCATTCCTAAAAATCCAGCCATTATCATCCAAAAAGCTGCTCCTGCTCCACCTAAAGATATAGCGATAGAGACAGCGGCTATATTTCCAATACCAACAGTAGCTGATAGTGCCGTTGTTAGTGATTGAAAAGGGGTAATGATACCTTTATCTTCTGCTGTGTGGTATTTTCCTCTTACTATTGCTAATGAGTGAGGTAGCATTTTTAGATTGACAAATCCCATTTTGAAAGTTAGATATATACCACCTGCAATTAGCCATGCTACTACAAAAGGGAAACTAGTTCCCTCAATATGCCCAAAGAAAATATCAAAAAATAGGATATTTTCAAAGAAATGGTTGATAGATTGAAATATTTCGTTCATTTAAGCCCCTTTTTATTTGATTGATATTGTATATAAAAGATATTATATTTATAATTAATTATCATCTAAAGGTATAAAATCACTATTATCAACTGGTTCATCATCTATAAAAACAGGTTCTTCTAACATATCTACTTCAGTTTTTTTAGGCATAGTGAAAATTTTCGCCATAGGGTAATCTTCTATTGATTCTTTTGTTTTTTTGACTTCTTTTGGCTTTTCTTTGATAGTTTTTTTGGGAGTGACTGGTTTTTTCTTTATAATATGTTTTATTTTTTTAAATTTTTTGTATTTATAGTGAGGACTTAGAGGAATAATAATTCTATCTCCTACAATAAGCTGTAAATCTTCTGCTATTTTATCTCTATTGGCTCTATATATTTTATAATATTTTCTTTTGTCTCCATAATATTTTTTTGCATAATCAGATAATCTATCGCCTTTTTTTACAACCACAACAATATGGTCTTTTGGTGGTGTCTTTTTTTTAGTCTCTTTCTTTTCTTCGTTCTCTTTTACATTTTTTTCTTTTGTTAATTTAGATAAACAGTTTTTTATATTTGATATATCTTTACTTTTTTGTTTAGTATCTTTTTTAGTCTCTAACTCTGATAGTTTTTTTAAAATAAAAGCAAGTTGTTTTTTAATCTCATCTAAGTCTCTATTTTGTTGTTCAAGTCTTGAATTTTCTCCACAACCTACAATCTCTTTTTGTACTAAATCACTTTTACCTGATTCGTCTACTAGTTTGATGCTCTCTTCTGCCATACTTGTCATACTAAATGTTAACATCAATACAATAAGCCCTTTTTTTGATAAAACTTCTATCATTTATACTCTCCTAAAATATTATTAATTCTTACTAAAACATTATAACATATTAGATATTTAATTTTGTTAGAAGATGCAAAATCATATAAATTTTGCTATAATTTTAATTAAAAAAGGAATTGAGATGGCAACAGTATTGGTACCATTGGCAAAAGGTTTTGAAGAGGTTGAAGCAGTATCACTAATTGATGTTATGCGTAGAGGTGGAATAGAGGTTATTTCTGCTTATTTAGATGGTGAGTTTGAGACCGATTTAGTTTTAGGTGCAAATGGGATAACAATTAAAGCTGATGTACCTATCAAAACAGTAATAGCAGATGATTTTGATATGATTGTACTCCCTGGTGGTTGGGATGGAACTTATGCTTTGGCTGAAAATGAAAAGGTACAATCTCTACTTAGAGAGTTCAAAGAGAAAGATAAAGTAGTAGGTGCAATATGTGCAGCTCCATATGCACTCAAAACAGCTGGTGTTTTAGGAGATGAATATACATGTTATCCAAGTGTAGAGAACGAGATAAAACAAGATGGCTATAGAGATGATAAAAAAGTAGTAGTTGATGGAAATATTATAACATCAAGAGGACCGGGAACTGCTCTATGTTTTGGACTAGAGATAGTCAAGAGACTAGTTGGAGTTGAGAGTTACCAAGCTGTAAAAGATGGTATGCTTTTAGATTTTTGTAACTAATCTTTCTCTATATCAGGAGGCAAGATGAGTTTTTTTCTAATATCAAAAAAATTCATATACTCTTCTACCTCTTGGTATAAAGCTGTATCGTTTAAATCAATTTTATTTTTCATTGGAAATTTCAAAAAAAATTGGTTAGGCATAATGGACTCTGTTTTATTAGGGTTTTTTAGATATTTCAATATTTTATCTTTTATGAGTTGATTGTCGCTATATCTCATAAGATATCTTCTATATATAAGCTCACTTGGTATTTGCTGTTTTTTGTGACAATTTAGACAAGTTTTTTCTAGTCTAGTAGATGGTGGTTGTGCTATTAGTGTTGTGATTGATACTATAAAAATGAGACTATTTTTTACCATTTTATTGTTACCTTTGTGTATCTATTTTCTATAGAATTTATAGAAAAATGAAAATTATACTGCTTGATGATATAGTGTATGATATCTAGTCCAATTCCAAAACCCCCTTCGCTTTGGTTGGCTCTACTAAATCTTCGATGGATAGTCTTTAAATCTTCTGCTTTTATACCTATGCCACTATTATATACCTCAAATTTTTTTGAGTTTAGCTCTATGATTAAATCACCATTTACACTATTGTATTTAATAGCATTGGAGAGGATATTATCTATTAGTCTAATAGCATCATTTTTATCAATATCTAGTATAATATTTGGTTCTATCATGAGTTTTAGTTTGAGTGATTTCGCCTCTATCATTGTAGAGAAAAAATCTATCCTTTCATATATTATCTGTGTTATATTTATAGATTTTATATCTCTATGGTAGTTATGATTTAGTTTTAGATATGTCAAATCCTCATATAAACGACTAAGAGTTTTGGAAGCTATCTCTATTCTTTTCATCTCCTTTTTACCTTCACAGCTATAGATAGTATCCAGTAGTTCTATATTGGTTAAGATTGTACTAATAGGAGTATTGAGTTCATGGGTGGTATCTTGGATAAACCTATTTAGCCCATCCATAGACTCTTTCATAGGTGCAACAAACAGCCTACCCAAAAAAATCCCAAGTAGTGTAAAAAATATAAGTGCAATTAGTAAAAATAGAGCCAAAAGTTTTTGTAAATTATGAATTGGTTTTTGGTCTATCTCATTTGATACTACTAAATAGTAAGCCCCTAAATAATACGGTTTGATTTTGTATATATAAAATAGTTTATTGTTTTTTATATAAAACTCCTTGTCCAATGAGATATTTTTAGGATGAAATGAGCCAAATATATACTCTTTGTTGATATTATATATAGCAGATTTAAATGGTTTGTGATATGGATATACTAATGGTGTGTTAAATGAACTATGTAAAACTCTCAGTTTTTGAACTATCTTTTGAGACTCTACATGTATTTTGTCTATCTGCCTATCTATAATATTATGTCTTTGATAATGATATAAAATAACTGTTGCTAATAAAAAAAGTGTCAGTGTTGAACTTAGATATATTGCCAAAAATCTAAGTAGTGAGCGTTTTTCACTACTTAACATAGCGATATCCTAGATGTTTGATTGTCTCAATTTTATCTTTGCCTAATATATTTCTAACAGTTGATATATATGCTCTAAGACTACCTTGACTAGGGGTTTCACTATAATCCCAAAGTTCATTATATATATCATCATAACTCAAAAGTTTATTTGGATTTTTGATAAAAAAGCTAAGTAGTTTAAACTCTTTGGTTCTAATCATTACAGCTTCGCCATTTTGTAAAAGTAGGTTATTGGATAGATTAAAAGAGTATCCATTTTCTAACTCTATAATCTCTTCATATTTGGTCTGTTGTCGTTTAAATATAGCCTCTATACGAACTAATAGCTCTTTGAGTGCAAATGGTTTTCTAATATAATCATCACAACCTATATCAAACCCTTTTGTTACATCGTCCACACTATTGAGAGATGTGATAAAAATAGCAGGTGTAGTATCTCCATTATCTCTAATCTCCTTTAATAGGTCAAATCCATTTTGGTATGGTACTTTGACATCCAAAAGCATTAAATCAACTCTATTTTCATATAGTATATCTGTAGCTTGATAAGCATCATAGGCTGAATATACCTTGTATCCTTTGTACTCCAAAAACTGTTTTATTGTATCACTTAGTTGTAAATCATCTTCTAATAGTAAAATAGTTTTCATTGTTTTTCTTTTTGGCAATATTATAATCTATATAGATGAATTTAGTATGAATTTACAACTTTAAAACATCTCCTACTTTTGTTTTCCACAAATCAAGATTTTTTGGAATAGTTGTTGGGCTTTTATCTTGCTCTTTTTGAGTTAGCTCTTTTACTTGATTTGGGTTATATGCTGTTTTTTCATCTCCAAATTTAACTGTACGAATTTCTAATCTATTAGGCATAGCCGTTATTAGTTTAAATTGCCAAAAGCTACCACTAGCTAGTGTCCAAGATTTGTCATCATCATTTTTTCTTGTAGGGGCTCCCCAACTACCTTCTCCAATAAAAGTTGTTCCATTTTTATCTATCACAAATCCCTCTTCACCAAACAAATCAGGCTTTAGTGGTTGAGTATATTTTACTAAATGCGAGTCACACTCAATAGCTAATTGAACTTTATATTTATAAAACAGCACAGCCCAATCGAGATATCGAAGCCTACCTTCATCTTTGTTGGCTCGATGAGGTCTTAGAGGTCTATGATAGGAGAGGATTTTCCATCTTTTTTTATCATTTTTTAGCTCATTTTCTAGCCATTTGGTTTGAGCATCCCACTTATCATACTCATGCCACTGTTTTGTTTTTCTGATATCCATATCATAGTAACCCACAGCTGGTTCTAATTCTGTATTGAGAGTATAAAGAGATAGAAAATTAAAATCAAGTTTTGAATAGACATCAGGATTTGGTACATCAAAGAGTTTATTGAGCATCTCATGGTCTGAGTTTTCATGATTACCTTGTGTGAGTGTTAGAGGATACATTCTACCATCACTACTTCTAGTCATCTGCCACTCATCAAACCACCTCTGCCACTCTTTTGCATCTCCATGATGAGTATAATCTCCACCGTGGGCTATAAATAGGGGTCTAATCTTTGATACTAATATATTACCTCTAATCCTACCCTCTGGAATAGAACGAGAATCACCTCCAGCTATAAATGTAAAAGCTCTATTATCAGATGGTGCTGTCTTAAAGTAGCTAGTCTGAGTACATTTACTAAAAGTACAGACTTTGAAATAGTATTTAGAGTCAGGTTTTAGATTTGTAAGTCTAACAAAATTGTTATTCATCCCTTTATACTTTACTACTCTTTGTGGAGAGATATGGTTTTTGGTCTCTTTGGTTAATCCATAATATAGAGTTGGTTTACCTTGATATTGGTTCCATGCTATAGTCATAGTTGTCATCGGGTCACTGTTGAAGATTAGACGAAACTTATCAGAGTTGATTTTATTCGATAGAGCAGGTGAAGAGCATGAGGTAAAAAGCATCCAGACTATTAGAGTCAATATATAGTGAAGTTTTTTCATTGTTGTTATTTTTGTTGCCTTGTTTTTTTGTTATCGTATCAAATTAGGCTTTAAATGATATTGAGAGATTTAAAAAGCAGTAGAGGTAAACCCCTAACTGCTATTTTGATATCGGTACTACCAAAAAGACCATCCTCCTCCACCGAATAGTCCACCAAAGAAACTACTATCACTCTTTTCCTCTTCAACTGTTACTTTTACAGTTGCTGTTGATTGTTTCTCTCCATCTGTAATAGTATATTCAAAACTATCATCTCCAGAGAAGTTGTCATTTGGAGTGTATTTTATTTTTCCATTTTCTATCTCGGCTGTTCCGTTTGTTGGATTTGTAGTTGATACTATACTCAAACTATCTCCATCTTCGTCACTATCATTTGCCAAGACATCGATAGTAACAGCTGTTTCATACTCTGTTGTAGCCTCATCATCTTTTGCCTTGGGAGTGTGATTGTTTTTTTGAGATACAGTTACAGATACTGTAGCAGAGGCTTCATCTTTGTTATCTGTGATGGTGTATTCAAAGCTATCATCTCCTGAGAAACCATCATTTGGGGTATAGAGAAGGTTTCCATTATCTTTTTCTTCTACAGTTCCATTTTGAGGTTGAGTGATAGATTTTACATGAAGTGTATCTCCATCTTCATCTGTATCGTTTGCCAAAACATTTATCTCTACAGATGTCTCATAATCAGTTGAAGCACTATCATCATTGGCAACTGGTGCATGGTTTGGTTCTGGATTTGTGTTTTCTCCTAGAGCTTGGTTTATATTTGCTCTTCCTTCTGTTAATATCTTGTTGTTTAGGTCATCTTTTTTATCTACATTATCTAAAAGTTTAGATTTTCTCTCATCTACTGTAGAGTTTGGATATAGTGAAGCTATCAAAGCGATAGAACCTGTGATATTTGGAGTAGCCATTGATGTTCCATCAAGATATGCGTATTGATTATCAGGATATGTACTTAGGATATTAGTCCCAGGTGCTGCTATATCGACACTATTTTTACCATAGTTTGAAAAACTTGCTAGTTTGTCATCTTGGTCACTAGCTGCTACTGCTATGATATTAGATGCGTCATAACTTGCTGGATAGCTTGGATTTTGGTCTATATCTTCACTACTATTTCCAGCTGCGGCACAAAATACTACACCTTTTTCACCTAGTTTTTTGATGGCATCATTTACAGAGTCATCTTGACTTCCACCACTACCACCATAAGAGGCATTGATAGCGACAATATTTTCTCCATCATCTATCTTTTGAGATACATACTCTAGTCCCTCCATGATATCACTATCATATCCATACCCATTAGGTCTAAAAACTTTTACAGCCATGATAGAGACTTTTTGTGCTACTCCAGAGATACCTTTGCTATTATCTCCCACTGCACCTATAATTCCTGCTACATGTGTACCATGGTAGTGTCCGTTGTCATCATATGGCTCATCTGGCATTGGATTATCATCATTATTCCCATCATTATCTCCTGCAAAATCATATCCATGGTTGATATTTCCTTGCCACATATTATCTTTTAGGTCACTATGTTGATAATCTATACCTGTATCTAGTACGGCTACTATAACATCCCTAGAGCCTTTTGTTTTTTCCCAAGCCTCAGATACATCCATATCGGCATCATCTGTTCCCTCTTTGTTATTTACCTCTTGTCCTACATTTTCAATCGCCCAGAGTTTATCATAGTATGTATCATTGCTACTATTTAGTGTCATAATATTATTTGGTGATACTGATTTGACAAAAGAACTAAAAATAGACTGTTGGAAAAGAGATATCAATTGAGATGTTGTGAGGTTGTCTGATTTGATATGGATTGCACCTAGGGTTTGATATTTTGTTGTAGAGTATCTATTTTCTCCTAAAAATTGTTTGAGTAGGTTCTCAAATTTTGAACTATCTATCTGCCCATCTTTTAAACTTATAATAACCTCATTTGGAGCAAACTTTGGAGCTGTTTGATTAGTTATAGGAGGTTGTATAGATATTATACCATTTGCTGATATTGCTAAAGTAGATAGTAGTATAGATGAAGCTACTACAGATAATAAAGTATGTGATTTTTTATTCATGTTTTTCCTTGTTGAATTATATTTAGATATTTTAGGATATATAAGTTTAATTGTCACTTAAAATAAATTTAAATTATTTTAATTTTAGTTTAAATTTTAATTAAAATATGTTATTTTATATTTTATCAAAGTTCTACATATTGTTAAAGCTAATTCAAGTATAATTATGTATTAAAATTTAATAACCAAAGTCTAACAAAGTATTTTAGGGACTTTGGTTAGTAGGTAAAGGAATTTTTTGCCAATAGTTAAATGTACTCACTGCCAGTTAGAGTTTGATGAGTCTGTTATGATTACAGAGAAAGATAATCCAGATGTATATTTTTGTTGTAATGGATGTCAAGGGGTCTATCATCTACTTAAAGATGATGGGCTAGATAGCTTTTATGAGAAGATAGGAAACAATACTATAGCACCACCTATAGCCTCATCCAAACAAGATAGCAGTAACTTTGATATGGAGAGTTTCAAGCAAAGATATATCAAAAAAACAAGAGATGGTTTCTCTCAGGTTGATTTGGTTATAGAGGGAATTCACTGTGCTGCTTGTGTATGGCTCAATGAGAAGATACTAGATGATACAGATGGAGTAGTAGAGGCTAATATCAACTTCACTAATAACAAAGCAAAAATAGTCTGGGATGAAGATACTATAAAATTATCTCAAATAATAGATAAAATCAGAAGCATAGGCTACAACGCATATCCATATGATAGAAGCCAAGAGGATATAAAAGCAACAGCAAAAAAGAGAGACTATTTTATACGAATGGCAGTTGCTATATTTGCTAGTATGAATATAATGATGATAGATGTAGCAAAATATGCAGGTTTTTTTATGGGGATGAAGCCTGAGACTTTGCATTTAGTTCATATTGCTGAGTTTATATTTGCTACACCTGTGCTTTTTTATAGTGGATGGATATTTTTCCGTGGGGCATACTATGGACTCAAAAATCGTATAATTAATATGGATTTATTGGTTAGTTCTGGTGCTACTCTTACATATATATACTCTATTTATGTTCTGTTGGGTGGAGTTGGACATAGCTATTTTGACTCGGTGGCTATGATTATTACTTTTGTATTGGTGGGTAAATATCTGGAGGTTATTGGTAAAAAATCTGCTGTTGATGTTATGGATAAGATAAAATCTCAAGTACCACTAGAGGCTACTATAGTCGAGGATGGAGTTAAAAAAGTAGTCTCACTTGATAAGATAGAGGTAGGGGATATTATAGAGGTAAAAGTTGGTGAAAAAGCAACTGTTGATGGTGAGTTAATAGTAGATGAAGCAACTTTTGATGAGAGTAGTATGACAGGAGAGTCATTGCCTGTAGAGAAGTACAGAGGTGATAAAATCTATAGTGGAACGATTAATGCTGGTGGGGTTATTAGGTACAAAGCTACTAAAAACTATGCAAACTCAACATTAAATGGAGTGGTCTCATTATTAGAAGATGCTTTAAACTCCAAACCAAAAATAGAAGAGAAAGCTAATGAGATTTCAAAATATTTTTCTATTACTATTTTGACTTTGGCTCTTTTGAGCTTTTTGGGTTGGTATCTATATAATGGAGACTTTGAGAATGCTTTGATTATAGGAATATCTGTGATTGTTATTGCTTGTCCTTGTGCTTTGGCTTTGGCTACACCTATAGCTTCTCTCATTGGTGTTAGTTGGGCTGCGAACAAGGGGATTTTGTTTAAAGAGGCAAAGTTTATTGAGACTTTTGCAGAAGCCGATAGTGTTGTTCTGGATAAAACAGGGACTGTGACTAATGGAAAGTTGAGTGTCAAAAATGTGAGAGGTTCTATAGATGAGGACTCTTTGCCTCTACTTTATTCTTTAGTAGATAGTTCAACTCACCCCGTTAGCAAAGCGATTAAAAAGTATCTATTGGATAATTATGAAAAACCAAACTATATAGAGTTGGAGAATATTAAACAGGTTCATGCAAAAGGATTAGAGGCTACATATCAAGGTAAAAGGCTTCTGGGAGGGAATATTCAACTATTGAAAGATAATGGTATAGTAGTGGATATAGATACAGAATATACTATTTATACTTTTGCTATCGATGATAAGTTGATTGTCTCATTTGAGCTTGAAGATGCACTCAAATCCCATAGTAGAGAGTTAATAGAGTATTTCAAATCAATAGGTGTAGAGCCTATTATGGCAACAGGAGACCATGAGAGAGTAGCCAAGAGGGTAGCAAAAGAGGTTGGTATAGATAGTTACAAATCTCAAATGTCTCCAATAGATAAAGCTAAGTTTGTAGAATCTCTAAGAGATAGTGGCAAGATAGTGGTAATGGTAGGAGATGGGATTAATGATGCTTTGGCACTATCCAAAGCAGATGTATCTATAGCCATGGGTGGTGGTGCTGATGTAGCACTGGCTATGAGTGATGTAGTTATATTAAATAATTCTCTATTGGGAATAAAGGATAGTTTTAGAATATCTAGGAGAACCTATAAATTTATTAAACAAAATTTATTAATATCATTAATTTATAATATAATTACGATACCTATAGCAATAGCTGGATATGTGATACCTTTGGTAGCAGCATTATCTATGAGTTTAAGTTCATTACTAGTTGTAGGAAACTCTATGAGAATAAAGGAGAAAGATTAATGAATTCAGTTTTGATGTTAGAGTTGGCTGTTGGTGTTATAGTTAGTTTTACGCTACTTGGTATATTTATATGGGCTGCAAAAAGTGGTCAGTTTGACGATAAAAAAAAGCAGATGGATGGGCTTTTGTTTGATGGACCAGAAGAGTTACAAAGAGCTTATGAGAGAGAGCAAAAAATAAAAAAGTTAAAAGAGAAAAAAGCTCAAGAACCTAAATAGTTTTGAGCTTATACCCTTGGGATGATATGTTTTCTATTAGCTTTTTAGATGTTTTATCTCTAAGCCTTTTAATAAAAGTTCTAAGTCTATCATTTGATACTTGATTATCTATCCATAGAACATTTTTTATTGTTTTGTTATCAACTTCGTAGTCTTCTTTTTCCATCAAAAGAGAGAAAAAATTAACTTCTCTTTTGGTTAGTGACACTTCTGTTTCATTTTGATACAATTTTTTATTTTTTACATTAAATTTAAAATCATCTATTAAATCTACTGTTTTATTATTGCGAATCTTAGGGATAAGTGTTGCTAAGTATTGAAGCAGTTCATCTGGATTAAAAGGTTTTATAAAATATTTTGTGACACCTATATCAATAGCTTGTAGTAACATATCAGTATGGCTATATGCACTGAGTATTATAATGGGCAAATCTTCATCTATAGATTTAATCTCTCTTGCTAACTCTAAACCATTTACTTTTGGCATCATAATATCAGTGATAATGATGTCAGGTCTTATTTTGTGGTATTTATTAAGTGCTTCTTCTCCATTTGAAGCCATAATAAATTTACCAAAATAGTCCTCTATAGCCAAACGCATTAGTTTTGCTAATCTCTTTTCATCTTCTGCAAAAAGTATGGTTATATCTTTAAATATTTTACTATACATGAACAGACCTTATTTGGTAGGAATAGTAATAATAAATTTAGCACCTTTTCCTCCATTTTCTACTGTAATTATACCATTTAAACTATTTTGAATAATCATATGTGACATAAATAACCCAATTCCTGTGCCTGTACTTGCATGTTTGGTACTGAAATATGGTTCAAATATTTTATCTATATGTTTTTCATCAATTCCACCTGCATTATCCTCTATAACTATTTTTGCAAATGGTTTTGATTTTATTTCTATTTTAGATATACTTATCCATATGATTTTATTTTGAATATGATTTATACTAAAAGCATCTTTTGCATTTTGGATTAGATTTATGATGACTTGGGATAACTCGTTTGATATACCTTCTACTTGTATATCTATAAAATCTTTTTTGATATTTATCTCCTCTTTTTGTAGATGATTTGATAGTATATTTAGAGCATCATTTATAGAGTCTTGGATTGTAAATAGACTCTTTTTTTTGTTTGGATTAAAAAAGTTTGAGAAATCTTCAATGGTATTTGACATATTTGATATAATCTGTTGAGCCTCTTGGTAGTTGTTCTCAAACTCATTGGAATTGGATTTTCTAAAAGCATTTTTTAGACTAAATAGAACCCAGTTTAGCTCCGTTAGGGGTTGTCTCCATTGGTGAGCAATATTGGCTATCATTTGACCTAAACTAGCAAACCTAGATTGCATAAATAGGATTTTCTGTTTCTCTTCATTTTTTTTTATCTCCTCTTGGACTCTTCTCTCTAGGGTGTGGGTTAGCTCCTCTAGTTCTTTTGTTTGTTGTTTTACTCTCTCTTCTAGTATCTGTTCTTGTTTTTCTAGCACCATGGTTAGTTCAACCTCTTTGGTGACATCATATCTTATAGCTATGTACTCTTCTATCTCTCCATTTTCATCCAATATAGGTGTAATAGTTGTATTTAAATAGTAGTCTTTTCCACTTTTTGATAGGTTTTTTACAGTAGCTTTATATGTTTTTTTAGCTGTTATCGTCTTCCAAAGTTTTTTGAAATGATTTTTGGGAATACTAGGATGTTTGACTATGTTATGTTTTTTACCTATTAGCTCTTCTCGGCTATATTCTGATATTGCACAAAATTCATCATTTACAAAAGTTATAACCCCATTTATATCTGTTTTTGAGACTATATTACTATTTTCTATAGCCTCTTTATACTGTTCTAGCAACATTATTTAACACCTTATACTTTAATTTTTTTCTCTTCATCAAGTAAAGTAAACAACACACTTATTATAACGCATCTTTATTAGTTATTTAAGTATATATTAATGGTTATCTTTATACCATTAAAGTTAGATAGTCACATTATGTCACTATTCTATCAAAATTTTAAGAGGAGGTATTGATGCAAAGCAATGCACAACTTGAGTATGATTATTCAGTAGTAAAGCTGTTTACTTTTGCAACAATCTTGTTTGGTATCATTGGTATGACTGTTGGTGTAATTTTAGCCTTTCAACTTGCTTTTCCAGAGCTAAGTAACTTAGCAGGAGAGTATGGTACATTTGGAAGGTTAAGACCACTACATACTAATGGTGTAGCATTTGGTTTTACCCTTAGTGGTATTTTTGCAACATGGTATTATGTTGGACAGAGAACATTAAAAATGTCTCTAAAAGAGTCTAAATTTTTAATGGTAGTTTCAAAACTACACTTTTGGTTATATTTCATAACTATACTTTTAGCAGTGGTAACGCTTCTTAGTGGTTATACAACTTCTAAAGAGTATGCAGAATTAGAGTGGCCACTTGATTTACTTATTGTAGTATGGTGGGTACTTTGGGGTATAGCTATGTTCGGTATGATTGGTATGAGAAGAGAGAGAGCTATATATGTATCTGTTTGGTACTATATGTCTTCTTTTGTAGCTATTGCAATGTTATTTATTTTCAATAACATGGAAGTTCCTACTTTCTTATGGGCTGATGGTGCTCCTAGTTCAATGATGCACTCAATCTCAATGTGGTCAGGAACAAATGATGCGTTAATTCAATGGTGGTATGGACATAATGCTGTTGCATTCGTTTTCACAACTCCAATTATTGGTATGATTTACTACTATTTACCAAAAGAGTCTGGTCAACCAGTTTTCTCATATAAACTATCAGTATTATCATTTTGGGGATTAATGTTTGTTTATCTTTGGGCTGGTGGTCACCACCTACTATATTCAACTGTTCCAGACTGGATGCAAACAATGGGTTCTGCTATGTCAGTAGTTCTTATTTTGCCATCTTGGGGTTCAGCGATTAACATGCTACTTACAATGAAAGGTGAGTGGGGACAACTTCAAACTTCACCATTGATTAAATTTATGATTTTGGCTTCTACATTCTATATGTTATCAACAATAGAAGGACCAATTCAAGCTATTAAATCAGTAAATGCTATTGCTCACTTTACAGATTGGATTCCAGGGCATGTTCATGATGGTGTTCTTGGTTGGGTTGGATTTATGACTATAGCTTCATTATATCATATGGCTCCAAGAATGTTCAAAAGAGAAATTTATTCTAAAAAATTGATGGATACACAGTTCTGGCTACAGACTACTGGTATTGTGCTTTACTTTACATCTATGTGGATTGCAGGTATTACTCAAGGTATGATGTGGAGAGCTTATGATGAGTATGGTTCACTTCTAT